>PMTY01000105.1 GCA_003167155.1 Candidatus Cybelea tumulisoli
CCTCAATGGGGGTACGGGTTCGCGGCAAGGACTCGGAATTGACCTTTTCAAGAATTTGAACGAACCTCCGAGTCTCTACACTGACACAGAGATGGCGTACTACGGGCCGATTTGTTACGATGGTCATGGCGATTTATTTATTCTCGGCAAAACCGTCAGCGGCGCCTGGTCGTTCGCTGAGTTGCCCAAAGGAGCAAGCCAGTTTACAAACTTCTCTAATAACGAGACACTAAACGATGCCTACGAACTGCTTTGGGATGGGACCTACATCGTTGTAAGGACTGGTTCGATTCTATACCGCGTTACGTTCTCGGGGTCCACGATAACCGTCGTAGGCTCAACTAGCTTAGATGGTGCGTTCAATTCTGCGTTGGGCGATAGGTTTGCAATTCAGGGGAATTCCGTCGTTGGCTCTCACCTAGGAGGAGGCCATTCCCATAGCGGGAGAGTTGTCGCCTTGTGGCATTATCCCAAAGGTGGCCCAGCTTACAAAATAATGAGAGGCTTAGCACAGTCGACCTACTCGATGGCAGTTTCCGTCGCCCCATCCGGTGCCCGCATCCACAAATAAGCAACCTTTGGAGTAGCGAGAGGCGCCCGCACTTGCGGGCCTCTCTTCCGTAGCCCGGAAACCAATTCCCGGCGTGAGGATACGCGCTCGGGCTACCGTGAATTGATTTCGCGCACGGCGCAATCTCCCGCCGAGGGTGGCCGGTCTGAGTGATTTCGGCTTGCGCGTCTTCACGGGCACGCGAGGCGAGTTTGACGCCGCCCGGCACGATGAACGTCTGGCTGCGCTCGGTGTAACGAAAGGTCTCCTCTGATGATGCAGCGATTTGCGTCGTCGCGCCCGGCACCTCGATTG
Organism: Candidatus Cybelea tumulisoli; assembly: GCA_003167155.1. Lineage (GTDB taxonomy): Bacteria > Vulcanimicrobiota > Vulcanimicrobiia > Vulcanimicrobiales > Vulcanimicrobiaceae > Cybelea > Cybelea tumulisoli. Next base: position 866 of record PMTY01000105.1, read on the forward strand.
GCGGCTGCGATCCGCCACAGCCTGCGAGCATTCAGTCGCCGCGAAGCTGCTTACCGCGCAACGGCCAAAACCTGAAGCCCTCATCTCCGCGCCTCCTGAAGCCTGAACGAACCGACGGCTGAGATAGTTTGGCGCGAGAAGAGGCCACCAGCTCAAGGGCGGCATGGCTTCGGCTACGATTGCGCTGAGGCCGAGGCTTTCGACGCGTCCTGCAATGGAACTGGATCGCATTTCGCAGAATCTTGACAGTCCAATGATTACCGGCAAGCTGTGGGAACTGACCACAAACACGCGTCGAGTTCGCCTCGGAGGCATGTGGATTGTTTCCTGAGTTGTACTCCGAGGTCAGTGCGGAGGCCGCTTCAATGCTCACCGATCTCTTAGCCACGTCCACGAGCACCGCGTAGTTCCAAACGCGCGATCAGAGCCTTTCGAATGGCAAAGAGCGCGTGCTCCATCGTTTCAAAGGCGCGACCGGAGATCGCGGCGCGTCCGTAGCCTCGCAGCCGAGCAGTCCAGCACCGACTCGGCGACGCTGCGCTAAGTCGAAGGCGACAGCGCGCGGCCCTTCGTCCTTCGACACACTCAGGATGCAAGGCTCAGGCTAACAGCGTCGGGCGGATCACTATTGCGGCGTGATTCTCGTTGGTCCAAATGGCGCGAGCGACGTAGGGACTCGTAAGCCAGGTGAATGCGGCACCGATCTCGTCGCGGGTGACGCCGCGCGTGCTGCCGGCTGCCGTAAGGCGGTCGTCGATGAGGCTGAGCGCGACGTCCGGCGTAAGCAGTGGGGTGGAGTCACGGTTCGGCAAGCTCACCACGACATTTGGGTCACTGAGGCCCTGCGCCATCTTCTGTTGCGCAAAGCCGATCTCGACGAGCAGCGAGGCGACGACGCGCAAGCGTCTAGCGGGGCCGTGGATCCGGGCCCATGCAAGATCGTCAAGCGCATCCGCTGCGTAACCGGGCGCGAAGAGCGGGCGAAGCTGCGAGCAGTCGAATCGCAGTGTCGCCGCGCGAATGAGATCGTCGACGGTCCAAGCGGACACCCCGTGCGTCTGCAGTTCCGAAACGAACGTAACCTCGGCATCGAATGACGGAGCGACAAGCATGCAGTAGTCGGCCCGGTAAGGATCGCGAAACTTGGCCGTTTCGGCCACGGCGTCAGACTGCGAGATCGTGTCGTCGCGGCCAAGTTTGCATTCGACGGTGGCGCGATAGGCGAGTGGGCCGAGCAGCGCGTCGGCTATATTGTCGGGCGCGTCGTTTCCGCCGACGTGCTTCGCGGCGAAGCCCAAGAGCGCAATGAGATCGCGAACCGCGAGTTCGAAGGCAAGGGGATCCGAGCCGGCGGCGGCGCTTTGCAGCGCGGCGACCGCAGCGGCAGCGGTCGGCGGCACTGCGGCTGGAATCGCGAGCGGCGGAAGGCCGGTTGTGTCGATGTCGGGCCAGTCGTCGACCGTGCGGTTCAGACGGAAGCGGCGCTCCGCATCCTCGACGATGTCCGGCTTGCGGCCGCGTCCGAGTGTCCGTTGGACGTATTGCGAAAGCGCCGTGTAAATGTGCTTTCGGGTCTGGCCGGCGTCGAAGAGTCCGCGGCGTTGACCTTCCGCCAAGATCTCGTCGGCGGACCGCTGCTTTCCGTCGGCCAAAATCGCGATCGCCGCGTCGAGCAGCGGGCTCGGCGGCGCCATAATCGGGCTATCCATCGCAGCTGACCTTCGGAGAGGCGGCGGCGGTGGGCCTGCTGCCGTATAGTTGACCCAGAGATGAAGGCAGAGCGTCGGAATAAAGGGGCCGACGACCCGATGGAGCGGGTCTTGGCACACTATCGGATCGCCGCGCCGATCATCGAGCAGACTTTCGAGTGCGCACAGCTCTTCTACCAAACATATCCTCAGGGGCTCGACAAGCCGGGGGCGTTCCACGGCAACCCGATTCCAATGACAACACCCGACTTGCTTGTACTTGTGCAAGAGAAGGGCGCGGTCGAGTTCCAGACGACCGGAATAGTCGTCGCGGAAAGGACGGACTGGGCCCAGGTCGCGTTGTGGCCGGGGTATTTCGCACCGTTCGAGAGCGTAAAGCGCGCGGCGAGGCTCGTGGGGGCCCTCATGGCCGAGATGGCTAGATTTACCGTGATTCCCGTCCTCGACGGCAAGAACGGGATGGCGCTCTGGATGGACCTGGACGGTCTTCGCAAAAAGGACGCAGTGCGTATGTGGGTCCGCCGCTTATGCCACGATGCCGTGGCGCGAAATCCCGAACTTTTAACCGTAGATGGCGATGCGGTGAACGCCGACCGTGTCTACGTGCGCTCGATGGTCGGGCTTCCCACCTCCGTCCCCTACGGACTCCGCGCCCCTTCGCTGGGCGTCACCATCCCGGTGACGTGGAGCGAACTGGATTCGTTCGCCGGCGCGGACGCAGTGGGCATCGACGACTTCCCGCGACGGAGTACCAACTATCCACTTCACCGAATCGGAGGTTCTCATGGATTCGCTTCAGAGCGTTGACGATACGGCCCTGATGCCGCAGGTTTTGGCGCATTACGAGCTGGTTGCGCCGCTGATCGAGGCGTCGTTTGCGCAAACACCGATCGTTTTCGTTAACTACCCCAACGGCGTCGACGAGAACGGCGTCTTTCACGTGACGACCGTCCAACTGAGCGCAGAGAAGCTGCTCTGGTTGATTCACCGGGAGTACGCGATCGAGTTCTACACGTGGGCGCCCACGTTGCTCGACGTCGACCGCCTGCGCTTCGGGCGGATCCTGCTCGAAGCGCCGCCGGGCGTGGAGTTCGAGCGCGTCAAGCTCGCGGCGCTGGCCGTGCGCGCATTACTATTCGACACGGCGCAGCTCGAGGCCGTGCCACTTCTCGACGGCGGCACGGGCATCGCGTTGTGGATTCCCTTCGCCGACGCACCACAGGCAGATGTGTTGCGCAAGTGGCTGCACGCGCTCTGCAACCGCGCGGTGGAGCTGCATCCCGATCTCGTCTCGACCCTCTACAACACACACCACGACGCGCGCGTGCATCTACATGTCTCGAGCAACGCCGCGGGCCACTACAGCGCAGTCCCGTACAGCCTGCGGGCGCAAGGACTGACAGTCTGCACACCAATCCACTGGGAGGAGCTTGGCTCGTTTACCGGCGCTAACGCATTTTGCTTGCGCGATTTTCCCGCCCGCATCCAGACCGCCGACGACGTGTTCTCGAGCGAAACCAAGATAATCGCCTCGCAAAGCTTTGCCGCAGCGCTACCATCGCCCATCGAACCTTTGTCGTCGTTCTAGCGCGATTTCCTTGACCTTACCAGGGCTGGGCGCCGTAGCGCAGAAACCGCGCGCTCAGTCGTTGGAGGCGGCGCTGCGGTAGTCTGAGGCGCACTCGGGGCCGCATAGCCCTCGCGAAGCACCGAAAGGCCGCCTGTGGCCGCATAACCTTTCTTCACAAAAACAGATTCTTTCATAGTTGCGCTTTCCTTGGCCTCGCTGCTGGCCAATCATAGAACTCGATCAAGAGTACATCATCCTTGTCTATGAGCAGCCCTGCCGAGTCCTTCACCTTGCCAGGCGCATCGCGCATCTGGATCGTACGGCGACCCTATCTACGCGAGAACGGGTACTCCAATGGAGTCTATATGTTCGAACATCCGTACGGTGCGAACCTCACGGCACCTCAGACTCCATCTCTTCGGGTTCTTCGCTCGGTTTGAACAGCGCTTGCGCGATAGCCGTGGGAACGACCGCGGTCAGAATAACGACGGTTACCAGTGCGGTATATTGCGCCTGGGTGATGTAGTGGTGCGTCAGCCCATAGAGGCTCGAAATCGTTCCGAACGTCAACCCCGTCGCCATCATCAACGTAAGGTAGTTAGCATTCGAGCTCGGATACTTAAACGCATAGCGTGCCAGTGGAAAGACTGCAACGATCTTCGAAATCACCTTCACGAAAAACAGCGTGCCAATCAGCGCTGCATTCGCAAGGGCAGCCCCAAACTCGATATACGTTCCGGCCTTGAGAAAATAAAACGGCGCAAGCAGCGTCATCGTCATCGTCTGCAGGCGGCGCTTGACGTCCGGATAGGTGATCATCACGCCCGCGCACCCCAGACCAAGGAAGTACGCCGGTAACACGCCCTCGCTCTTCGCATACGTCGCCACGGCGGCAAGCAGAAAGATCACGGCAAAAAGCACCCGCAGCGCCGGTTCGCTCACATATCGGCGCGTGCGATCGATCAACCCCGGCAGCAACTTCGGAACGAGCACCATCGCGGCGACGATCGACGCAATCAGCGCAACCAGCCAAAGATTGTAGTTCGCAAAGAGGAGCCCCAGGGCAACGACCGTGCCGAGATCGGTGAAGAAGCACGCGGCCAGGATAATCTGCCCAAACTCTTTGCCCGCGAGCCCCGACTCAATCATCACGGCGTACACCACGGCGACCGACGTCGTCGACATCGCAATCCCGGCGATCTTTGAAGCGTCGACGCTCCAATGCCCAAACAGATACGCAAACGCCATCGCCGCCAGGAAAGGAGCGCCAAACGAAGCCGCGCCAAGCACCGTGGAAGGCACGAGCTGCCGTCGCAGCACGACCGGATCGATCTCCGCGCCGGCAAGAAACGTGAGCAGAATGCTTCCAAACCCGGCGACAAAGTCGATCCAGGCATTCGTCCGCAGCGCGATGAGGTTTCCGGCAAGCATGCCCACGATGATCTCGACGAGCGCCGCCGGCATCTTGATCCGGATGGCGATGAAGGCGCTGACGGCCGCGAGCAGCATCCACGCTCCCGCCACCATCCACATATTACTGCTATCGAGGAACTGGTGCAAAAGAAAAACTCCTGTCTACGTTTGTGTCGACAGGAGCCATCAGCCGTTGACCGGCGGTTAGACGGGAGCTCCATCCCGTTGTTAAAGGGGGCGTTCTCCGGCCGCGGCTATTTCGCCTCGCTGAGGGTCGCGCCCAACGGAACGTAGAGCCCGGTAATTGTCTTGAGTGTCGAACCGCCGGCCGGGTACTTCCAAATGCCGACATCCGCCCCATCCGCATCGGGGCCGATCAACTTGGAGCCCGCAATCCAAAACTGAACCACTTCCGCAGCGCCGGTAAGCGCCGTCGAGCCGGCCTTCGTTCCTTTTTTTCCGCTGATGCTGAACTGGTAGACGACGTTCGTGCTTTGGTCTCCGACCGCGACGTACTTGCCGTCCCACTGCACCCCGCCGGGGCTTGCGATGCTCTGGTTCAACGTGATGTTGGTCAACGTCGTGCCGCCGCTGCGAAGCTCGGCGAACGCAAATCCGTTGTCTTTCGTGAAGCCGTCGACGAACAGGTTGCCCTTGTCGTCGTAGCCGCAGAGCAGCATCTGGGTGATGTTCGGATCGGTGTAGTCACCCTTCGGCTTCCCCTTGGCGTGCGTGTAGACGACGACGTTCCCTTGCCCGCTGCCGCTGCTCGCAGAGTTATTTGCGACGGCGAGATTCCCACTGTTGGGATCGATGGAGCAGCCGAAGGGGAAATAGCCGGGGTCGCTCAGGGTCGCGATTGGACGCGTGCCGCCATGCGCGAATTCGAGGATCGCGTCGTCGCCCGTATTCGTTATAAAGACGTTGCCGCTCTTATCGACGCACTCGCCTCCGGGGTCCCTGAAGTCCTTCAGCGTTCCGACGAGCTTGTCGCTGGGGTACGAGTAAACGTACACTTCGCTCGTTCCGGTGTCCGAGACGTAGAGCAGGTCCTGGCTCGTCGCTCCCGGATCCATCCACGATCGCGCGCTCTGCGCCGCCGTTCCAGGCGCCCCGATCGGCAGAGCATTGTCGCCTTGACGCATCGCGCCGCAGCCGGTCAGAACTGCCGCGACGGCGCAAAGGCTCAGCGCACAACGGCCAAAGTGTGAAGTCATGTGCCGCCTCTTCGTCGCGACGAAACGAACATCTTTCGCTCGGGAAGATGCAAGCTGGCCAGGCGTCGAAAGCCTCCTGCGTGATCGGACGCCACCATACGGTAACACTATGCGCGCTCGCGGCGATGTGTGGGTTCTTTGCCGTTCCCGTCTCCGCTCGAGCGTGCCCGGAACCCAATCGGGACGCCGTCGTGACCAAAGCGCAGGAGCCGGACTACCCGGAATCCGCAAAACCGCTCGGCCTCGGGCCCGTATCGGTTCAGATTGAAGTTGTCATCGATCCGTCGGGGCACGTTGGTGAGACGCGCGTCTACAAAAGCTCGGGGAATCAGGCCATCGACGACGCCGCTACTCGAGCAGCGTCTCGGTCAAGCTACGCGCCAAAGCTGGTCAACTGCCAAGCGGTCGCGGGATATTACGTTTTTCGCTCCGACTTCGAGCCGGAATCGTACGCCCCGGCGCCCGCCGACCTGCCCCGAGCCTCGCAATGGGAAAATCCCTTTTGCAACGGCTCTGCGGTCGTCGTGCCCTGGGACGAAGCAGCGAACGCCGCCGCTTACGGGTCAAATAGCAAAACCGTCGCGGTATTTCTCTGGGCGAACGCCAACTCCGATTACGCCGCTCGAGTAACGCTGATCGGCAACGGCGCCGCATACTCCGCCGACATACCTCGAACGCCGGTTACGACGAGTCCCGACGGCAAGAGCCGGCGATATGCTTATCTGGTCTCGCTTCCGTCGCCGGTCTTTCTGAATTACTATTTCGTTGACGGCGCCGGTGTGGACGGGGCGCCCGTCAGCGATTGTCCGTCGTTCGTCAAAGAAGTGGTTTCACCAACGGAGTCGGACGCGAGTCTCGTAGCCGCGCCGGCAAGTTTTGCTCACGTCAATGCCAAGCTCTTACAAACCTTGCCGCCGCAGCCGTGCGGCTCGATCTATAAAGCGCCCGCCTTCGCAAAGCCCTTCACGCCGATCAGCGGATTTTACGGCAATCGCTCGCGAACCGCGCAGGTCGCGGCCTTCATCGACTCAGCCGGGCACGCCATTCGAACGGAGATCTGGCAATCCAGCGGTGTGCCCGGAATCGATGCGACGGCGCTCGCGTTGGTTCAGGGTTCAACCTACGAACCGGCGCAGTTTTTGTGCACGCCGGTCGTCAGCATCGCGATCTTCCCGATCACCTACGAGGTTCGGTAACCCTCAACTCGGCGATTACCAGT
>PMTY01000068.1 GCA_003167155.1 Candidatus Cybelea tumulisoli
ATCAAGGCGCTCTACCGGTTCTTGAAGATCACCGGCGAGCTTCCCGACGACCCGGCCGCCGCGATTCCGGGGCCCTCGGTCGCGAAGCGCAAGCCGGCGCCGCTGAAGGTCGACGAGGTTGGAAAGCTGCTGCGAACGCCGCTAGCCGGCCGCACCGAGGCCCAGCGACTGCGGGACGGCGCGATCATGGAGTTGCTTTACGCCAGCGGCATGCGCCGCGCGGAACTCGCCGGCGCGCGCCTTTCCAACGTCGACCTCGCCGAGCGGACGATTCGCGTGACCGGCAAGGGCAACAAAGAGCGAACCGTGCTGATCAACCATACCGCCGCCGCGGCGATTGAGGCGTACCTGCGAGTGCGGCCGCGCAGCTCCGATCCCGCGCTCTTTTTGGGTCGCGGCGGGAAGGCGCTTACGCCGAAGCACGTCTGGCGAATTTTCAGCGACATCTATCGCGTGAGCGGCATTCAAAAACACGCCAGCCCGCATACGCTGCGCCATTCGTTTGCCACGCATCTCGTCGAAAACGGCGTCGACTTGGAGACCGTTCGCGAGCTGCTCGGCCACGAAAGCCTGGCGACGACCGGCATCTACTTGCAGCTTGCGATGGGGCACAAACGCCGCGCCTACGACGAAGCGCACCCGCGCGACCGCATGCCCGACCGCTAAGCGGCCTCTTCTCCTTCTTCTGCGCGCCGAAGCAGATTTGGGTATACTCCGCCATCGAAGGAGGTCCGCAGAGTTGCTTAGCCAGATCGTTGCCCGTTATCCCGTCGCCGCTGCCGTGGTCTTATTGATTTGTTCCAACGCCTTCATGACGCTCGCGTGGTACGGCCACCTGAAGCATACCAAGAGCCCGCTGGTGATCGCGATTCTTGCAAGCTGGGGAATCGCGTTCTTCGAATACTGCTTTCAGGTTCCGGCGAATCGAGTTGGCTACACCGCGCTCAGCCTCACCCAGCTAAAGATTTTGCAAGAAGTAATCACGCTTGTGGTTTTTACGGTCTTCGCACTTCTCGTCTTCGGCCAGGTCCCGAAATGGAACTATCTCGTCAGCTACGCTCTCATCGTCGGAGCGGTCTACTTTGCCTTTAGGGCGTAGCCGGCCTCAGCATAGTCTCGTTCGTGGCGTTGTCGCCTTTTGCGCAAAGCGAACAAATGTCATCAGTCGCGCAACGAAGCACACTTTGCGCCCAACTTATCCTCGATATCCCCCTTATTCGCAAGCAAAAAAGATCTGTGTAAATATATTGACTGGGGGGGGGGGTNNATTGTTGCGGCGACGCGAATCCGCCGTTTCGAATCAGCGAATAAGAGGTCGTTACGCTAAGTCTCCACAACTTGACGGGAGTCCGAACATGATGAATTCTGAGCTTCTCAACGCCGCCGACTATGGCGTCTTGCCCGGCAACGACATGGGCGAACGCAACAGCACTGCTTTGCAGCGAGCCCTCGATGAACTAGGAGCGGCAGGAGGCGGAACGCTTTTCATTCCCGAGGGGGTATACGAGTTCGCGAACAGCATGAGCATCGGTGTGAGCACCGAGGCAAGCTCTTCCGGTACGCTTACCATCACCGGCGATCGCATGCCCACGCTTTTGCAGCCCGAGGACGGCAATCTGTTCGTCGTCACGGAAGCTGCGAACGGCTGCGTAGGCCACGTGATCTTCGAGGGACTTCAGTTTCAAGGTAACCTCGAAGCCCCGAGCCCATGACCTATTCACAACCCGGAATCTTTAACGCCCTCGACGATTTGGGTGCCGGATTCGGCATGAGCCCTGCAAACAGCGCTGCTGACAATGCTGCAGCTTTACAGGCGGCGATCCACCAAGCGCAGATCAACGGTGGTTCCGGTAACCCGAACGGCGCTATTGTGCTGATACCATCGTTCGCCGTGGACAGCGAGGGCGCGAACGTCTACGGCAACTACAATATCGAGCCCATCATGATTCCGGAGACGGGCGATAACGCCAGCCCGCTGCTCATCATGGGCACCGGGCCGGGCACGACGCTGGTGATGCAGACGCCTGGCAGCACGCTCTTTACCGTCAACAGTGCATTCACCACATTCCAAGACTTGACCATCGCCGACGGGTCGGAAGACGAAACCACGGCCGGGACGGCGTTCGATTTTTTAACCGGCGACGGGAGCGCGGGGTACAAGCTCTTCCGGGTCTCTATCGTCGATTTCCCGAACGCCATCGTCATCGGGAATAAGGTCCTAGCGGTGAACGTCCTAGCATGCACCATCTCGTACGACAGCGGCTACAGCGGCGTGGCGTGCACGGCAATCAAGACGAGTGGTGCCGAGACCAACATCGAGCAGTGCTCGCTAATCTTTGGTGTGAGCAGCGGCGATGAGGCATATACAGGCATCGATATCATCGGATCATCCTATGCGCGCGTAACCGATACCCAGGTCAGCGGCTTTGGGACAGGGATAGTGCTCGGGGCAGAGGGTATGGGTACTGCGAGGGGAGCGATCTTCACGGGAGTCGACGTCGATGCCCTGGTAACCTGCGTCGAGATAGGCGGTCCCACGTACGACGCGAGCTTTGCGAACTGCAGCTTCACGCCGACGAACTCGTCTTCCCCGGGCGATTTCGGCGTCATCGTCGGGACTTCGGGCGGCGCGAACGGCGACTACGATACGATTCGGTTCACGGCATGCACGGTGGAGGGCTTTGGTACGTACGGGCTCGAGGTGTTATGCGGTCAGAATTTGCAGGTCAATGGCGGGAGCTACTCCGGCAACGGCACCGCCGGAATCGCGGTCGTCGGCGACGCCGCGGAGGTCCAAGTCACCGGCGCCAACTGCATCGGAACGGCGGGCACCGCGACGCAGGAGTTCGGCATCTACATCGCCGGCGGTCAAGACGTGCAGATTGTGGGCGCCAACTGCTCCGGCAACGGCATCGCGGGGATCCAGATCAGCGGGACTGCGATTGAGGACGTTCGCATCGTTGGCGCGTCTTGTGAGAACGACGTACTAGGAGGCGGCTCACAAGAGTATGGCGTCTACGTCGAGGGTGCTTCGGGTGTACTCATCGACGGATGTGCGCTCACCGGCAATGCGTCGTACGCCGTCTACCTAACCTCGGTCGAGAACGTGACCGTAAGCGCTTGCGACGTCTACTCATCCTCCACCGGCGCGAAGGGCATCTTCGTCGGTGGCTCCGCGGAGGCCGGCGCGACAGAGTACGTCTTCATCCGCGGCTGCAACGGCGCCCAGTTCGCAAGCTACGCGACCTTCCTAGCCGTAACCGGCGAAGTTTCGCATTTGGAAGTAACCGATTGTGCCGGCTATAACGATCTTGGCGACACGATTCTTGCCGTCGGGACCAGCGCGCCATCGGGAACCTTCAGTGGTCTTACCTATAATTATTTCGGCCCAACGGCGTTTTACGTTGTTGCCGCGACCGGCACCATTGTGACCATCGACAGCCAAAACACGCACCTGTCGTCGGGCGGGTTTACTCTGACGCCAGGCGAGAGCGCGGAGATTACCCTCGGCATCGTAACGCACTTTCTTATGGTTGGCAAATGAGGTGAGCTGTAATGCGATATAGTGCCCAAAGATCGACTTCCCATGGAGAAGCTGTTATGAAAGCCCTTTGTACGATCGTTTTTGCGGGTTTTGGCGCGGCGCTGACCGGATGCTCGGCGGCTCCCACGCAGGGTGCGTTGCCGCCTGCTAAGGCGGCCGGGAATCGCTTAGTGCTCGCGAGCCACGCACACCCTTACGGTTGGATGCTGCCTGATACGAAAAGTGCGGACCTACTTTACGTTTCCGACAACGACAACCCGGGTCGACTATTAGTCTTTTCGTATCCTAAGGGCGACCTGGTCGGAGAAGTGACGGTGCCTTCGGAGCATCCGGTCGGCCTATGCTCCGACGCCGCAGGGAATGTCTTTGTACCAACCGCCGGCTCAGTTTCGGAGAGCTATGTCTATGAGTATGCGCATGGGGGAACGCAGCCCAGCGGCACTCTTTCAGACCCGGGACTGGCGAACGGTTGTGCGATAGACCCAGTGACAGGCAACCTCGCGGTGACGAACTATTTGAGCACGGGCGGGTCGCAGAAGTACTATGGCGACGTCGCCATCTTCTTCAACGCCGAAGGAACAGCGTCTACATACTTTGATCCAGAAATAAGCTCTTATGATTACTGCGCATACGATGGCGACGGCAACCTCTACGTTGACGGATACGCATCGACAGCGACTATTGGGGAGCTCCCATCCGGCAGCGGCAATTTCACGAACATTACGTTGACGGAAGACATCGAACCGCTCAGTATGCAATGGACGGGAAGCTCACTCCTCGTTTCCAGCCTAACGCATGTCCAAAGCAAGCACGGCCCGCAACCCATTTATGGGATTGAGGTTTCCGGGAGCACCGGCGTAGTGACCGGCCCGTTGCTGCTCCATAGCCGCCATGATATGAATCCTTACGGAGCGGTGCAGTTCTGGCTAGAAGGGCACACGCTGATCGGCCCCGACCACGACCGCGACGGGGACGGCTTCTTAAATTTCTGGCATTATCCGCGCGGCGGCTGGCCAAAGAAAATCATCCATCACCCTGGTCACGCGTTTTTTCTATACGGCGTGACGATGAGCAAGTCTGACCGGCACTCCCCCCGTGCCAGGCACAACCAGTCGTCTCCGGTCTCGTCATGACGCTATTTTCTCAGCCCGGTATCTTCAACGCTCTCGACGTCACCTTCGCCGGCGGGATGAGCACTGCGGACACCGCCGGCATTAACAACGCCTTAGCTTTGCAAGCGACTATCGACGCGGCGCAAGCAAGCGATAATCCAAACGGCGCGATTGTCCTAATCCCAAGCTTTTCCCTCGATTCCTCGAGCGCTCCTCAATACGGGGCCTACCCTATCGCGTTCTCCACCGGAACGACGGCCATCAATATCCCCAACGCGGGCGGCGCAACGCCGATCTTGATCTGCGGGACCGGCGAAGGGGCGGAGCTTTTGATGCTCTCTGGTGACGGCACGATCCTCTTCAACGTCGAGTCCGATTCCGTTTCATTCCAGGATCTCACGGTCCGCTATGATCGGAGCACTAGCGGGATGGGAACGGCCTTCAGCTTCAGTTCCGCCTCCGGACTGGGCCCGGCGAACTGTAACCTCTTTCGCATCGCAATTTTCAACTGTCAAAATCCAGTGTACCTGGGCGGCACGCAACATTCCCGGCTGCTCGAGTGCTACATCGACTATGGCGACGCTTCACTGAGCTTCACCATGTCGGCGGCGGTTCAAATCGTCGGCGGCTGCGAGGATACCGTCATTAGCCAGAGCATCCTATTTTGGTCAGCTAGTACGCCGATAGCTCCGAACTACGGTGTTCTCATCGACGGTGCGTCCAACGTTAAAATGAGCGACACCCAAGTCTCAGGTTTCGGAACGTGCATCCAAATTCAGGGCACTAGTAGCAAAACCACGGGTGTGCGTGTCACTGGCTGCGACTTCTATGGGTCGAAGGGGCACGACTCGCATGGGCCGGCGAGCTCCTGCGCCGTGATCAATCCTTCGGTTTCCGACATCTGCTTTATGAGCTGCCATTTTGAGGCCGAGAAGCACTACGCGGGCACGTCGCCTGGCATTGCGATTGGGATGTACGGCGGCACCAATTCGCAGATCGACACGGTGCGTTTGATCTCGTGCGGCCTAACCGGCGGCTCCGGGATGACCGGCTCCGACTCGTACGGGCTTCAGATCGGGGTAGGGCAGAACATCCAGGTCCTCGGCGGACACTACTCGGGCAACGGCGCGACCGCCGGTATCGCCATCGTTGGCGGAGCGACGCAGGTCCAGATCATCGGCGCGAACTGTATTGGACTCGAGTACGAAGACAAATCAACACCGCTCTATCAGCTTTACGGCATCTTCGTTACCAACGGCACACGCATTCAAATCGTCGGCGTCACCTGCTCCGGCAACGGTCTGCCGGGCGATCCCGGCAGCCCCGGGTACGGGATCTACGTCGACGGTACGGACAGCACGGTGAGCGACGTACGAATCATAGGAGCGGTTTGCACCGGTCCGCTCGGGGACACGGACATCGCGCAGCAGACAGGGATATACGTAAACGACGCCCAGGGTGTGCTGGTGAAGGACTGCAACCTCAGTGGCAGCACAGGCGACTCGGGCTCCGGTTCTGGGTGCGGGATCTACCTTGTAGACGTCAGCGACGTTACCGTGAAGGCCTGCGACCTGAACGGCAATGTTACGGGGCTTGGGATCGATACGGGGTCAACGCGGGTCTTCGTGCGAGACTGTAACGCTGCAGGCTACTAGGGTACATGGACGCGATATCGATCGCAAGCGCGCTCTCCAAGGTTGAGGTGACCAACTGTGCCGGATATAACGACGAGCACACGGTATTGACATCCACGCCTCCGGTCGGGACGTTTAGCGGTGTTACTGTAGATGGTTACTACGGACCGACTGTGTTTTACGTGACGCAGCGGAGCGTCACGATCGACGTCGAGCCGACGAACCTGTCATCGGGGGGCTTCACGCTGGCGCCCGGAGAGACTGCCGAGCTAAGCGGCGCTTCTATCCCAACCTTCGTGATGATCGGCAACTAGACGAAACCCGCCGCCAGTTCATCAGAGCCTAAAGTTGAGCGAGCCCGTCACTTGCATTGGCTCGACGACGCCTAAGAAGCCCGTGTTGTTTCCGTTGAACCAGAACGAGTACGGATATTGCAGCTGCGGGGGCGGCACGGCGGATTTTGAGTTCGGATAGAAGTTGCCGGCGGCATAGAGGAAGTTCGTCGGCAACGATCCGTAGACGCAAATCGATGGGTTCTCCCACGCGTAGCCGCGCTGACCGCAGATGTCCAGCAGGTTCGTGAAGTTCAGCCTCGCCGTGACGCGCGGGCTGACGTCGTAGCTAAAGGCCAGTCCCATTTGCAGCTGCCACGGCTCTTTGAACGCGCCGAGGTTGTCGTATCCTCCGGTGAAGCTGTCCGGGATGAAGAGCGGCAGGTTTCCGCCGTCGTCACAGTTTGCCGGGTTGGCGGCGCTGCCGTGCGCCGTCCGCCACGAAACGGGTGGCCGATAACACGAGTTGGGGAAGTAGCCCGGCCACTGAGTCGGCGAGCCGTACTCGGCGCCCGATCCAAAGTTCCAAGAGTTCGTGACGGCAAAGCGTTGATGTTTATAGTTGAGGATCAACGCCACCACGTAGGGCACGGCATATCCATTCGCTGCCGCCGACGGCCCCGGAATCACGTCGTACGTCGGATACCAGGCGCTGTCGGAAAAGATGTTTTGATAGGGTTGATTGTAGTACGGATTCGCGACGACGCCGTGTTGACTGCAGTTGTCCGTTCCCGCGCCGCCGCGATTTTCGTAGTGATAGCACGGAAAGCCGCCGTGACCCTTGAGGAACGAATCGTACTGCAGAATGTAGCCGTTGAGTTGATCGATGACGTTCTGATTGGTGCCGCTGAAGTTCTGATACTTGATCTGGCTGTGCGTGTACGTAAAGGCAAGCTGCCCGCTGAGGCCGTCGCGTGAGAAGTCGCCCTTCTGCAGGGCAAACTCGACGCCGCTGCTTTGCTGGCTGCCGACGTTAAGTTCCGACTCGAGGCCGCCCTGCGGATCGATGTAAAAGTTCTGCAGTTGATCGCGCGTGGCGCGGAAGAACGGGGTCAGCTTAAAGCTCACGTCGGTGCCTTTGAGCCGGTTCTCCCACGAGAGGTCGTAGTTGTACGACGTATCGGGTTGAATAAGGTGATCGGGCGTGTTGAACCCGTAGCCGTAGAAGTGCGACCCAAGATACGCGGGCAAATCCTCTTGGAGGGTGTTGTATTGGGAATCCGAGGAGTTCGGTGGCCGCGCATAGATCCCGAACGACGCTCGCAGCACGCTGTTGGGACTGAGCGTATAGGTCGTTCCGAGGCGCGGTTGAAAACGCGCCAGAGTATACGAACCACCGCTGGTATTGGTCAACGCGCCATACGGCGACTGCGCGAGCGGCACGGTCTGGACTCCGTTGACCGTCGGGCACGGTCCAATTCCGTTCTGCGTTCGGTCGATGGGCTTGTTGTTGTTGACGTTGGGCGCGAAGCAATACTCGGCGTTATAGGCGTTGAACCAAAACTGCCTCGCCGGATCGTTAGGGCTGGTGTCGCCCAGGATGTACTGGAAGTCCTCCAGACGCAGCCCGAGATTAACGTTCAAACGATCGTCCGGGCTCCACTGGTCGTTGATGGAGTATCCGCTCGGCGCCGCGTGGACCTGATTGAGCGCCCCGTTGAAGGTGGTGTTGGTAACGAGCCATCTCGGATCGACGCCGGGGGCGCACGCCGGCGGCCTGGGACTCGAGCTGCACGAGTACGTCGGCGGCGGCGAAGGATCGGTCAGCGTGCCGGGCGTCTGGTCGTAGCACCCGATCTGCGACCCTGAAGCGGGATTGTAGCACTTGCCGTTGTTTCCGACGAAGTTGGTGATGTCCCAATCCGAGCTAAAAAACGTCACGTCGTAACGCTGAAGCGCGGAATACGTGTAGCTGGCCGAGGCCGTCAAGAGGTTCTGCGCGCTCAGCTGATTGGCGTAGCTTAGGTTGAAGCCATACGTGTGGTCGGGCAAAAAGTATGGCAGTTCCCATCCATAATAGGGCTGGGCAGTCGAGTTGTACCCGTTGATGTTCCACGTCGAGTACATGGCGTAGCCGTAAAAGCGCAGGTAGGATGATGCGCTAAACTCGTGCTGGTATTGCAGCTTCTCCACTGCCACCCCGTTCTCGTTGGGATCCCGGAGATCGGTCGGCACCGGTCCCTGGAACGCGTGCTGCGGGCTGTTCGGAAAGAAGTACTTCGTGAGCTCGTTGGGCTGAAACGGCGCCATCGTTGCACCATGGTAGAGATAACTGTCGTCCCAGGCGAGAGGGCCGTAGAGCGCGTCGACGATATTTGCGCCAAAATCGTTGGTCGAGCTGAAGTACTGGTTGAGGCTTTCGCTGGTCATCCAGAGCGCCTGAACGTCGTCGCGCAGTCCGTTGCTGTGGTGCGGAATCCCAAAGTGGAGGTTGACGAGGCTGTCGCGCAGCGACTGCGTCGCTAACGAGAAGCCGAGTCCGGTCGTGAAAAGCAGCGGCGACGGCGGCCCGGTATAGACGAAGCCGTTGCTTCCGGGAAGCGCGTTCACGGGATAAAAGAACGAATTGGGTATGTTGGAGCCGTCGGAATTGTTGACGTAACGAAAACTTTGGTTTGCGCCGCCGAGCCCCACGTAATAGCTAAAGTTTCGATCCGGCGTCGAACCGCCGGCTTCGACCGACGCTTGATGATAAAAAGCCGGATAGCCAACGCCAAGGCTCGCATCGGCATAGCCGGGATACGTGCCGCTCTTGATGACTTGGTTGACGTAGCCGGAGATTCCCTGAGCGTCGGAACTGGCCGGCACCCCGCCGGTGTAGACTTGAACCTCCTGACTTCCCAAGGTCGAGAGCATCGTCTGCGGCGCGTTGTCGTAGGCGCGATTGACGGGAATGCCGTCGAACTCATAGCCGACCTGATCGATGTCGCCGCCGCGAATGTGCACGGTCTGCCACCAGCTGTTCTCGCCCGTGTCGAGAGAGACGCCCGGCACCGAGGCGATTGCGCCGTAGGCATTATTCAAGCTCCCGGGACCCGACAAGCCTTGTGCGGCTTGTTGCCCCGCGGCGTTGATCGAATAGACGTCGCCGGTGGTGCCGGACTTCACGAGGCTTCCCGTGGATTGCGAGGTCACGCGCGCAATCGTGCGGAGATTCACCATTTTGACGTTGACGGTTTGCACCTGATCGGCAAAGACCGAGATGCCGCTCTGCGAGAGCGCGTTATACGGCGGCTTACTGAACGAAAGCACATACGTATCGGGCGCCAGTGATAGGAAGTGGAAGGTTCCGCCGGCATCCGTAATCGTCGTCGCGGCTTGCGACGGCGCCCTTGCGGTAACCACAACGCCCGCGATTGGTGCTTGTGAGTCCGCATCGACGACCCTGCCGGAGACGGCGCCCGTCGTGCCGGCCATCGCCGGAGTCGGCAGGAAGAGTGCAAGCAAAAGGGCCGCGGGGATCGATTTCAAGCAGCGCATCTACGAATCTATCGCAAAGGCAACCGCTTGCCCTCTATGCCTCCTCGACCCAGCCCCTCGTGAGGAAAAGCCAGAACGCGAGGCCGGCATACTCTCCGTACCGCGCGAAGGCGCGCCGGATGGTCGAATCGGCGGCCCGCTTCTTTCCGGTGAGGCGGAGATAGGTTGGGCGCGTCCACGAGTCGAGCACGAGGAGCCGATGGCGCCCGAGCAACTGCATGACGTGGGCCGCGCCGTACGGGCCGATACCGGGCAGTCCGAGAAGCATCGCCTCCGTCTCCGCGTCGGAGTGGCGCGCCGGCTCCGTTAGCGATTCGACGTCGAGCTTGCCGCTCGCGACGTCGTTGGCGATCGTCCGCACGTATGGCCCGCGATAGCCCATCCGCGCGACGTCTCGATACCACGATTCCGGCGTGGCGGCCAAAAGCGCCGGCTCGGGAAAGGCGCCCCCGCCAAGGTCTACGAGCGCAGTCGTCATGCGGACCGTCGCCGACCAGGCGCAGTTGGTCGTGCAGATCGTCTTGATGACGTCTTCGAACACCGTGGGACTCGCAAGAATGCGTCCGGCGCCGCTGCTCGCCCAGCCAAGAACTTTATCGCCGGCGATCTTCGCGTAAAAGGGCGCGAGATTGTCGTGAAAGCGAAACATCCTTGCAGCGAGCGCCTTTAGGCGTTCGACGTCGCCGCGCGCAAGTCGCGATGACGATTGCGCAAGAAGTTTGCCGTTGCGTTCTTCGAACGTAAGTTCCACCACACGGTTTCCGACGCGAAAACTCCGCAGATAGCGAAGCGGCGACGACTCCACCTTCGCGGGCGGCAAGCGCGCCAAACCATGCGAATGGATCGTGCGGGAGAGTGAGATGGGCTCGCCCCCGGCGCCGACCAGGGGGAAATCGAAAAGGACCCTCACGCGTTGGGAACCTAGGCTACATAGGATACGTTGACGGCGACGCCCGCGGCTTCGGCGCGCATCAAGACGCCGTACACGGCGTCGAGCTCTTCCTCGATTGAGGCGATTTCGCCGGCACTCACTTGAAAGCGCGCGGCATGGGTCCAGAGCAGGCTGCGGGCCCGTTCGAAGGCGCTGTGGAGCCGTTCGGGCGTCGCTTCGAGCACCGGCCAATCCATCTCGCCCTGAGCCGGAACGACGCGCCAGCCGCGCCCCGAGACAAAAGCGACCTCTTCTTCCGGCCCCAGCGCATGCGGAATCGCCAAGAGGACGTCCACCGCCTCTTGATCCGCAAGCGAAAGCGGCAGCCCTAGCTCGCCCAGCCGAAGGATGTAGCGAAAAAAGGAGATGCTGCCGACCGTATAGGCTCCAGCCGGCGAAGCAACGTTCACGTGAATGAGATCTAGGTCGGGTTCGTTCGCCGGAGAACCGCTCATAAGGGCGTACTTCGTTGCGAGTCTGGCGAGTCCGTTAGTTGCTAGGCTGGAATGAGCCCAAGCTCCCGCACGGCGTCACGTTCCTTGCGTAGTTCCTCGAGCGTTTCTTGAAGCTTGCGCTTGCCGAACTCGTCGTGCGAAACGCTCTCGACTATTCGAGAGACGCTATTTTCGGTTCGCGAGGCGAACGAAAAGATCAGCCCAGGGTCGACTCCGTACTCGCCATGGGAGCACCGGCCGACCGAATACTCTTCGCCCGGCGGTGTGTCGTGGGTCAGGTTGTAAACACCGGTGACGGCAGCGTTGGCCGCCGAGGCAGCCGACGAAGCTCCGCGCGCTTTAATAACTTCCGACCCGCGATTCTGCACCGTCGTTATAAATTCGCCCTCGAGCCACGGCCGATCGAGCACGTCCGCGGCAGGTTTTCCGGCGATTGTCGCGTGGGCAAAGTCGGGAAACTGCGTTGTCGAGTGATTGCCCCAGACTACCACGCGGGCGACTTGCGTCGTATCGACGCCTGCCTTGTGTGCCAGTTGCGCTCGTGCGCGAAGTTCGTCGAGGGAGGTCATCGCGAAGAAGTTGTCCGGGGAGATCCGCGGCGCGTTGTTCATCGCGATCAGGCAGTTGGTATTGGCCGGATTGCCGACGACGAAAACCCGAGCATCCGGCGACGCGTGTTCGTTGATTGCGCGCCCTTGCTCGGTGAAAATTTTGCCGTTCACGCGCAGGAGATCGGAACGCTCCATACCGGCCTTGCGCGGAATCGCGCCGACCAGCAGCGCCCAATCCACGCCGTTCATTGCTTCGTTGACGTCGGATCCGTAGGCAACGCTCTTGAGCAGCGGAAACGCGCAGTCGTCCAGCTCCATGACGATCCCGTGCAGCGTTCCTAGAGCCGGTTCCAGTTCCAGCAGCTGGAGCT
>PMTY01000038.1 GCA_003167155.1 Candidatus Cybelea tumulisoli
CAAAGACTTCGCCGGCGCGCCGGTTAGCTTCGACGCCGAAATCCCATGTGGAGAGAAATGTCCCGCCAGCATTGCGAGTTTGCGCCGAAGCCGGCGGCGCCGCGGCCAGGGTCGCGGTGGCTGCGCCGGCGGCGAAAAGAAAGCCGCGCCGATCGATTGGTTCCATTAGCTAACTCCTGTGGTCAAGCCAAAAAAGCGCCTTCTCGATGAAGCATGGCTGGTCCGGTCTGGGGCGCCGCGATCCGGAGGGCACCGGGAAAGCAAGGGCGTAAGTCCATCGGGCGCGGGAGCCGCGCTTTACTTATATGAGGAGCGTTCGATGAAATATTTACCTCGCTGTATAGCAGCATTCTTTGCACTTGGTCTCATCGCGATGAGCGCCGGCCCAGCGACCGCGCTGCAGACGCCGGCATGGCAGCACGGCAACGGCCAAAACCTTTCCGGCCAGTACTCCGGATCGGTAAGCGACAGCGTTCTCGGATCGGGCACGGCCATCGCGAATTTGATCGGCGCCGGCGGCGACCTCGGCGGCTATTTCGTCTTCACGTTTGGAAGCGCGAACTACGACAACCCGACGATCGCAGGCGGCGGCCGTGACGGTCTGCAGGCCAACGGATACCGCGGCAGAGGCCACGGCGACGTATTCGGCGCCTTCGAATCGACGATCGCCAGTACGACCTGTGAATTTTACTACTCCGCCTCGTACAGCTCGTCGGACAACGAGCTAACCGGCAGCTATAAAGCAGTCAACGGATGCTCGGGTGAAACCGGCACCTTCACGCTGACGCAGGCTTGTTACTACAGCAGCGGTAGAGAACGCAGCGTGCGGCGCGAGGCCGGCCTCGGCCACTGCTAGCCCTTCGCACTCGAAGTCAGAATAACGACGTGAGGGCGGTCGCGCGAGCGACCGCCTCTTCTTCGCCTATGGCCGCCCCTGCTGCAAAAAGTCGTGCCAGTTCCGTATCTGCGAGCCGCCGCTTTAGCGCATCCTGAAGGCCCTCGACGATCGCGAGATCGAGATGGACCCTTTGCCACCCGGCTGCGCGAAGCCGTTCCTCGGCGTATCCGATAAGGACGGCGGCCTCGGCTGGATCGCGTTCGGCCGCGAGAGCTGCGACGTAGGAAATCGCGGACAGTACTTCGATGGGTTGATGAAACTTCGCGGCTAACGCGAGCGCTTCGCGTGCAGCCGGCTCGGCGTTAGCGCGATCGCCTGTGGCCAGATAACAGGCGGCCACTTCGCCCACGACCGAGACGACGAGCTCCTCGTCGGCTAACGGCTTCGCCTCGATGAGCCGCTTCGCAGCCTCGTCGTAGTTTCCAACTTCGGCCTCGAACTGTCCCAACCACGTTAGTGCTCGTGCCGTTTCGTCATCACGGCCTAGCGATCGAAAGATCGCGACGCTTTCGACGTACATCCCTCGGACGCGCTCTACCCCGTCCGTCAAGAAGCTGCGGGCACATCGTCGCAGCACATCTGCAAGCAGCCGCTGGTCGCCAAGCTCGCGGGCGAGCATCAGAGCGTCCTCCGCGGCCAATTTCGCTTCGGCTAATTGTTTTTCGCGAGAATACTGATTGGCGACTTGCGAGAGAGCGCGAGCTAGTCCACGATCGTCGCCAATCTGCCGGTAAAGCGCCACCGCCGCGAGTGCTTGCGCAAACGCATTTTTTAACGAGCCTTGGTTGTTATATAGCATCGAGAGCGTGTATCGTAGGCGCGCCTCGATCTCCGCCGGCAACGAGACGCCGGCTCCCAAAACGCGCTCGCACCACTGCGTGCCTTCGCTCAAGAGCGTGAGCCGCATAAAGATCGGGGCCGTATCGCCTCCGATTGCGGCGCCAAGCTCGAGATCGTTCCCCTCGGCGGTCGTCCAGCTCAAAGCGGCGCGGAAGTTTGCAAGCTCGTTTTCGAGGCGCGCCAGCCAATCGTGACCGGGGTTTGTGTCCCACTCTTCGTAACCGTCGCGGGCGACCGCCGCATAGACTTGTGCGTGGCGCTCCAAAGCGCCCTGCGTCTCGCCGATCTCCTCGAGTTTCTGGCGGGCAAACTGACGGATCGGCTCGAGCAAACGATAACGGGGACCGGCTTCCTCCATATCCGCAACGAATAAAGACTTGTCGACGAGCGACGAGACGAGATCGATCGTGCCGACGTCGTCCGTACCGCAGAACGCGATCGCGCTTTCGAGAGTAAAGCCCCCCATGCACGGCGCGCAGCGCCGCAAGAAGTCTTGCTCTTGTGGCGTCAGAAGATTGTAGCTCCAATCGATCAGCGCATGCATCGTTTGCTGGCGCGGTTGACGATCTCGCCCGCCGGCGAGTACTCGAAGCTCCAAATGCTCGGAGAGCTTCGCAATGGGGATCGTTCGGACGCGCGCCGCAGCTAGTTCGATCGCCAGAGCGATTCCGTCGAGCCGCCGGCAGATATCTTGAACGAACGGCCTGTTCTTCTCATCTGATAGGTCTCGACTTGCCGCGCGGGCGCGTTCGTTGAAGAGTTGCACCGCAGAATCGAGATTTAATCCTGACATTTGATAGACATTCTCGCCGGAGACGTTGAGCGGCTCGCGGCTCGTTGCCAGAATCGTAACGTAGCGGCAATGGTGTATCAACGCGACCGCGACGCGCGCAACCTCGCCAATCAAATGTTCGCAGTTGTCGAGCACGAGCAGCAGTTCGCGTTCGTCCAAATGTTTAAGGAGCACGTCGAGCGGGGCGACGCCTTTGGCCTGATCGACGCCTAGGACCGAGAGCAAGACGCTGATCACGAGCGTTTCGTCGAAGATGGAAGCGAGGTCGACAAACCAGGTTCCGTCCTTGCGATCGTTGAGCACCGATGCGGCCGCCTCGAGCGCAAGACGCGTCTTTCCCATGCCGCCCGCGCCGACGATCGTGACGAGGGCTTCGGTTTCCAGAAGCCGTTCTATCCGCAGAACGTCCGGCTGCCTTCCGACGAAACTCGTCGTCTGCAGCGGAAGATTGTTGGGCGGCGTTTCGAGCGCACGCAGGGCCTTGAAGTCCGCGCGCAGCCCCGCGGCGACCGCTTGGAAGACGCGCTCGGGCTCTTTGAGATCGCGAAGCGGAATCGTGCCGAGGTGGCGCAGCGTTATGCCTGCCGGTACGTTTCCAGTTAGGATATCGGCAGCATCTCCGGAGACGAGAATTTGGCCGCCATGACCGGCTGACAGCAGCCGCGCCACGCGATTGACCGGCGTTCCGAAATAGTCGCCCGAGCGCTCGTCGGCCTCGCCGGCCGCGATCGCCATCCGCACGCGCAGTTCGTCGACGTTGGCAAACTCTTCGCGCCCGAGTTGGCGCTGCGCGTCGACCGCGGCTTCCAGCGCATCGCCGGCGCTCCAGAATGCCGCGCAGAACGCGTCGCCGATCGTTTTAAAAACGTATCCACGCCGCCGTTCGATCTCGAATCGTAAGATCTCGTCGTGCCGCCGCACGGCATCGCGCATCGCGTCGCCATAGGCATCCCAGCGGCGCGTGCTTCCCTCGATGTCGGAGAATAGAAACGCAACCTCAGCGCCCGTGGGAAGAGCCAAACTCTCCACGGCCGCTCTGGTTCAACGTGAAGCGGTTAGGCTTCCCCTTTTCCGCGCTGGGCTAGCGGGTTTTTCGCTGGTACTTCGTCAGGCTCGTTATTGGGACGACCGGCTTGGAGAGCACGGCGACCAGCTCCGCGCGGCTCTTCACGTCAAACGTCTGGAAGAGCTGGGCGAGCTGATTGCGGACCGTATGCGGGCTGCGTCCGAGCTTCTTGGCGATGTCGGCATTTCGCTGCCCTTCACGGACCAGCTCGAGCACTTCGCGCTTTTTGGGTGGAATGCGCTCCAGCTCCAGCGGAATGACGGTCGATGTTTTTGACTCGGAGATCCGGCGCGCGATCCAGCTCTTCGGCCAGGGCGCGATCTTTCGTGCGGCCCGCTCGATCCAGCGCTTGTCGTTGGTTGCCTCGTAAAGACCCAACGCGCACAACGCGGCGCGCCATCCATAGTTGAAGTCTTCGAAGATCGACCACGCTTCCGTGAGCGCGGTCTTTCCCTCTTGAATGTCGCCCAGACGCAGCCACGCAATTCCCTGCGAGTAGCTTTCGAAACCGCGAACGCGAGGGTCACTTCCATACGAGAGCATCGGGATGACCGATGACTTCAGCGAGCGGAACCGTGCCAGATACTGTTCGGCGATGGCCGGGTCTTCGTGGGCATATAACTCGGCGAGGACCAGCAGAGCCTCTCGCTCTTCGCCGTCAACCTCACCCCACGAGATCCGCTGGGCGATTTCGCCGGCTTCCTGCAGTTGCTCCGCAGCAAAGGCCGCTTCGCCGGTGTTCCGCGCGAGCAGCGCGCGATCCAAATAACAGAGAACGCTCCAGTGATCCGACGGCGCCATTTTCGTGGCCTTTTTGAAGGCGCCGAAGGCGGCCAAATTGTTGCCTTGCAGTTCCTCGATCGATGCCAAAAACCGGGTGACTTGGAAGTGTTCGAGTTGGAGACCCGAGGTCCAGGGAAGCGCGTCGTACGTCTGGCGAACGCGAGCAGCAACCTCGTGCAGCGGCATCTCGCGGCACAACAGAGCAAGCGTCAGGAGAGCGTTGCCGCGATAAAACTCGTCCGGGAATTCGGTATTGTCAAGCTCGTCGAGGGCCTTCTCCAGCTCTTCTACCTGCCGGAGCACGTCGCTGCGCCGCAGCGCGATCCACGAAAGCATGATGTGCGCTCTGGCGCGATTGTTAGGATCGTTCGACCGCAACACCGCCATGGCGGCCTCTTCGGCCTTCTGATGGTCGTGCTGCATCCACGCGATGGACGCCGTAAGATAGTGGGCTTCATCATACAAAGGGTCGCCGGGCAAAAGGTCGTTCAGGGCCCGATCGATTAGCCTCTGCCCCGCGACGTAGTCTCTCGTATAGCCAAACGCAGCGCCGAGAAAAACGTCCCGGGCGATTCGAAGCTCGCCGGAATCTTCGGGAAAGTCGGAGAGTAAGCCGATGACGTCAAGAAACCGCCGCTCGCGCAAAGCTAAGCGTGCGGTAGCGATGACTCCGTCGAGCGTCGTACTGCCATCAATGAGCTGATGGCAACGGTCAAAGTCCGCCGCTTTAAGCGCGCACTCGAAATCGACGCCGTCGAAGGTCGGATTTGGTCGAAGGGTTGTGTGCATGTATCCGATTCTTTTAGTGGTTAATTGCAGGGTCGATCAATCCAACGGTCTTCCCGCTGAACTGAGCCGTTTCTACGGTACCTTCGTACTGGCCTCCGGGCAAGCGGTTTTTTTTTCCGCCAGCCCAAGGGTGCCCTTAGATCGGAGATCGCCCACCTAACTAGCCTTAGGTCGGAGGTCGCCGCCTAATTACTAGCCTTAGGCCGGAGGTCCGCCGCCTACTGAGG
>PMTY01000050.1 GCA_003167155.1 Candidatus Cybelea tumulisoli
GCGCAGTACGTCGACGGAAACTGCGACCAAGCTGCTTCGGTAATCAACCCCAAGGGGCCGAAGACTGGATGGGTCCATCCCAACGGCACGACGCAGAACGGCGTCGCGGCGCCGAACTTCACCGCGAGCTCTCCGGCCTCGTATTCGCTCGACTACTGGGAGCCGCGTTTCTCGGCAACCTACACCCTATCGCCCGACACCGTTATCCGGGCCTCGGCTGGACGGTTCACGCAACCGCCAATCTCGGCGTCGGTCCAGTACTCGAGCCTTTCGGGTGACGACCGGTCGGTTTGGAACAACACGATGAACCTCGGGTTCTACTCTCCGTTCCATCCGATTCCGGGCATCTCGTCGGGACAGTACGATCTCTCGCTCGAGCAGCACTTCAAGGGAACCGACATGAGCTTTAAGCTCACGCCCTTCTACACTTGGGTCTCGAACTGGCAGCAGCAAACGTTCATCGGCGCCGGCTTCGTGACGCAGGTGCCCGTCGGCGTGAACCGCGACCAAGGCGTCGAGTTCCAGTTCAACAAGGGTGACTTCACCCGTAATGGCTTCTCCGGCCAGCTGGCGTTCACGTATACGAACTCCAAGGTCATGTTCCAAAACGTCCCACTGAGCACCGGTGGCACCATTACGAACGAACTCGTGGGCCTCAATCAGGTCATCTCGCAGTACAATGCTCTGACCAAGGCTGGGGGCGGAAGCCCTTGCTATCAAGCGGGCATCGGCGTATCGTGCAGCAAGAAAAACAGCACCGGATCAGGAGGCTTCGGCACGATCCTCAACCCGTACTACAATATGCCGTCGCAGGGGCTCTTGAGCCTCAGCGGGTGGTACAACCCGTATAGCACGGCGATTGCGCCAAGCCTCAACGGGTCACTCGGCAGCTACATCTCGCCGATCGTTTCGTCGTTGATTCTCAACTGGCGTCACGACAAGCTGGCCATCACGCCCAGCTTCTCGTTCCAGAGCGGCGGCTACTATGGTAGTCCGCTGGATACCAACGGCGTCGATCCTCGCACGTGCCGGGAGAACTCGGCTCAGACCGGAATCACGAAGCTCTCCCCGAAGACGAACCCGTTGCAGTGCAACTATCTGACCACAACCTCATCGGGCGCCTTCGGGTACTTCTACATTCCGGATCCGCAAACGGGATCGTTCCTGTTTGACAACTACCAGCAGCCAAGCTCAATCGTTGGAAATCTTCAGATCTCCTACGACGTGAGCCCGCGTGTCAAACTCACNNAGCACGCCGTGGACGCAAAGCTACATCCCGGCGAATGCCAACAGTGCCGCAATCGGCGGAGGCGCTCCGCCAATCAACCTCTACTTCAACGCCGCGCTGAAGATCTAAAGGAACGTATCTACGCGCACGAACATGGGCAATAAGGAGCGCGGGACGTCCCAATCGGGGAGGTCCCGCCCCCTCCATTGTGTCGGGACTACGGTCCGACGAGGCGCAATATCTCCGTGAAACGTGGCCGATGGGCAATTTGGGCGAACCAGGGAAGGCTCTTCAGAAACAGCAACGTCGGTTCGCGTTCCTTAAACGCGCGCTCGAGATGAGCCAGCGCCTCGTCGAGACGACCGATTGCGACGGCCACGACAGCGAGATTCCACGACACGACGTAGTCGGTGGCCGCCGCGCCTTGCAAACTCGTGTAGACCTGTTCGGCGCGAGCCCGCTCTCCGCAGTCCGCATAGGCTCTACCTAGAAGCGGTAAACGAAAGCATAAATCCTCCGAGCGCTCCGGCGGCAGCATAAGGAGGTCCGCGAGGGCCTTTTCCGGTTGTCCGTCGAGAAGAAATGCCTGGGCGCGATAACGCCTTGCGATGCGGTAGCCCTCATCGCAATCCAGAAGCCTCGACATGCACGCAATTCCTGGACGGTACTTACCCATGTGGATCAATACAAGCCCGACTAACAGCTGACGCGATAGCGAAGAGGGCTCCATCATCAAAGCACGCTGTGCCTCGGAAAACGCCTCATCGTATTCGCCTGCGCAGATTCGATAGTATACGGCATTATTCCATACGATCGATGACCCTGGATTAAGGCGCAGAGCTGTGTCCAGTTCCGACTTAGCGGCTCTCCAGTTCCAGTCAGCGAACATCAACAGTCCGGAAAGCACCGCGTGCGCCATCGCAGACAACGGAGCGATGGCCAGCGCTTGCCTGATCGCGTCTTTGGCGTTGCTAAATGCGTTTGCCGCGGGAACGTACCAATATTCGGCGAGAAGCGCGTACGCTCTCGCGATGCCGATCAGAGCCGGTACGTAGGATGGATTGCTGCGAAGCGCCGACTCAAAGGCGTCAATGGCCCGCTTGAGGTCCGGGGCGGTTCTTCGCTCAAGCAGATAACTTCCCTGACAGTAGTCCCGAAACGGTTCCAGTTCGCTGTTTGGCATAGCGTCTCGCGCCGCTTCATGGCGTTCAAGGGCCTGCGGTTCCACCGTCACGGGCACCGTTAGTTGATACCCCTTCCCGCTCACGGTCATGATGAGGGCCCGGTCGCGGGCGTGTTCGCCTAGTATCTGGCGCAGCAAGTAAACATGTTGCGCGATATTCCCGTCGGCGACGGCCGCGCTGGGCCAGACCCGCAAAGCGATCGTTTCCCTCAGCACAAGGCTGCCGTTTGCCTCGACGAGCATCAAGAGGACCTGAAAGACCCGTTCAGGCACCGGTATGACCTGCGACTGCCGAAAGAGAAGCCGGCGCACCGGGTCAAGGCGCAACTCACCAAAAAGATATGCCCCTACTTTACTTGCCGGCGCCTCCGGATCGGAGATTCTCAAGAACACAGCGCAACGGTATCATGTAAGTTCATCAAAGTCATAAACAAATCTAAAACGACGGGCTTTCGGCTGCGTTTCACGTCGATTCGAGCATGTTTGCGGATTGAAAAGGATTTTATATTATTTTATAATTCAGCGGAATGCGAATTCGCAGGTGGTTTGCGCCGGCACGCGGAGAATACTATGACGCAAGTCAGCCATCACATCGCGCTGCAGAAGGAAGAGAATTCAAGTGAGATTCGCAACGCCGGCGGCCGCGATCTTCATCGCTGGCGGATTCCTTGCTAGTTGCACCAGCGGCACGTCACAATCTCAAGCAGTTCCGTCACGACTCACGGGTCTGCCGTCAAGCATGATGCCACCGCTGGGGGTTCGACCCGATCGTCACCGGTCGTGGGTTTCGCCGGACGCGGCAAATGCGGCGCAGTTGCTCTTCGAGTCCGACCTCGGCACCGATGACGTGTACATCTTTGCGTTGCCGGACATGACGCTGAAAGGAACGCTCACCGGGTTCAAGGAGCCTTTAGGCGAGTGCTCGGACAACCACGGCAACGTCTGGATAGCGAACAGCTTGAAGAACGAGATGCTCGAGTACTCACGAAGCGGGGCCTTGCTTAACAAAATCGCGCGTGCAAACCTGAATCCGTGGGCATGTGCCGTCAATCCGGTCAACGGTGACATAGCGATCACGCAGGAGAATCGCCCCCACTTCCAACCGGGCCAAGTCCTGGTCTATTCAAACCCGTCTTCGGCCCCGATGATTTTGCACAACCCCGCCCAAGTTTTCTATTTTTATGCCGCCTACGACCCTCGCGGCCATCTTTGGATCGACGGCACGGATGCGCTGGGCCATTCCATACTTTCGAGGTGCGATGCGGCGAGTTGCACGACGATCGGCCTGAGCGGCGGCAGCATCATCGCCGCCGGAACGATCGCCTGGGATAAGGATAACGGCACGTGGGTCGTGTTCGACCAGTATTGCCGCGACGCGCCAAGCTTTTGCAGTTACCCGGTCTCGGCGCTGGGTGTTGTCGGGACGCCTACAACGTACCTGAGCTACACTGGGGGAGCACTCTGCGACCTAATCCAGGTGGCGATGGTGTCAACCGGCAAGCGGCCGATCGTCGTCGGAGGTGACAACGAGTACCCGTGCGGTTCCTACAAGACCAGCTCGGTGAATCGTTGGACGTACCCCGCAGGCGGCAACCCGCTGAACTCCAACCTAGGCAGCGTTTTTTATCCCTGGGGCGCTGCGGTCAGTGTTAAGTAACGTACGCTTGTACTTCAGGAGGTTCCGATGCTTCGATTGAGCATGAAGTTGGCGCTTGTTGTATCGTTTGCAATGCTAGCCGGCGGGCCCGCCGGATGTTCGGCGAACCGGTCGATGATGCCGGGAACCGAACCTCAAGATTCCCACGCAAGTCAGGCGGGGGCGATGACCCCACTGGCGGCTCAGCCGCCGGTCGTGATGCAAATGGCATGGTTAATGACCGATGGCTCCGTCCTTACGCAGAGCGAGTTCGCGCCGCAAGACTTCTATCGTTACACTCCCGATAGCAAAGGCGACTATTCGAACGGCACGTGGAAGAAGACTGGTTCGCTTCCGCCCGGCTACGCGCCGACGGACTTCGCCTCCGATCTGCTCGCCGACGGGCGCCTAGTAATCAGTGGCGGCGAGTACAACGTGGGCGGTAAATACGGTCTCCAACTCGTGAATCTAGGCGCAGTTTACGATCCGGTGAAAGCGACCTGGACATCGGTTGGCCATCCGGAAGGGTGGCGTTGGATCGGCGATTCCCCTTCGAGTGTGCTGGCCGATGGCCGCCTTTTGCTCGGCGACAAACTCATGCGCCAGGACGCATACTTGAACCCGCGGACATTGCTCTGGACTCGCGTGAGCCATGCCGGCAAAGCGGATTATAATGCCGAGGAGGGCTGGACGCTCCTGGCCGACGGCACGGTCCTGACGCTTGACGTCAGAAAAGCTCCCAACTCCGAGATCTATAATCCGGCGACGAGTCGTTGGAAAAGCGCCGGCTCGACGATCGTCGACCTTCATTCGCCGTCTCCGGATAAGAGCTGCGTCCCGTATGGTCCTAAACCAAAGGATTGCTATGTAGCGCCGGGTGAAATCGGCCCCGCGTTGCTGCGCCCGGACGGCACGGTTTTTTGCACTGGTTCCTTCACGGGGCCGCAGGGCACGGGAGCCGGTCATACGGCGATTTATTACTCGACGGGAAGCAATGCCGGCAAATGGGTCGCTGGGCCCGACTTTCCCAATGGAGACAACGCGGCCGATCAGTTTTCCGTACTCGAGCCGAGCGGTAACGTCTTGGTTTTCGGCATCAGCGGCGCGCTGTACGAGTGGAATGGCAAGACGTTCAGACAAGTTCAGGGCGCGTCGGGAGTAGGGCCGCCGATTTTACTGCCGACCGGACAGGTCATGATGACGGCCGCTTCGATCGTTGTTCTTTACACTCCCAAGGGATCGCCAAGATCGAGCTGGGCCCCGGTCATTAAGAGCTACCCGAAAGACCTCACGCCAGGAAAAACCTATAAGATCACCGGGACGCAGTTCAACGGTCTAAGTCAGGCGATGTCGTACGGCGACGAAGACCAAAATCCGACGAACTATCCGTTGGTGCGGATTACGAACAAGGCCAGCGGGCGCGTGTACTATCTCAGAACGCACGATAATAGTACGATGGGCGTTGCCACCGGGTCGAAACGAGTTTGGACGCACTTCGACGTTCCCCTTGGCATCGCTTCGGGTACCGACAGGCTCGAGGTCGTCGCAAATGGCATAGCGTCGAAGCCCGTCAACGCCACCGTTGCCGGAAGTCGCCTTCGCGATCGGTCAGCTGCGCAAGTGCGGTCCAACTAGCTCCTACGGCTCCGAGAAGTGCCCAAGGTAAGCAGGCGGCGACCCGCGGTTTCGGCTAAGTCCCAACTGAAATGATTGAAGACGCGTCTCGAAATGTGGCGGCATATGCTTTTGGGCCATTTCGACTTGATACGCACAGACGTTTGCTTTTGTGGGACAGCCGGGTACGGAGTATGCCCGAGAAGCTCTTCCGCATTCTCGTTTTGCTGTTACAGGCTAATGGCAGGCTCGTTGACAAGGACATGCTGCTTTCACGCGTTTGGTCCGAAGAGAACGCGAACGACGCAAATCTCGTCCAGCACATAGCTCTCTTGCGTAAGTTCCTCCGCCAGGGCGATTCGAGCCGCCCCTATATCCTAAGCGTCTACGGAAAAGGATATCAGTTCACCGAACCTATTTCCGTGATACTTCCGTCACAAATGGACATTCTGGCTGAGAGTGCCGCAAGCTTTGGCCGCGTTTTGCTTAACAATCGATTTGAGAGCTTCAACTTGTACTGCAAGGCAAGTCATTTCCTTGAGAAGCGTACGGCCGTCGAGATTCAAAAAGCAATCGCGCTTTTTCGCGCTTCGCTCGACCAAGACCCAAATTATGCTCCGGCTTGGTTCGGACTCTCTCGAGCCCACGCCCTGTTGGGCGGATACGCGTACGTAAAACCCTCGCAGGCCTTTCCCTTGGCGCGGGCAGCCGCAGAGAAAGGGCTTGGCCTCGATGCGAACTCTGCGGTTGGGCACGCTTTGCTCTCCGAGATTCTCGTCTTTGGGGAATGGGATTTTTTGGCTGCCAAAGCGAGTCTCGAAACGGCACTGGCCCTTAACCCTCAGTCGCTCTTGGTGCGGCACAACATTGCCTGGCTTCACCTCTGCTCTGGCGCTTTCGATCGCGCAATTCTGGAGGCGGAACACGGTTTGTTGCTGGATCCCGCCTCAACGGCTTTCCTGCTCATCTTGGCCAGAGCCCTGATGTTTCACGGTGACGTTGCCCAAGCGATTTCCTGCTGCTCCAATGTTATTGAGAGCGAGCCGGACCACTTCTGGGCCCGAGTTCTGCGTGCGATCGGCTTTATTCTTGTGCGGGCGCCGGGGCTGGCAATCGACGATCTCTTGTGCCTGCCTCGGGTCGGGCCTGAAATGCCGCTGCTGATACGTGCTTATGTTGATGCCGGCGAGTCAACATTAGCGACCCATGTTCTCAATGACATGGAAGTTTTATCGAAGTCACAGTACGTCTCGCACTGGGATTTCGCGATTATCTCCGCGGCGCTCAACCGCTCCGATGAAGCGCTCGAACAGCTTCGCGGGGCAATGGAGGCGAGAGAACCGTTGATGTTGCTTCTGCCCGGTCTATCGAATCTCTTCGATTCTATAAATACCGAGCCCCGGTTTCAAAGACTCCTCGATCAGCTTCCCGGCAGAGAATAGGGCGCATTCAGCCTACCATAAATTTCCTAGGACGATCGTCCGCCTGAGTCGCGGACGGAACTCTCCGCAAAGCGGCATCGAGTCGATACTCGACTCTCGCGCGATCGCCCGCGCTGACTAGCGCTTGGCACACCGTGTGAAGAATATCGGACGCGTTGTCCAAGAAGTATACGAGTTGCTGCGAAAAGACGGCTGCATCCATACTAAGCACGTCGATCGCTTTTTCAAGGTCTTCGCCGGTACGGCGTCCCCAAAGTACCGATTCAATAAGCTCTTTTAGAAATCTGCAGACCGCTGGCCGCTCTGAGAGTTCTGGACGAAGCTGCGGTATGGCGTTTGCCAGACCCTCGTAAATAATGTCGACTAACGGTTCGGCCGCGCTTGAAAAGAGCTTTGCGATACCGCCCGTCTCTAGCGCGAAGAGGTCGCAGGCTACCGAATGGTCCCGCGTCTTGAGCAGATACGAGAGCGCGCGGAGATACCAAGTTCGCTTTTTCTCGGTTAGGTCGCCGAAACTGGCGCCAAGCGTAGCCGCGGCACGCGCCGCAAGTCCGTTGTACTCACGCTTTGCTGCCAGCTCGAAGGCGGCGCTTGCGCATGCTCGAGAGCTGCGGCCGTCGCCGCCGGCTAAGAGATGGCGTGCCGCTTCGATGTCGATGGCAAGCCGATCGAATGACGATTCGGTGAGGGTTCCGATGTTTCTCGGGCGCTCCCAAGGTTCGGCGAGGCGTAACCGAGCACGTGCGACGATCGTCTGGCATCGATAGGCATTGAAATGGCGGTCATTCAATACGAGATACGCACCGCTGGCCAATCGCTCCGCGGCGGCGTCGTCAGCCCGCTGAAGTGCAACTTCGCCTCTCAGGGCACTGCCGTGGGCCAAATCAGCCACTGCGAAATTCCGAATGCAGCGGCGTCCGGCCGCGTCGAGAAGAACGGAGGCCTCCTCGAGCCGGCCGGCGCAAATGTTGGCCTCGGCTTGAGCAAGCAACGCCCGCACCGACCATGAAGATCGGTCGTTGCTGAGGCGCTGAAGACTCCGGGCGATGCGGTGGATTTGCCAAGCATCGCCACCATGGCGCGCACGCAGAAATGAAAGCCATTCGAGTTCAAACCGAATTTCGGAAATGTCGGAAGAACCTCGCGCCACCTGTGCGATCAGTGGCCAGAGTTGCCCCGCAGGCTCAGGGTCCTTCCCGGTGATTTCCTTTGACTGTGCGCGCAATATTGCCACCAGCGGGGTAGAAAGTTGTCGGTCGGCGGAGTCCGCTCCACTTATGTCGGCGCCCGCTTCGAGCCGTTCGCGGAGCGCGAGCATAGTCGCGTTTGCTGCAGATTGCCGGCCGCCCAGCTTCAGTAAATTCGAAGCGGTCGCAGGCTCGATGTTCGACAGCAGCTCGGCGATTGTCTCGAGTGGGTCACTCGGTGCGCTTTCATTTTCATCAGCAAAAGACGAGACCGTACCGATGACTCTTTGGACGTGCGTAGCAAGAATTGCGACCGCCTCAGCGCGCCGTCGCTGCCAGTGGCGTTTTGAAACTCGCAGCGAATCGCCGTTCGTGCTTCGGGCCGGACCTTGTTCCAACGAAGCAAGGAGCATGTTGCGCATCTGCGTCTCCTTGAAGCCTTCCTGAAAGGCGTTCTCGATTACGCGGCGCAACGCGGACTGAGCGTTTTGGCTATCGGTGGCCTCGCAAAGCGCTTGAGCCAGCGGGTTTGCGGCAAGGAGAAAAGCGTTGTTTGCGCATCGCAGCAGCCGCCTTACTTCTGCTTCTAGGCGCGGTCGTAACTGCTCGCCGGACGCATCGAACGCCGGGAATACCGACATGGCCATAGGAACAAGTATAAAGCCAATCGCCGAACGCCGTCATCAATAACTTATCAATCTTCCTTACGCACGCACTGGCCAAGCTAAACGTTTTTCGGATAATCAAAAATAATAAAACGACAGGGCAAACATTCAATCCCATCAAAATCGTTTGCAAGGAGACACCGTCATGATTCGCAGCGCAAAGGATTGCGCGTTTCGTATCAGCGCATACTTGACTCTCATTGCGACCGCTGCCGCGATCGTCGGTGCCGCGGGATGCTCGAGCGACCGGCCGCTTCTGCCCGGTGGCGGCACAGAAACAACGAGTACGCCGAGATACGCACTGCGGTTTTCACTCGTTAAGAATCAACCCCCAACTGCGATGGAGATAGCATTCTTGATGACCGACGGATC
Source organism: Candidatus Cybelea tumulisoli (assembly GCA_003167155.1). GTDB lineage: Bacteria > Vulcanimicrobiota > Vulcanimicrobiia > Vulcanimicrobiales > Vulcanimicrobiaceae > Cybelea > Cybelea tumulisoli. The sequence continues at coordinate 9,328 of PMTY01000050.1, forward strand.
CGTCGTCGCAGAGAGCTATGACACGAGAAGGAGATGGTATCGCTACGCGCCGGACCGCCACGGCGACTATTCGGACGGGACCTGGACGCGCATCGCCTCACTTCGGCTTGGCTACGGCCCTTATGCCTATGCCTCCCAGGTGCTAGCCGATGGGCGCCTCGTCATCATCGGTGGCGAGTATAACGACGAAGGTCGCAGCAAATACCCGCTTCAGCTCACGAACCGCGCAGCGGTGTACGATCCCGTCGCAAATCACTGGACCCGGCTTGACCATCCGCACGGCTGGGGTTGGATCGGCGATTCGCCGTCCAGCCTGTTGCCCGACGGCCGCATGTTGATCGGCCAGAAACTCACGGAGCGCGACGCTGCCTTAGACCCGGCTATTCTCAAATGGACGTCGGTAAGCGACGCCGGTAAAGCCGACTACAATGCCGAGGAAGGCTGGACGCTGCTGCCCGACGGCACGATCTTAACTGCCGACGTCAAAGATGCCACGAACTCCGAGATCTACAACCCCGCAACCGGCAGGTGGAAGAGCGCCGGATCCACGATCGTCCAGTTGGCTTCCATCGGTGGAGAGCAGTGTCTTCGATACGGACCGAAGGAAAAGGACTGCTACGAGCCGGCGGGTGAGATTGGGCCCGCAATTCTGCAGCCCGATGGAACCGTCTTCTACACTGGCGCCGGCACCGGAGTTAGCGATTATGGAACCGGGCACACCGCGTTCTATCACACGCGCGGGCGGCTCGCGGGCAAATGGACCGTTGGTCCCGATTTTCCTACTGGCCTCAATGCCTCCGATACGTACGCGATCCTTGAGCCGAGCGGCAACGTTTTGGTCCTCGCGCGAGGCACGCTTTTAGAGTTTGACGGGAGGCACTTTAAAAGTGTAGGTCAAGCCGCCGGTCCGCCTATCCTGTTGCCGACTGGCCAAGTGCTCATGCTCGGAGCCAGCGTCGTTCTCTATACGCCGTTGGGGTCGCCGCAAGCCGCCTGGGCTCCGCTCATCAAGGCGTGCCCGAGCACCATCCGGCTCGGCATGACGTATAAGATCACAGGAACGCAGTTCAACGGTCTCTCGCAGGCGATGTCGTTCGGCGACGAGTTCCAAAACTCGACGAACTATCCATTAGTGCGAATCACGAACCTCGCGAGCGGCCACGTGTATTACGCGCGGACGCACGATCATAGCACGATGGGCGTCGCCACCGGTTCAAAACTGGTTTGGACGTACTTCGACGTCCCCAAAGCGATCGACACGGGCAAGAGTACGCTGGTAGTCATCGCAAACGGAATAGCATCGAAACCCATCACGATCTCGGTTTCCGGAAACCCGTCCTCCGCAAAAGCCGCTTAACTGCATCTTGCTTGATTCACATCAACTAACCGTTTTCGTTCCGGCCGCGATAATCATGGCGTTCTTACCGGGTCAGGACACGTTGTTTGTCTTGGCGCAGAGCGCAAAGGGCGGCACGCGGCGTGGCCTCGTCGCAACGGCCGGCACTCTTGCGGGGCTATTCCTCGTGCATCTGCCGGCAGCGGCGTTCGGATTTTCGGCACTCTTGCTGAAATCCGCCGTGCTGTTCTCCGGGCTAAAGTACGCCGGAGCGGCGTACTTGCTGTACTTAGGGATTCAGTCGTTTCGGAAGCAGCCGCCGGGCGCGTCAGACTCGCCTAGGCCGCAGCGGCTCGGCTCCCCATTTGTTCAAGGCTTCGTGACGAACGTCCTCAATCCGAAAATTGCGATCTTCATCCTGGCTTTCTTTCCACAATTCATCGGGCCCGCGCGCGGCTTCGTTGCGCTGCAGGTATTCCAACTCGGCACGATCTGGGGATTTGCCGGGCTTGTCGCGTTGACGCTGGCGGCAAACGTGGGAGGCGGATTAGGGCGACTTCGCCGGCGCAGCGCGTTGGCCACGCGGATCGACCAGTGCGTCACGGGCACGCTGTTTGTCGGCCTTGGTTTACGCGTGGCGCTCACCAACGAATACGTTCGTTAGTGCGCGCCGGCTCTTGACGAAGTAACCTCCGCGGGCATACTATAGCCTCAAAGAATATAGTTGTGAGGAATATAGTGTGAAACTGAGCACGGCAGCGTTTTTCGTCCTTGTTGCTTTGGCTCAAGGCAAGCGGCACGGATATGCAATCATCAAGGACGTCGAGGCCCTTACGGGTGGCGAGGTCGTTTTGCTGCCCGGAACCCTCTACCGTCTAATCAACCAGCTTTTCGTCGACAAGTGGATCGTCGAGGTGCCCGGTGGGGCGAACGACGATCCGCGCCGCCGCTACTATCGCCTGTCCGCGAACGGGCGCAAAGCGCTGTCGTCGGAGGTTGCGCGATTAGAAGATATGGTGAAGGTCGCTCGCAAGGGCCGGCTCCTCGTGGGCGGCGCGTAGTCCCATGGCGGCAAGCGTTGTCTTCTATCGTCTCCTCCTGCGAATGTGCCCCCGTGAGTTTCGGGATAACTACGGCGATCAGGCGATTGAAACGTTTGCCGAGATCTCGCGACAGCGTGCCGACCGGCGAGGCCGTCTGGCAGCGTGGTCGTTCCGCGCTTCCGCATACGTCGATATCCTGGTGACGGCGCTGCGAGAGCATGCCGCCGCCATTGGAAGCGACGTCACCTACGCGTTGCGCTTGATGGCAAAGTCCTGGGTCTCCTCGGCGGTCGTCGTCGTCACCCTCGCGATCGCCATCGGAGTCGGGGCTACCGTATTCAGCGCGATCGAGGCCGTATTGCTGACGCCGCTGCCCTACGACGATCCGGCGCAACTGGTCTTTATTTTCGACCGGCCGCTCGACCAACCCGCGGCGCACGGTTCCGAGACTAGCCTTCCAAACTCGCTCGACTGGCCGCAACTCGCGCAATCCTTCAGCGCAATCGGTTCCTACGCCAACTGGACCCCTACGCGTACCGGCGCCGCGGTTCCGCAGGCGCTTCCGGGCCAGGTTGTGACGGGCGATTTCTTCCGGGTGCTCGGTGTTCGTCCGCGCTTGGGCCGGACCTTATCGGAAGGCGACGCCAGGCCCGGCGCACCGTATACGATCGTCATTTCGGAATCCTATTGGCGCCAGGCATTCGGCGGCGCGAGCGACGTCATCGGAAAGACCGTCTTGCTCAACGACCTCTCCTATCGCATCGTCGGCGTGCTGCCAGGCGAGTTCGTGATGCCGCGTGCTGCGTCGTTGAACGGGCATACGAGTGACGTCTATCGCGCACTTCCAAACAACGCTTCGGAGCGCGACGCGCACTACCTCATCACGATCGCTCGTCTGCGCCCGGGTTTCTCGGCGCAGGCCGCGCAGGGCGATATGGACCGGGTGGCGGGGCTGCTGCGCGCGCGTTTTCCCGTCGCCAACGCCAATCTCGCCGAGCATGTCGTTCCGATGAGCGTCCAGCTTTTCGGGGCTGCTCGCCTGATGCTCTCGATTGCGCTCGCCGCGGTCGTGGGAATCGTCCTCATCGCCTGCCTGAACGTCTCAAATATTTTACTCGGCCGCATCGCCGAACGCGAGCGCGAGTTGGCGGTTCGCCTCGCCGTCGGCGCCTCGCGCCGCCGCTTGATCGGGCAGCTTTTCGTTGAAAGCGCGGTTTTGGCCGTCGCCGGCGGAACGTTGGGGCTGGTTCTCTGCGGATTGCTCGTGCGAGTTCTTCCGGCGCTCCGCTTCGATCTTCCTCGAATCGAGTTGGTGCACGTGACTCCGGTCGTGCTCCTTTTCACGCTGGGGCTAACCTTCGCTTGTGCGATCGGTATTGGCACGCTTCCGGCGCTCACGTTAACGCGCGCGCGAATCTCGGGCGCGCTCGACGACGCCGGACGGAGCGGCAGTGGCACGCGTGGCAAGTTTACGCGCTCTACAGTCGTCGTTCTCGAGCTTGCACTGGCGCTCGCCTTGGTTACCGGATCCGGACTCTTGGTTCGCAGCTTCGTTGCGCTTTCTGCCATCGACATCGGCTTCAAGTACGACGGCGTCGTCGCGAGCAACGAAATTATGCTCCCGGCGCGTCGCTATCCAACGGTCGCGTCGCAGCTCGCATTCGCCCACGCGCTGGATCGGTCGCTCGCAGGTCAGCCCGATCTGCAATCGCCAGGACTGATGGTCTCCACGCCGCTTTCAAACGAGAACTACAACGCCGAAGGGTTTCGAATCCAAGGGCGCCCGAGCACCGCCGGAGCCAACCGAACCGTCGAGTACAATGCGGTAACGCCCGGAGCCCTGCAGTCGCTTCGCCTGCATCTCCTGCGCGGTCGCCTTATCAACGCCGGCGACACCGAGCATTCGTCGCCGGTCGCGGTCGTGACGAAGGCCTTCGCTCGAGAAAGTTTTCCTTCCGGTAGCCCGATTGGCCAACGCATCGTCATTGCTTACGGCGCAAATCCTCCCTGGGGGCGGACGATCGTCGGAGTGGTCGACGACTTCAAAATGGAATCGTTGACCGAGGCTCCGATGGCGCAAGTCATCGTGCCGCTCTATCAGGACATGATGCCGACGTTTCAGGTCGTCGGACGAACGCGCGTTTCGAATGAACGATTGGCTTCCGAGATTTCCCTGGCGGTGCGCTCGATCGATCGCGAACTCCCCGCGCGCCACGTCGATGCGTACGCGGCATTTGTCTCCGGCCAGCGCTCGAGCGCGTCGACGGCGGCCATTCTGCTTGGGTTCATTGCTCTGCTCGGGTTGCTGCTCGCGAGCCTAGGAACGTACGGCGTGGTTGCCTATAGCGTGGGCCAACGCGCGCGGGAATTTGGGATTCGGCGAGCGCTGGGCGCCAATGCCTGGGCGATCGCTTCCAGCGTTCTGGTCGGAGTCATGGCGCTGTGCGGCGCGGGAATTCTGCTCGGCCTTGCTCTTTCCGCGGCGGGAGCCAGGGCAATCTCGGCTTTGCTGTACCACGTCTCGCCCTTCGATCCGCTGACGTTTTTCGCGGTCGCTCTGACCTTATCGGCCACCGCACTCGGCGCTGCCGCCGCGCCGGCGCTGCGCGCGACCAGGGTCGATCCGGTGGCGATCCTACGACACGACTAAGAGGGGATAGAGGTTCACTCGTAGCGCAGCGTAAGCGCGGGATCGACGCGGGTTGCACGAAGGGCCGGCAGTAACGCGGCGAGGCTCGCACAGCCAAGCAGCAGCGAAATCACGGCCGAAAACGTCAGCGGGTCCAGCGGCGAGACGCCGTCGAGCTGCGATGCAATCGCGCGGGCGGCTACGACCGCGATCGTCGTACCAAACGCGACGCCCAAGCAACTCACCACCAATGCCCGGCGCAATACGTCACCAAGGACGTCGCTGCGGCGCGCTCCCAGCGCTCGCCGAACCCCAAACTCGCGATACCGCTGCGTCACGCTGAATGAAACGACGCCAAAGACACCCGAAATTGCGAGCAGAAGGGCTACGGCGGCGAGCGCGCCGAGCAGCACGACCGACGAGCGTGGGGTCGCCGCGGCGATGTCAATCAGGTTTTTGATCGTGTACGTCTTCGGGGCGACCAGGAGCGGATCGGTCCTCGCAACGGCTCGATCCAGCGATCGATCCAGCTCGGCCGGCGTAAGCCTGTCGCTGAGCACGACCGCGTTGAGAACGTTCGGCGCGAGTTGTGCGATCGGAAGATAGTACATCGCGGGGGCCGGTCGGCTCAGCCGTTGCTGTTCGTTCCCGACGACTCCCACGATCGTCGCAGTTGTCGGCGCGGCTCCCTCCCATCCCGCGACGCGCAATCGAGTGCCGATCGGTTCGCGATCGCTGAGATATCGTTTCACAAACGCTTGGTTCACGATCGCGACGGGTTGCGCCGTGTCGTTGTCGTTTGGCGAAAAGGTTCGGCCGCGCAGTGTCGGCAACCCCAGGATGCTGAAATAGCCGGGGGTCACCGCATTGAGGTGCGCGTCGGGCTGGTTCCCAACGGGGTACGTCTTTCCGACGATGCCCACCGTAAAGGTCACGATGACTTCCGACAGCGGATACGACACCGAAAGCGCCGCATCGCGGACGCCTGGAATGGCCCGCACCTGCCCCAGCAGCGAGCGTGCGAACGTCAGGCGAGCCGGCAGTTGGTTGTAGCGCGTACTCGGCAAACCAATCGTTTGGCTAACCAGGACGCCGGTCGTACGGATGCCGAGATTCGGGTGCGTGAGCGTGTAGAAGCTGCGCACCGTCAAACCCGATAGAACCACCAGCACCAACGTAACCGCAAGTTCGATGACGACGAGCGTCGAGCGCGCGAGCGCGCCTGCCGAGCGGTCTCCACCGCGTCCAGCGGCATCGACCGTTCCCGCCAAACGCTCGCGGCGGAGCGCAACGACCGGCCACATCCCCGACAACAGCGTCACGACCACGACGCTCAGCACCGCGTAAAGAAGCGTCCATCCGTCAATTTTGGCTGAGTCGATTCGGGGCAATCCCCGCAGGAGCGTCGACGCCAGGAATTGAAGGCCGGCGTACGCTAGCGCCACGCCGATGGCGCCGCTGGCGAGTGCGAGGACACCGGTCTCGGCAAGCAGCTGCGATCGCAGCCGTCGCGCCGACGCACCGAGCGACGCGCGCAGCGCAAACTCCTGATCGCGCGTCGACGCATCGGCGAGCAGCAGGCTTGCAACGTTCGCGCAGGTGATCAGCAAAACGGCGATGACCGCGGCGAAGACGGTCCACAACACCGGCGTGACGTTTGCGAAGAAGGCCGCGTTGGTCGATTGGACCTCGAATGCAATTCCGGCGTCGGTCCGTGGATAGCGCGTCGTCAGACGGCTCGATGCCAGCGCGAGATCCGCCGCCGCCGCTTTCATCGTTGCGCCCGGCGCGAGCAGAGCGATCGCCCCAAGATAGCGCGCCCCGCGCTGTTTGGCGGGGACTGAATTGGGGAGCGGCGACCAGAAGTCGTCGCGATCGAGCGATCCGTTGTCGGCGGCCGGCACGCGGACGTCAGGGGCGACGCCGACGATCTGGATCGGCACGCCGTCGAACCTGATGTTCGTGCCGATAACGTGTGGATCGGCGCCCAACTGCGTTCGCCATAGGCGCTCGGAAATGACGACTCGCCGTATGCCCGGTGCTCCGTCGGGACCGGCAAAAAAGCGTCCGAGCACCGGATGCAAGCCGAGAACCGCGAAATAATTCCACGTTATATCCATGCCGTCGATCTCGCGCGGCCGTCCGCTTCCGGTCAGTATGGCGGAATCTTGTGCCTCGGCTGCGATCGCCTCGAACGCAGGCGTGTTCGCCCGCAAGTCGCTTACGTCTGGAATGGAAAGAGCGCTCCCGGCAACGCCACGTTTGTCGTCGGCGATCACGATCGCGAGGCGGCCGGCGTTCGGGTAGGGCAGCGGTTTGAGCAAAACCGCGTCGAGCACGCTAAAAACCGCGACGTTGGCACCAATTCCAAGCGCGAAGGATGCCACGACGACGCCGACCAAAAGCGGCCGCTTCCGTAAGCGTCGAAGCCCAAAACCGACGTCGCGAATCAGGCTTTCCGCGCGCATGCGCAACCCCGTAAAGACGATGTCGCTTGCAATCCGCCACGGTTCGGGCCGCTCGTCTTCGAGATCGGCAAGAATTTGTTCGCGAAACTCCTCGCGAAAGTCGGTGGGATAGGCGAAGAGCGTCAATGTGACGAGCCGGCGCCAGCTCATGTGGCGAGGGCCGGAAGAAGCGCGAAGTCGTGCGCCATGCGCACGAGATCGTCCAACCGCTGCGCCTCCGCTTGGGCGATGCGCCTCCCCCGTGCGGAAAGCCGGTAGCGGCGGCGGCGCGTATCTTCGCCGTCCTCGGGAAGCTCGAGAATCCACCCGTCGGCGAGCATCTGTCGAACGATCGGATAAAGCGTACCCGCCGTCAACCGGACGGCGCCGCCGGTCAAGCTCGCGACCGTCTTGGCGATCGCGTATCCATGGGCTTCCTCCTTAGCCAGTGATAGGAGCACGTAAAAAGATCGGGGGCTCAAGGGAAGCACGTCGCTGTAATCGTTCGCCACCGTCACCTCAATCGAAAACGGATATATTGACATTCACTATATCCATATTCGTTCGTACTGTCAAAGGCCGCGCCTTGACAGCGCAACCTCCCGGATATATCATGCATAGGATATATCCAGTTCGGTTATAAGGAGGATGGAATGCTGCATCGCCGGCAGGATCCCAAGCCGTTGCTGCCTTTGGGGGCCAGCGCGTTCCACATTCTGCTCGCGCTCGCCGGCGGCGAGCGCCACGGCTATAGTATCGGCAAGGCCGTCGAAGCAACGACCGGCGGTGAGATCAACCTGGGTCCCGGAACGCTCTATCGGCAGCTCAAGCAAATGTCGACCGACGGTTGGATCGTCGAAATCGACCGCAAGGACGACGACGCAATGCGCCGCCGGTACTATCGGCTCACGCCCTGGGGCCGCAAGATCGCGCAAGCGGAAGCCGCGCGCTTGGCCCACTTGGTCGAAGTCGCGCGTTCCCGCCGGCTGCTCCCGGCATTAGCGTAGGCGCGTGGACGTCATCCGCCAACGCCCACGCCGCGTGGCGCGGTGGTCGTACGCCGCCATCGCCGTTCTGGTCGTGCTCGCGGCGATTGCGTGGGGATTGCGCGGAATCGATTCGCACCCCGGCGTTACGGTCGACAAGTCATCACTCGTCACCGACGTCGCCCGGCAAGGCGCGCTGGTGCGCTCCATCGGCGCGCAAGGAACGTTCACGCCCGACCGTGTTCGCGTCGTGAGCGCCACCCAGAGCGGGGTCGTCAATCAGCTCTTCGTCAAGCCCGGCAGCACCGTTACCCCCGGCACGATCGTCGCCCAAATGCAGAACCCGGCCTTGGACGCCTCAGCGAGCGACGCGCAAGCGCAGCTCGCCGTCGCCCAGGCCGACCTCGCCAGCGCGCAGCAACAGGCGCAAGCCGAGCAGCTTACCCAGCAAACGGTTCTCGACGACGCGCAAGCGCAGATGGAGCAGAGCGCGCTCCAGGCGCAATCGCTCGAAGCACTGCACGATCGCGGCCTGGTTGCCGACGTGCAGTATCGACAAGCGATGATCGCCTCGAAAAAGGATCGCAACGATGTGCGCATTCAAGGCGCGCAACTGCGCGCGGCCTCCGCCGACGCGCGAGCGAAGGTCTCCGCCGCCGAGGCGCGCGTGGAGCAGGCCGAGGCGCAACTTCGCGCCGATCGGGCCGAGGTCGACGCGCTTACGGTCCGTTCCGCGACGACCGGCGTGATCCAAAGCATCGAGGTCGATCCTGGCACGAGTGTCGCGCAGAACGCCGTCATCGCGCACATCGCTGACGCAACTTCGCTCAAAGCCGTGCTGCAAGTCGCCGAGGGAGACGTTCACTCGGTCAACGTCGGCATGCGCGCCGGCATCGACACGGGAAACGGCGTCTTTGAAGGCCGCGTCTCTCGGGTCGCGCCGGCGGCCGAGAACGGGACCGTCGCGACGGACGTCACCTTTGCGCGTCCGCTTCCGCGCGGGGCTCGGGCCGATACCAACGTCGACGGCACGATCTTCGTTTCGTCGGTTCCCAACGCGGTCTCGATTGCGCGGCCGGCCGGCGCGACCGACGACAGCACGATCGAGCTTTTCAAGATAACCGACGGCGGCACGACCGCCCAGCGCGTGCGGGTACGCCTGGGACGGGGCTCGACCGACCGCGTGCAAGTGCTCTCCGGGCTGAGCCGCGGCGATACCGCGATCGTTTCGGATATGTCGAACTACATTGACCAAACCACGCTGAGCTTACGATAGGAACCGCCATGCTGGTCGAACTGGAAAATCTTGGACGAAGCTATTTCACGCAAGACGTCGAGACGCGCGCGTTACGGGGCATCACGCTCGGCATCGAGCGCGGCGAATACGTGGCGGTCGAAGGGCCTTCCGGCTGCGGAAAGTCGACGCTGCTCTCGATCATCGCCTTGCTCGATACGCCCACGAGCGGGCACTACCGCCTCAACGGCCGCAACGTCGAACAACTCGGCACCGACGAGCGCGCCGCGATCCGCAACCGCGAGATCGGCTTCATTTTTCAGAGCTTTAACCTGATCGGCGATCTGAGCGTGGCCGAAAACGTCGAGCTGCCGTTGGTCTATCGTGGAATGACGCGTGGCGAGCGCCGGTTGCGCGTCGCCGAAGTACTCGAGCGCGTTCACGCCGCGCATCGCGCGAGGCACTACCCGATGCAGCTTTCGGGGGGAGAGCAGCAACGCGTCGCGGTGGCTCGCGCGCTCGCGGTCGACCCGTCGATCCTGCTGGCCGACGAACCCACCGGCAACCTCGACACGAAGAACGGCGAAGCCGTCATGGAGCTGCTGCGCGAACTGCACGACGGCGGCTCGACGATCGTTATGGTGACCCACGACGCGCGCTTTGCCAAGCACGCAAAACGCACCGTCGGCCTCCTCGACGGTCAGCTCGTCGACGCTCCGACCGCTTCGGCGGCAATGTAAAAGCCGAGCCAAGCGCTCGTGGCATTCCTCATCGCGGCGGTGCAGATGGTGACGCTCGCGCAAGCCATCGCCATCGCGGCGGCGCGATCTCCCACCCTGCAGATCGCCGCCGACACGTATCGATTGACGCGCGCCAACGTCGATCTCAGCAAGACGCCGTACCAGCCAAACGTCGTGGGCACGCTCAGTGCGATTCACGGATCGAGCAACGCGGCGGCTCAAGCGCCCAGCGAAGACCTTGCGCGCGTCGGCGTTACCCAACTCGTCTATGACGGCGGCCACGTTTTGGCTCAAATTCGCGCGGCGCGAGCTTCCGAAGCGGCTGGTGCGGGAACGCTCGCGCGGTCGGCGCAGCAGCTGTCGTATACGGTCGGGCAGACGTACTACAATGCGCTCGAGGCGCGCGCGGCCGTTCGGCTCGCCTCGCGAATCGTCGCGCAGGACCGCGCGCAGGAGGACCTCATTCGCGCGCAGATCGACGCCGGCATCGCCTCGCACGTCGATCTGGCGACGGCGCAGATTCCAACGGCTCAAGCGTTGGTACAGGTCGCCCGGGCGCAAGGCCAAAATATCGCCGCGGTGGCTGCGTTCGATAACGCGATGGGCCTGCACGCGGACGCGGGCGTCGAGCCGGTCGACGACGCCACGGGTGAAGCCGGCCGAACGCTCATCCCGGGCGAGCCTGTGGAATACGACGCTGCCCTCGCGCAAGCTTTGGCACACCGTCCCGACTATCAGAGCGCGCAGCATGCCGTGGTTGCCGCCGGCGACGCGCTGCGTGCGGCGCGAACGCTGGCAGCGCCCCAAGTCAGCCTCGTTGCAAATGCCGGCGTCGTAGAGTTCCCGGGCAACCAGCTCGGAACACCGGCCAACAACTACGTGAGCGCTTCGATGACGCTGCCGCTCTACGATCAGGGCGTCAAGAACGCGCAGACCGAGTCGGCGGCGATCCAAGTCGACTTGGAAACGGCGACGCTCACGCAGACCGAGCTGGGTATCGAGCTCGACGTTCGTCAGGCGTTCGGCATTCTCGGCGGTGCGCATGAGGCCGTGGTCCAAGCCCAAGCCGAACTAAAAACCGCGCAAGAAGTCCTGACCGACACGCAAGTGCAGTACCGCGCCGGAATCACGAATCTCGCACTCCTGCTCAACGCACAGAGCGGGCTCACTCAAGCCGAAACGGATCGCCTCAGCGCCGTTTTTGCGCTACGTCAGGCAGAGCAGTCGTATCTCTACGCTCTCGGCGACGTAGCCCTCCCGACACCGCCGCCGTAAAGACTCCGATCACTGCGCTAAGGCAACCGGCGGACTAAATCGATCCGATGATCTGAAGTACTTGCTCGGCCACGCAATGATCCGCTTGTCGGCGTAGTCGTAGACGATGTTGAAGCGCTTAAGGACGCCTGTGCCGACGCTCCCGCCCTGGTCAGCACTTGTGAACACTCCACCAGTCTGCCGTGAGGCTCGCGTTACGATACCGCGTAAGTGTTTGCCAAGTACATCGAGAGAAGGAATCGTGAAAACGTCTCCATGGATTGGACCGCCGATGCCATAGCCCGTAACGATGTTCGTGCGTGAGGGGTGACGGCCATAGAAGCCGTGAGTCCTGGCAAATGGACCGAACAGCGTCAAGGAAGATCGGTCCCCTGTATCTACAATGATTCGCGTCGAAATACCATCGATGCTACCGGCAATCGTTGGGATGGTGCCCGTAAAGGCCGTGCTTGTAGCAAAAGGCGGCGTACGGGGCGGCATCGCGGCGAAGGAAATCGTGCCCGCATCGACATTAACAAATGTCGAAAACCGTTTGAAAATAGGATAACCGATTACCCCATCCAGTCGTGGGAAGCCGAGCTTCGTTCGTATTTCCGAAAGGTCAACTACGCTTGCGCTGAAATCGCTCAGGCCTATGGATCCGATCGATAGCCTGGTGATTGTCGTGCGGCCCGTCCGGACCTGCCCGTTTCCAGCACCCGTCATGGTTCCATTAGCCACAACCGCCACGCCGATCTGTCTTGCCGTCTCAGGTGTAATTGTAATGTCTGGGGCGCCCGTGTCGACGATCATATAAAATGGCCCGCGTCCGTCGAGCCTGCAGCGCACCACCATGCGGTTATCGACGTAGGAGTAGAGAACCGTAGCGGTACTGCTGGGCGAACTGGCGGTCGCCGCTGTCTGCATGACGCTGATGAAGGCTGCCGTGATGAAGGCTGCCGCCGACGCCCTTTCCATCGCGAGCGGCTAAGCAGGAACGTTTGTACGGGGCGGGAACATAGTACGTCATACGTACTACATCGCGTTGCGTACTGTCAAGAGGACGCGATGCCCCTTTCCGTCACATTGGGTAAGAATGAGGTTCTTTCGTCAAGAAGCTGGCAAACTGGTCGCCGTGCTGCTGCTTGCAATCGCCCTCGTCGGCGCGGGCAGGGCGCCTCAGCCTTCTCTCGGCGCCGATGCGCTGGCGTTGGTCGGTGAGGTTTTCGGGTTGTTGACGCAGACGTTCTATCGTCCCATTGCTGGCAATCGAATCCGAGCGGGCGCCGATGCGGCCATCCTAGCCTACGCACGACGGCGGGGCGCGCGCAACCCGACCCTCTCTCCACACACCGCTGCCGGCGCAGCGAACATCATCGCAGATGTTGAGGAGGCCGCCGGCACGTATCATCTCGATCCGCTTGAAACGGCGTACGCGGCGCTGCACGGCATGGCGCTGAGCGCCCACGACCGTTGGACGGAGTTCTTTACGCCCAAGGAGTTCGCGTCATTCGACGCGCCTTTGGATCCCAAATCCATTTATGGCATCGGAATACTTGTCGATAGCGATGCAACGACGAAGTTTGCGCGAGCGACGTACGTGATACCCAAAGGCCCGGCGGATGCGGCCGGAATCGTCGAAGGGGACCTGGTTACGGAGGTTTCCGGGACGTCGACGCGCGGGCTATCGCAGGAAGCGATAACGCAACTGTTGCGAGGCAGCGATAAAAGCGTCGTGCACCTCGTGGTCCGGCGCGGAGGGGCGGACCGGCAGGTATCGGTGACTCGGGCAAGCGTGCACGCGCCGACCGTGATCGTCAGAATGCTGCCTGGAAGCGTCGGCTATATCTTCGTCGCGGTGTTTGCCCAGCCCACAGCGGAGGAGTTCGCCGCTGCGCTGGAGCGCTTGCAGTCGCAGCAGGCTCGGGCAATTGTCATCGACCTTCGGGACGATGGCGGCGGCTACGTGTCGGCAGCAGTATCGATCGCTTCGCATTTCTTCGATACGGGCGCCGTGGTGACGAGCTTGGCGCGCACGGGTCCGGCAGTTACTCAAGATTCTGACGATGAGTTGCCGCAGGTGACGCTTCCCGTCGCGGTGCTCGTAAATGGATATACGGCCTCGGCGTCGGAGATACTCGCCAGCGCTCTGCAAGACAATCACGTGGCGACGCTCTTCGGGACGCGGACATTCGGGAAAGGGGTGGAGCAGACGGTTTCGAGGTTTCCTAACGGTGCGGCGATCAAGATTACCAGTGCGCGCTATCTTACACCGGCCAATCATGACTTAAACGGTAAAGGCATCGATCCCGACGTTTTCGTGAGTTTAAACGACCACGCCGTCATCGGTGACCCTCGAAGGGATTCGCAGTTGGGCGCGGCTCTTGACTACGTAACGTGGCACCGAAAGTAGGCGGGCCTACGAGGATCGGCACTCTGGGCCGATTTTCGGATCCGGCGATGTTGGTCTTGGCCTCGCTGAGTGCGGGAACGAAACACGGGTACGCGATCATCCTGGACGTTGTGCAGCATTCGGGCGAGCGCCTCGGTCCGGGTACCCTGTACGGAGCGCTCTCCCGGCTGGAGGAAATGGGACTCATCGCTCCGCTGGCGGTCAAGGAGCGAGGCCGGCGACCATATCGCATTACCGAGGCCGGCCGCAAGGCGCTCAAAGAGAGGCTCAGCGAGTTCGCTCGTTATCAGAGCATCCTCGCACGGTTGAGTACGCGATGAGCCCGCCGCTAGCTCGTCTCCTCGTGCGACTGCACGCACCCGCCTGGCGTCGGCGTTACGGCGAAGAGTTCGAAGCGCTTCTAATCGATACTCCGTTTACGGTAGCTAACTTCTTAAACGCCGGCGAAAGCGCCGCGGATTCTCGAAGGCTGACGATGATAATCCCCTTCGTGGCGCTAGCGTCGCTCGTCGCCGCGGCGTTCGTGATTATCCCCGCTCGTCACCCGGCCTTGCCGAATTCAATCCAATTGGCCGCGACCAAGGACCCCGCATACGCGCCGCCGCTAGACCGTTCAATACGGCTACACGTTCGGCGTCTGGTGCGCATTAATCTGTGACAAGCGAGAACCCGCAACCGAATCGCGAGGGAATAACTTGAGTACGCGGTTGTAGCACCGCTTCGCTGTTTCCAGGTCGCTCGTCGGGACATAGGAATCGCAAAGGGCATCCATTGCGCGCGCTGAGTGAGGATTACGTTCTAAGCTCCACTCCAACAGATGTTGAGCGAGCACATATTTCCTCTTATCGATCAATTGACTGGCCACGTCCTCGATCGTAAATTGATTTTGAGTGTATTTGTGTAAGGGGTCGCTCACATATGAATTGTATGCTTCGGTCACCGTCGCGAGATCTGCAGTGCGCAAGGATTGGGCTAACGCATCCTCGATTGGGACGAAGTTCGCCGATTGTATTGCCTCCATCGCCGGATCGACGTTTGCCGCGTATTCGGACGACGTAAGCTCTGAAGCCAGATCGGGCCCGGTCCACTGGCGGTCGTCGCGTGGGTCGATGTCCTCCCACTGTAGGCTCGCGACGTGCAGCTCGATGTGACTGTTCGGCAAGACGAACGGCCACGGATCGCCATACTCGTTGGGCCGCTCTCCTGTCGGTTCCCCGACAAAAATGGCATGCGTGTCCCTTTGAAGCCGATTGACGAGATTCTCGGCGGCCGACTGCGTACCCCGTCCAACGATCACAAAGAGCCGGCCGGGCGAATTCAGCCGATCGCGCTTTATCAAATTTTGCGTTACGACCGGCAACAAGAGATTATCGCCACCCCCATTTAAGCGAAGATCGAGAACGAACTTCTGGACCGGCAAAGCATCGGCCGCAGCGAACACTCCCGTGAAGAAGTCGCTGAAGGATTCACCCTGGTCATTTAGGATGAAATTGCACTGAACGTAAAGCGTGTGCGACTCGGGTAGCCACTGGTACCAGTAGAACTTGTCAAGATGGCTAAGATAAAGCGGCTGTTCGGTCGTTGGCCGAGAGTCCACCCAGTCGGAGCCTTGGGGAGGCCCTGGTTTGTATCCCACGCTAAACGGATGCGGTATCATGCCAAGCGTGACCCGAGTTTGGATCCCGCTCGGGGCTTGCACGGTCAGCGTTGCGTGGCGCTCGTCATCCGAGAGGCCTAAAGCACGGAAGATCTCGCCCTTGAAATAGAATTGAAGTTGAGAGCGGAACGTCCATTCATTCGTCGCCATGACGACGGTGTGAAGGCGCCGCAGAACTTCGGCGATAGGCACGGCTCCGACGCTGACGATCTTGTCACCCACGAGCGTTTTGTATGCCGGGTCCGCAGCCTGGATAAAAACACCATCCGCATACTCATAGACCTTGATCGGAAGCGCATGAAAGCTGATGGGTGGCACCGTTCCGAGACCAAATCCAGTATGCGCGTCGCCGATGAGCGCGGCTATGCTTGCAAGACCTAAGATCGCCCCGTCACGATCTAATTGTGGCATTTGAGCGCGCAGCGCTGCCACGCGACGTTTGAACTCCGCCTGCGAAATGCTATGAAAAGCGTTCACGTGGTAACTCGTCAAGCTACTGGCGAGATAGTCCAAGTCTTTCTGCCACGCTGCGGCTTGCGCCCTCGACAAGTGTGCCGCTTGAGCGCCGGTCATAGGTGCCGGAAAGAGTAGCGAGAGCACGGCCAAGGTTCCGAGGATTCGCGACCACATACGACCTCCTAATGTCGCTCAAGCTGCAGGTAGACACGCCTCTTTAGAGCATAGCCACTCGATAATCCCGTCGCTAAACTTGCGATCGTACGTTCCCATTGGGTTCCTCGTCGCTCGATCAAAACTGGACTGTTGACTTGCGGAGACTACGAGATAGTGATCCATATCTGAAATCGTCAGGAGCGTGGCGAGCCCCGGTTTCGCCCGATTGACGATATTGACAATTGTGCGGTGGTCGGATTCGTCGGTAATGAAATCGCTTCGTCCGTAAATCGCAAGCACCGGCACTTGAACCCGGCTCCAAGGTGCAGCGATGTTCAGGTCGGCAACCTCCTGTATGTACCTTGCCGAAACGGGATAGACGTCCAGATACTGCTTGCAATCGGACCGCCGTGCAAGGATAGCCTCGTACGACATCTTATCGATCTCGAGCCAATGAGTGCATATCTCCTTTACTTTCATATCAGCATCCACCTGGGCCGGCGTTTCCCCCGCCAGAGCAAGCTGACGACGCTCGTTGATCAATTCGTACTGGAACCAATCGATTCCGACGGTATCGGCCACGATCACCCCGGCGACGGAGTTCGATAGTGCAAGGCGAGGAGCCATGACGCCCCCGATGCTGTGACCGAGAACGTAAACGTGGGACGGGTTGACCAGCGGGCTTCTCAAGAGCCACTTGAGCGCGACATCATAGCTGTGCAGTTCAGCCTTGAAGTCCACGTTGCTGCACGGGGGCCCTTGGCTATCGCGTATCCCGCTTTTTTCAAGTCGCAACGTGACAAAGCCTCGCCGGCTGACGTCTCGGGCGACGTTTCGATAGGCGTCGTTGGGATTGGCAGTATCAATCGGATAGCAGCCGATTCCACCGATCAGCAGAAGTGCAGGGAGGGGCCCTGTCTGTCCGTTCGGTACGTCGAGCAGTATTCGTCGTAACGTGCCGTCCACCGATACCGCCAAGTAGAGGGTCTTTACTCGCGCATCGGTTTCCATCGGCGTTGCCAGCAGCGTTACTGGAATCGTTAGCTGCTTTGCTCCTCTGCCAATTACGAGGCTAACGACGGTGCCTGCGGCGCGGTGCAGGCGGCTGATAACGTCTTGTGCGCCCGTAACCGGAGCGCCGTCGATGCGTAGCAGCGCATCGTCGGGCCGAAGATCGGCTTGCGCTGCACTCGACGCTGGAAGCACGGCCGCAATCACGACGCGTCCGTTCTGTATCGCGAGCGACGCCCCTAAGGAGCCCGACCGAGGTAGTGCGGCGGCGACTGATACAACGTGCGCTCGAAGCCAGGTATCCATCCGGTCGAGAAAACCGGGCGTCGCGTCCCAGACGCCGCTCTGCATCATTGCCCGTTCGGAACACTCGTGGCACTCCCGCTCCGTCGCGACTCGTTGGAGCCCGTGGCCCGCGTCGGGGAAGAGGGCGAACGACGCCTGTCTATTCCCGCCGGCGCTATAAGCGACTAGCAAGTTCGCGAGGCTCTCTGCAGCGGGCACGACGCTATCCTTTGCGCCAAAGATGATGAGGACTGGGACGCGCACGTTTCGCGCTACCGCCAACGGATCGTAGGTGGCGGCTTCCCGCATGAACGAGCGCAGACCAGGATCCAGCGAATCTAGATCGGCGACTGTTTGCGGCAACGCTTCCTCTTTGTACCACCGGTCGTCCTTGACGATATCCATTGCCGCCTGGGCTGCCTCACGCCCCAACCCCGTGCCGTAGTAAGCCCAAAGCACTCTGCGAAAATTGGTCATTCGCTCCGCATCCGCCGGCGAATAGTTTTTTGCGAGCATCTCGTTTGCGCGTAAATAAATCGCCTGTTCGGCGATTGAAACCCCTGGGCCCGAAACGCTGATAACGAAAGCCACGTCGGGCGACATCGATGCAGCGAGCGGTCCGACGTAGCCGCCCTGACTGATGCCCCACAGGCCGACGCGCTTCGGGTCGATGTCATCGCGTGCTCGTAGCGCCTGCACGGCAGCAACCGCATCCGCAGCCAGCGTTTCGAGCGGCGTGTTCTCGTCGTACGTTCCACCAGATTCGCCCGAGCCGCGTTTGTCATAGGCGAGCACGTCAATGCCAAGCCTCAAAAACCGGCTTTCCAACGTGTGGAAGACCACGCCATCCCGTGTAGTCTTCCCCGAGCCGGCGAGAAGTACGATCGCTGGATGCCGGCCCTCACCCGCAGCGCGATACAAGGTCCCTTTCAGCGTTATTCCGCCGTTCTGAAACGAAAGCGCGACCGAGTCTTCCGCCACGGCCGGCGACGCTATAGAAACGAGAAGCACGAAGCAGAGCGCACCGATTCGCATGGCCGTCCTCAAATCCTCACTTGCGCGTTGAGGTAGAGATAGATCGTATAGGTGTCTGGCGCGAGGGAGAGGATCACGAAATGCCCCCCGGCATCCGTCGTCGCCGCTCCACCCAGCACGGAGCCTCCCAGACTGAAAAATGCTCCTACTGCTAATGCGGCGATGAAGCCCCGACGGGTTTGCCTTTTCATCGCTACCTCTCCAAGGCTCGCATCGCCGAACGTTCACGCAATCGGTTCCACCGCCTTCTACATTTTCAGTTCGCGTAAACATTTTACAATGTTTTATATTTGGCATATCTCCCGTTACCATCCAAGGTTGTTCTTGGAATCAAGACGAAATTTGACCCAATGACTAGACTCGGACTCCGCGGGATCGCATTCTGTACGGCGCTTGCAGCCTGCGCTGCGGCATGCAGCCAGGGCGATGGAGTCGGCACGTCAGTTCTCCCGGCAAACACGCAAGAAGCGGTTAAGGGTGCGCTCTACGACGGCGTAGCGATCGACGGCATCGGCAAAGATCGCAAGCTCGACCGCCTCGTCAGCGCCTTCATGGTAGCGAACGATGTCCCGAATGCGCAGCTCGCGGTGTCGCGAGCGGGAAAGACCACACTGTCGCACGCATACACACTGCGCGCCATCGCAAAATCCGCCACAACGCGATCGACGATCATCCGCTTGGCGAGCCTTTCCAAGGCGTGGACTAGCGCTGCGCTTTACAATCTGCTCTCGAGTAAGAAGCTCGAACCGCAGTGGAAAGCCTTTCGATATCTTGGGATTACCAAACCGCTGCCGCTCGGCGCCCACGTCGATCGTCGGGTGTACGACATCACGATCGAGGACCTGATTCAACACGAATCCGGATGGGACGACACGGTCTCGCACTGGGATCCAACCTTTAGAATGCGTCAGATCGCGCTGGCTCTCGGCCTGAAGCACCCGATCGACCAAGATCAGGAGGTACGCTATCAGCTCCACGAGCCGCTGCAGGAGAAGCCCGGCACGCTTTACGCGTACTGCAACTTTTGCTATACGGTTCTCGGGATGATCGTGGCAAAGGCATCGGGTATGAGCTATCAGAGTTACCTTTCGACGGTTCTCGGCCCGATGCTCGGGGTGAACAACGTTTTGATTTCGCCGACTCTCGGCGCCCGTCTTCCAAACGAAGTAGCGAAGTACTACAATCCGTTTCACGGGCGTTCGGCTTTTTACATTACGTCGACGAGAAGGTATCCCTGGCCGTACTCGGGCGATAGCATGCTCGACGAGGTCGTCGCGGGCGCCGGCGGATTGGCAACAAATGCCGACTCGATGCTGGCCCTTATGAAGCATTACATCATCTGGGCGTGGGCACTCCGCCTCCTAGCGGCGACCAAGCGATGAGAGAGGGCGAAATGCCCGGCGCAAATACGTTTGCAGCGCAGCTCTCCAACGGCGTCAACTACGCATTCTTAGTCAATACCAATTCGTACGCTTATGGCGGCGATCCCTACGCCTTCACGAATTTGCAAAATCAGATCGAGGCTAGACTTCAGGGTGAGGCCGGCGATTAGGCACGGCGTCATTTTTGTCGCCTTATATGTGTTTTGCACCTCGATTTGCGACGCTACGCCGGCCTCAGAAGCTATAGAAAGTTATCTGAAGCCATTTGTTGCCACCAACAATTTCTCGGGGTCGGTGCTCGTTACCAAAAACGGCAGGGCAATCTTTGAAAGCAGTTATGGTTATGCCGATCGTGAAGGACACGTCCGAAATAGCGCCGATACCCGATTCCACATTGCCTCGATGTCGATGTTGTTCACTGCATTCGCGGCTATGCGCCTAGTGGAACGTAACGAGTTGGCGCTCGATGAACCAGTGGCAGATATTGTGCCCGATCTTCCAAATGGCGACCGCATAACGGTGCGGGAGTTACTCGAACAAACCTCGGGACTTCCCGATGCCAACGATCTGCCGAACTACGACGCGCTGCTTCGCGCCCATCAAACGCCGGATTCGCTTGTTCGGCAGATTCGCGGGCTCAAGCCGGTCGCCGACCCAGGCGGCAAAAACACGCACGAAGAGCATTCTGCCTACAACCTATTGGCTTTGATCATAGAGCGTAAGACCGGGCTACCTTTCGCGCAGGCTATGCAGAAGTTGGTCTTCGAACCTACGGGAATGCAAAACAGCGGTGCCGACGACGATAGCGCCATAGGCGGCTGGGTAGCCCTCGGATACAACCTATTCGGGGAGTTTGGGCTGAAGCGAGCTGACGCGATTCACTGGTCTGCAAAAACGGGAAATGGATCTGACTATTCGACGGTCGGAGATATAAGCAAGTGGTTCAGCGAATTCCTTGATGACAAACTGTTAAGCGCAGAATCACGTGCAGCCATCTTGGCCACCGATAAGACCGACGTTGGGTTTGGGTGGGATGAAAAGGGATTCGATCGGCGGTTTAACCAGACGTTGTATCTATCTAGCGGGCGTTCACCGGGGTTCTCCTCCGTGATGCTGTATCTTCCCAACGAGGGCGTGACGGTCATCGTTCTCACAAATGTCGAGCACGCGCTGAACGTGCTCATTGGCGAGAACATCGCGTCCATTGTCGTGGGGAAGCCCTACAAACCCTTCGCGGATCGCCTGGTTCCGTTAACGGTGGATCAGCGTCAACAGTTGGTTGGACACTTTAAGTTTGGTCCGGACTTCTACCGGCCCAACGCAACGCTTGCGATCGCAAACACCGCGCAGGGCCTCGTGTTGGACTGGCCAGGAGGACCCGAAGCGCCGCTATTGTCGATCGGCAACGGCAATTTCATCGATCGCTATTATTGGATCCGAGCGACGGTCGTCCAAGACGGGGCGAGCTTGCCCGTCAAGCTAACGTATGGAAAGTTCCAAGGGAATTCGGTACCGCTCTGAACCAACATGAACTACGGCGCCTGGCCGTAAAGCTCGGCGGCGTCGAGGTGCAGCTCCGCAACCAGCGGATCGACGGCGAGGTGAGTATACCAGCATTCGCGGTTGTCGCGGCACTGGCGAATGTATGCCAGCGCCTCCGGGTAGCGCTTGCGACCCAACTCGGCGAGCGCAAAAATGGTCGCAGGGATGAATTGCGACTCCTCGAGCCGCACAAGACGTTCGAGGTCGCGCTCGGCAGTCTGCGTATCGCCGACTCTAAAGCGCGCATAGAGTGCGTATCCTTCTGAAAAATAGCGCGCGTTCATTTGACGGTCGACCAGTGGGTCAAAGGTCGAATGGCGAACCGAATCAAAGATTCGCAGCGCGTCTTCCTCTTTTCCGGCTTTGACTAAGCCGAGCGCGAAAAATGTCCGCGCGAACCAATAGTCGGGCCAGCGACGGCAAACGCTTTCCAGCTCGGCATTGCCGGCATCATAGTCGCCGGAGAAGAGTGTCGCGATCCCTCGGCACGTCGCAATGATGTTTTGGCTCGAAACTCTAGCCGGCAAAGCGTCGATGAATGCCACCGACTCGGCGAAGCGCGCCGACAACAAGAGAATCCACGGGTACATGAACGCAGCGATGCGATTGTTAGAGTCGATCTTTAAGGCGCGCTCCGCGCGCTCGAGCGCGCCCGCAAAGTCCCAAGAATAATCGAGCCGCACCTTGCAGAGCGCGTTAATCGCGTCCATGCAATCGGGATCGACTGATAATGATGCCTCGGCCTGCCTTCGTGCCGTCTCGAGCAGTTCGCGGGGGCGATCGTATTGGAAATCGGCCATCAGCACTCGGGTCATTGCGGCGCCTCCGAGTGCGGCAGCGTTGGAATCGTCCATCGCTAATGCGCGATCGTAGAGATGAAGGGACGCCATCATCCCGGCCGGGCTGCCGGCGCTCTGGAATTCGGCGGCCGCCGCGCAGTATTGCTCGACCACGCCGGTCATGTACGAGGGCGGACGTTCGCTAACTTCGCCCAGGAAGCGATACCCTCGCCCATAGTCCGTGGCGATGTAGCGCTCCTTGACGCTGTCTTCGAGAGCGTGGCGCAACATGAGAACGTGCTGCCGCAATGTCTGTTCGGTCGCGTCCTCATTGTCGCCCCAGAGTCCGGACATAATCTCCTGGACGCTCAGCGTGACTCCGGGCTTCGAAACCAGCAGCAGAAGAAGGCGCAACGCTTTGCCGGTAAGGTGAATGGCTCTACCTCGCCGGGAGAGCCGCCCCTGCGATGCGTCCAGGGCAAACGGCCCGAAGTAAAAGATCCTGCGCTCCACTCCTACCGCCCGCTGTTACCCTAGGGCCTCGACGTTAGGTCGGGCTTCATCGATCGGCCACTCGCCATTGATCTCGTGCAAGACACATGATGCCGTTGAGGTCCTTGTGTCGAGATGCAGTAGTGAATTGCTGGTACAGCGCATTGACCTGTGCGTTGTCGTCGGAGGCCGCCCTCGCATGCAGGCCAAAGGCTACGGACGACGCAATGATGACGGCAAAAAGAGCGACAATGGTTCTTCTCATAAATCAACCTCGAAGCAGTAGGATGCTCCGCACGTTCGGTCCCTCAGACCGCTGACCTTGCACGTTCGCGGTTGCCTGTCAAGGCGGCCCGTTGCCATCGTCGGCAGCCGGACGCCCCGGGCCCGAAGCAGAGGCGTTTGCCTACGACCTCGCCAGTGGGCCGGCAATCTTGTCTGCATCGCCGAGGGCGCGACGCCGCTGCCCTTCGACTTGAAGTGTGCTATGGATCTTCCGCGTTCGTCAACGGGCGCCATATTAGCCAAACTTGAGGTCTGCGTGATAGAATGCAGTGAAGCCATGCCGTTGCACGAGATCGTGTTGCCGGAGACGAAACCGGAGACCGAGTGGGTTCGCGGGCGGGCGCTCCAAAAGGTGAGCCCGCAGCGAACGCATTCGCTTCTGCAGGGCGAACTTACGGCGCAGCTGCGGCGATGGGCTCAAGCGCGGGGTGAAGTTGGCCCGGAGTGGCGCTTCCGGCTTGCGCCGCCGGGGGAAATACGCCGGCCGCTCGTTCCCGACGTCGCGTACATCTCGAACGAACGCCTCCGTCCGCTAAGCGACGCCGAAATCGAGATGCCACCCGTCGCGCCCGACGTTGCGGTCGAAGTTCTCTCGCCCGGCGATCGCCGCGTTGACGTCGACGATAAGATCGCGACGTACCTCCGCGCCGGCAGTCTACTCGTGATGGTCGTCGATCCGTTCGAACGTATCGTCGAGATGCACGACGCATCGCATGAAGCCCGGCTCGGCGAGGACGCGCTGATCGAGCACGCGGCGTTACCGGGCTTTAGGTATCCAGTGCGCGATCTGTTCGCAGTCCTGCAGCGTACGCGTTGACCAAGAGAACGCACGAGCGGCGCTGACAGCGTTAAGGCTTTTCATCTATCGCAACATCGCGAGCGCGCCGGCGGTCGTTGTCACTTCGCCAATGCGCGGGAAGATCGCACGGACTGCATGTCGGTGCCCCTCGGCACTCATGTCGGACATTGCATCTTCAACCAGCACGACGTGGAAACCGCGATCGTAGGCTTCGCGCGCCGTGGCTTCTACGCCGGCGGTGGTCGCAACGCCCGTCAGGAAGACCTGGGTAACGCCGGCGCGGCGCAGTATGCGCTCGAGTCCCGTGCCGTAGAAGGCGCCGATCTGGTACTTGGTCACCGTATAGTCGCTCGGCTGACGATCCAGTTCTGGAACCAGCTCGGCCCAGTCCGGCGGCGGGTTGAAATTGATGCTGGCCTCCACGCGCCCCGGCGCGCGCCCTTCCACGTTAACCAACACGACGGGAAGATCGCGTTTTCGGAAGGCGTTCGCGAGTTCCGCGGAGCGCTTTACAACATCGGCCGTGGAGTGTGGTCCGCACGGAATGCCGACGATGCCTTTCTGCAGGTCGATGACGACCAGCGCAGCGATAGGGTCGAGTTGGGTAAGCGGCACGAATCTCTCCTCGTTAAACGCGACCGCGCGGAAGTGTGCGGTCGAAGATCGTAAAGATGAACAGCAGCGCGCTCAGCGCGCCCATAACAATGGTGAGTGTGAGAAAACCTCCCGCGCTCGCGCTTTGCCCGTATACGAGTCCTAAGATGCTTGCGGCGATAATGGCACCGAGATAAAAGGCGGTGCGCTGAAGGCCGGCGGCCGCACCGATCTCGCTGGCGGGGGCTTGAATATAGACCGCGGCTTGCGTGCTGACGGAAAACATGCCTTGCGGGAATCCGAAGAGCATCGCGGCAGCCGCAATTACCCACGCAGCTGCGCCGAAGCTGACCAAGCCGAGCGCCGCGCAGCCGACGACCATGAGGCCGATGCTGAGGATGAACGGCATCCGAATGCCCTTCGTGCGTCCACCCAGGAACGATGAAGCGCCGGCAGCGATCGACATCGGCAGCATGATCGCACCCGCAGCCGAACTCGAGAAGCCCGCGCCGTTTTCAAGCCATTGCGAGAATCCGTAGAGCATGGAGTAAATGATCGTGGCGAGGACGCATGCGCGGAGGTAAGTAACGACGAGCGGTGTGTTGCGCGCGAGCATGCGAACGTCGAAGAAGGCCTCCGAGCGACGGCTCGAGTACGCGACGAGCGCCGTACCGAGCGCCACCGTGATCGCGAGAACCCACCACAGTGGATGCGCCAGACGCATGAGGAAACTCATGAGCCCAAAGAGGGTGGCCGCAAAGAGGACGAGTCCGATCGCATCGAGGCCTTTGGCAACCGCCGCAAGACTTAAGCGTTGCGACAGATCCTTCGGCGTCCACATGACCACGAGGATCGCCGTCAGCAGCGAGAGCGGGAGATTGATGGTGAAGATCGAGTGCCACCCGAAAGTGCCTGTGAGGATGCCGCCGAGCAGCGGGCCGACCGCCATCGTGCCGATCGCCGCAAGGGAAAGAAAACTCATCGCCGCGCGAGGCGGCGGAACCCCGAGACGATCGGCCTGCACGCGGAAGATGCGCATAGCCGCCGGGTACGCGCCGGAAGTCCCGACGCCCAGAACGACGCGTGCCACCACCAAAGCGCCAAGCGATGTGGAAAACCAGCCGACGACCCCCGACAGCGCGACGAGCGACAGCGCGCACAAGAGAACGCGGCGCGGCCCAAAGAGGTCTGCGAGGCGCCCCAAAGTCGGTTGCGCGATCGAGCTTGCGAGGTAGAGCGCCGCAATCAGCCACCCAGTTTCGGCCGTAGTCGTGTGCAGACTGCGCGCTATCGGTACGAGAGCGGTCGCAATCATCGTCGAGTTGATCGGATTGAGACACGACGCGAGCGCAAGCGGAGCAACGAAAGTGAAGCCGAACGCGTTCCTGCGCTGCCCTGCGATGGTGGCAGCTGCCGTCATGAGTTCGCTAAGCGCTTCATCGTCTCAACGGCCCCAAACAGCGCGCGTAATTCGGAAGGCGTTAGTTGTGCGACCGCGCTCGAAAGCCACTGGCGCTTAAGCCGCGAGCGCGCGCTGCGCACCGCGACTCCGGACTTCGTCAACGCAAAGAGGATTTGCCGGCCGTCGCTCGGATGCGTCTGCCGTTCGACCAGACGCTGTTCTTCCAGTGCGGCGAGCGTCGCACTCATCGATTGCGGCTTCACGCTCTCCGATCGCGCAAGGTCCGCGGTCGTCATCGCGCCGTGCTTTCCTAATTGGCTGAGAACCACGGTCTGCGACCAAGTTAGGTTGTCGCCGCTCGACTCCACGCGCAAGCGGCGGAGCAACTGCCCCGTAGCTTGTAAGAGTTCTTCGACTGCGGCCTCGGCGGATTCTCGCTGATTCCCGAGGCTATCCCGATGGCCGCCTTTACTCTGGCCCTACGAGCGCGTCGCATTTTGCGGCGAAGATAAAGTCGCTCTCGGTTAATCCGCCGATCTTGTGCGTCCAGATTTCAACCCCGAGACGACCCCAGGAAATATGGAGATCGGGATGATGCTGCTGCTCCTCGGCCATCTCGCCGACGAGCACGGCTGCACGCAGCGCCTGCGCAAAATCGCGAAAACGATAGGAGCGGCTGAGAATCTGAACGGTCCCGCGTTTGGAATCGGGTCGCTCCACGACGCGCCACTCGGCGGCCACTTGCCCGAGCAGCGGCGCGATTTGGTCGGAGGTCAACGGCGGGACACCGCCACGGCACGGCACGCAAGCGCGCGCAGCCAGATCGCTCATCGCATGTCACCGATCAGCGTAGCGATCTCGCCCGGGCGCTCCAAAATAGCGTAATGCCCGCAATCGGGCAGCTCAACAAAGCGAGAATTGGGAAGCAGCGCGGCGACCTTACGTTGGTACATCTCCGGGTTATCGCGTTCCGGCGCGATGACGATTGCCGGCGCGGAAATCGTTCGCGTCGCTTCTGCGAAATCCGCATTGGCCCAAGATTCGAAACTCTCCAGCGCCGCATCCCGCGGTGTCTTGCCGGCCGCGTCGCAGAGTTGCTGGAGAATGGCCACGTCGGTCTCTCCCCCGAACATTGCCGACAGCCACCTGCGCGCAGCCTTCGGGTCGCCGGCCGTTGCACGTAAGTAGTCCGCGCCTTTGGGTGAGAATCCCGCGCCGCCCGCGGGAACCGGTGCGATGAGAATCAACCCGCTGACCAGCTCCGGCGCATCAACGGCCAGACGCAACGCGACCGTCGCGCCCATCGAATGGCCCACGACGACGACCGGGCCGATACCAAGTGCGCCGACGAGCTCCCGAACGTCGGCCGCAAAGCGCTCCAAGTTGTACGGTCCGCGCGCGCCATTAGACGCGCCGCCTCCACGCAAATCCACGGCCACGCTTCGCTTGCCCGGACCAAGCTCGGCGATGACGTCGTTCCACACCGTGTGATCGGCCTGCCAACCGTGAAAGAACAAGAGCCGAGCATTGCCCGACCCTTGTTCGACGTAACCGATCTCGGCGCCGTCACTCGCCCGAAACCGTCCTTCGACTGCGCTCAGGATGACACGCGCTAGTTTAGGCTGGTGGGCGTTGGGACGGGACGGCCTTCGTCGAGGTCGAGAAGGTCGAACCAAGTGACGATGTCCTTCCGACCCGGCGCGACTTGCTCTCGGAGATTTTCGAAGTATTGCGCGGAGGGCGACCCCGGCTCGGAATGCCAGTGCAGACGCTCGGCGTTGTACTTCTCGATCTCTTCGCGGCTCTTCTTGGAGAGAAACGCGGACTGCACCCAAGCGGCGATCGCATCGTCGGTCCCGAGTTCCTTGACCTTTCGCGCGAACTCCTCACCGTTTGTGCCGAGAAATTCGAAGACTGGTTTATCGTGAGGACAGTCGTAGTCGTACTCTCCAAGCTGCCCTTCGTTGTACGCTTTCGCTTTATCGATGACGCGCTTGAGCGACAGGAGCCCGACAAGCTTGTCCTTGGGGCTCCGCGGTTTTTCGATCGTCAGATTCATTGGTTTTCCCCCTCAAATGTGGTGTACCGCTCTAATGCGCCGGAGCGCCGCGAGGTTGCACTTGGGGGGCGGGCGGTCGTCAGCTTTTCTTGGAGTTCGAATCCTTCATCAGCTTCAGCTCGATCGAGTCGTTGCTATAGACGCTCCTCATTGGAATGTGCGTCCGAATGTCGCGGACGATCGCGGGAACCTTTGCAGCCGGGTCGTAGACGATGCTCTGCTTCGAGGTTGCCTTAAGACTGCGTCCACTCTGTTGATTGAGCGTCCCTGCGGCCGTAATCAGAATCAGTGGGGCCGCGTTGGCGACCGGGCCTTTCCCCTGCAGGGCGAAATCGCAGTTCCACGTGGAAGGCTGGCCTGCGAACCCTGCTGCCCCCGCCACAATTGCCGCGCTCACGTGATAGTTGCGCTCCCAGCTCGATTTCCCGCCCGGCGACAACCCTTTGAAAAAGTTGCGCGCCAGCAGCGGAAACAGCGTGAGCTGCATCGACGATAGCGCGTAGGGAGCCTGCGAGCACTTGACGTTGCCGTTCGGGTAGACTTCGCACGTGTTCGTCGCCCTTGGGCGTACCGTGTTCCACCAGAAATCGGTTCCACTCACCATCACGCCGCCGTCTGCGACCGGCCCGGAAATGTCGACGGTCAAGGTTCCGGTCCCCTGTCCCGCGCTCGCGGCCTTGGTATTGTAGCCAAATTGGTATACCAGGTGGCGAACCGACGCGGGAGCTTGTCCACTAAGTCCAACGAGTGCCGCTAAGAGCAACCCAATAGTTTTCAAGTTTCTGCACCTCCAATGCGAAGCTGACTATTCGGCGGCGGAACTTGCCTCAACTGCCGCGCACCGGAATAGTGAGTCAAAATCCCGACAACGAGTAAGCGGTGCCGCATCCGTTAGAGCAGGATCCCGAACCACCGTTGTGCGTCGTGCCGTATAGGATGCCGTTCAAGTAAAGGAGAGTCCCCGTCGGTGTCGCGCCGTCGGTGCCGTCCTTGAAGCTGTGGAGCATCTTTTCTTTGCCGGACGTGGTGACGCCGAAGGCCGCGCCGCAACCGGTGATACCGGCGGAAGTCGTGCACTTACTGCTCGCGCCGCCGTCTTCCGTGGTACCGTAAAGCACGCCGTTCACGTCGGTCAAATTCCCGAACGGGCTCGCGCCGTCTTTTGGGGCGCCCTGGAAGCTGTAAATGGCTTTGAACGCGCCGGATGTTTTCAGGCTGAAGACGGTCCCGCATCCGCCGCCATTACATCCCACAGCGCTGCCGCCCGACCCGGCCATGCCGTACAGCGTGCCGCTCACGTCGATCAAGCCCCCGGACGGGAACGCTCCGTCCGATGCGCCCGTAAAGCTGTACAGCACCTTCTCCGTCCCGGATGTGCTCAGGCTGAAGAGTGTTCCGCATCCGACAGCGCTGCTATTGCCGCAGGATGAACCTCCACCACCTAATTGCGTCGTGCCATAAATCTTGCCGTTGCTGTAAAGCAGACTCCCCGTAAGCAATTCGCCGTCCTGGCCCCCTGTGAAGTTATGAAGCACGGTTTCTTTTCCGGATGGGGTCACGCTAAAGACGGTTCCACAGCCGCTCCCGCTGGTGCCGCAACTGCCGGTGCCGCCATAGATCGTCGTACCGTAGAACTTGCCATCGGCCTGCACGTAGATCAGTCCGCCGTAGGGGTAGATGCCGTCATATCCGCCGCTGACAACGGCGCCAAAACTATGCAGCACGGTTTCTTTACCCGCGGTTGTGACCTTGAAGAACGTGCCATAGCCGTATTGGCCGCCAACTTGCGTCGTGCCGTAGAAAACGCCACTTCTTTCGACTAGGCCGCCCTTCGCGTACTGGCCGTCCGGTTTGCCTTTGAAACTATAGATCAGACTTTCGGCACCCGACGTACTCATTGCAAAGACGGTCCCGCAGCCGTCGCCGCTTCCGCACCCCGAGCCGCCGCCTTGCTCGGTATCGCCGTACAACGTGCCGTTTACGGCGATCAGGGCCTCGTTCGTCGGGTGCTCGGCGTCCGAGCCGCCCGCGAAGCTGTAGAGCACGTTCTCCGTCACGCCGTGCGAAGCGTACGGGCCCGACGCTGACCGCGAAAGCGCAGCCAACCCCGTCGTCGGCGAAGATAGAACGCTATTGGCTCCGCACGCGGCCAAAATCGCGCCGCTAAGAAGCGCGGCGATGAGCGTGCTCGCTGAAGTGCGCATGGGTTCTTTCAACCTCCTGTGTCTTGGAGTTGCCTGCCAAGTGAAAAACGCGGTGAGCCGCAAAGCGCCTACCTTCAGGCGATAATGCGCCTTCCTGCTTGCTTTTGTCAACCGCGATACAAGCGACGAACGTCGATCGCCATGGAATCAATATTGCCGACGACAATACGCACGAAATCGGGCTGGCGTAACGCACCCGCGGCCGCCTTCACGCTGCCCTTGGATACGCCACGTGGAGCCTAGGACGACGGCATCACTACAAAGGCGGCGGAATGCATTTGCCCGACGCGACACGACAGATGACGATCGGAGCGGGCTGCGTGAGGCCCGCAAACGGTGAGCCTTTCAGCGGCTTCAGCGCGCCCGTGCTCTCGATCGCGTACCCCGAAATGTTGTTGGATCCGACGTTTGGCACGTAGGCGAACTTCGCCGCAGGATCGACCGCGACATACTCGGGTCCGGTACCCGCAGCGAACGGCGAGCCTTTCACGGCCTTCAGCGCACCGGTGGTTGCGTTGATCGCATAAGCGGAAACGTTACTCGAAGCATCGTCGACGACGTAGGCGTACTTTCCGTTGGGATCGACGACGAAAGCGGGCCGTGTTGCTATGCGGGCTTTGCAGCATTGCGGGCGTTGCAGCGTGGATCGGCAATGCGGCTGCACTGGCGTGGCCGCATAGCCAGCCCGGCGGCATCGCGGCATAGCCGCGGCTTCGATCGCATCGCTACTCAGAACCAGGAGGCATAGCCAGCTGGGGGGCTCGTTTTGCTATGCTGTGGCTCCTATCCCGGTACCGTTACGGTGGGAAAGGAGCCAGAGCCGCTGAAACGACGCCCCCCTCCCCGGCCGAGCTGCAAGGCGATCGAAGCCGGGGCTATGCTGCCGCGCTAGCTACGCTGCTAAGCTGGGCGCAGCCGCAATGCCGATCCACGCTGCAATGCCCGCAATGCCGCAAAGCCCGCTTAACAAACACGGCCCGCTTTCGCGAAGCCGTGCCGAGGGCAGAGGCGCGGGGGAGCTTACGGCAATAGCGGTGGGTAATAAGCCACTCCGTGAGGGTCGAAGAGCCCTTTGGTAATCTCCCTAGATGGCTTCAAGGAATGCGGTGGAAACTCAAGGACCGTCATCTCATCTGAATATTGGCCCTCATTCGCGACGTAAAGCCAACCGTTCTTTCCAACCACGACCCCGTCCGGGTAAGAGAGCTTGTCCGTTATGGTTCGGTACGGCTTACTCTGTCCGGCTCGATACTCCTCGACATTGCTGCCTGGTACATGGTCAGTCGT
The DNA here is from genome assembly GCA_003167155.1 of Candidatus Cybelea tumulisoli. Lineage (GTDB taxonomy): Bacteria > Vulcanimicrobiota > Vulcanimicrobiia > Vulcanimicrobiales > Vulcanimicrobiaceae > Cybelea > Cybelea tumulisoli. The sequence goes on from PMTY01000050.1 coordinate 40,835, forward strand.
CACATAGAGCGTATCGTGCGCGTCAACGGCGATGCCTACTGGCCAAGTTATGCCGTCGGTGATCGTCCTTGACGGTGACTTGCTACCTGGAGCATACACCTGGATGTTGTAAGTTTTGTATGGCTGGAGATTCGCGACGTAAAGGTTGCCCGCATGATCAATGGCAATGCCCTCGGGGAATGTCAACCCCTTCGTGATCGTCGCATGGGGTTCCGTCGATCCTTTTAAGTACTCTGCGACGTCATCGAGACCGGCGTTTGTCACCCAGAGATTACCCGACGCGTCGATTGCGCAATATGCTGGGTAGTTGATGCCTTTGGTGATCAATCGCAACGGTTTGGTTTGACCAAGAGCGTATTCCGAAACCCATCCCGTGCCGCTGTCCGGGTAGTTAGTAACGTAAAGAGTACCATCGCCATCGATGCAAGCGCCCGAAGAGTTATCGATGTCCTGGCTTATCGTAGCGATCGGCTTGGGGTTATCCGCATTCGCATCGTAAATGGTCAGTGGCGCGCTAGTCAGGCCGAGGTTAGCCACGTAGATCAGCGGGCCGGACGCTTTGTATGTCAGCATGGCGGACGGCGGCTTCACGATTCCGCTAACTTGGGAGCTTTTCGGCACGAGGTTCGGCGCGCCAATCGGCGGCTGCGATCCACCGCACCCTGCAAGCAGCGCAGCAATAAAGATGTAACCTGATGCAGATAACTCGAAGCGAGAAAGAGCTTTCATTTTTCTAACTGCGACTGCCATGAAATAATGATTTCACCATTTCCGGCGGGCGCCGCGCCTCGGCGGTTTTCCAGTACTTTCGCGCTCGGCTCGATGTAGTCTGAGCCGCCACCGCCACCGCCACCGCCAGTACCATAAGGATAGTATTCTGAGTCGTAGACGAGAGCGCCGCTACCGCCGCCGCCGCCGCCGTAGTAGCCACCGCCGGCGCCACCACCGGCGCCACCGTGTTTGCAAGACGAGTAAGATGGTGGGCAAGCCCCTCCCTCGCCGCCTCGACCAAGCTCCCCATTTTCGCCAGGAGATCCAGAGCCGTACGAACCTTCCCCTGGCTTCCCGCCGTTACCGCCGCCGCTTTGCGTGCCTCCGGCTCCTCCGGTACCGGCGGCGCCGGAGGAGCTGCCGCCATCCCAACCGCTTTGCCCGGTTCCGCCGATGCTGCCGCCGCCTTTGGCCCCTGCCCCATAGCTGTAACTGCTGTTGTTGTCGAGTGAACCTTGGCCTCCACCACCACCGGCAACCAATATGCGATCCGAGAGTCTGTGGCCGCCCTGGCGCACGTCCGACGCACCGCCGCCACCGTAGCTCTGGCGGCAGCACGGACGGCCGCCGCCGACCGCGCCGCCGTTGTAACCGCCAGCCGATTGGGAGCCCGATCCGCCGACGAAGACCGCGAGCCGCTCTCCGGCAGTCACCGGAATTTCCGCGTGGATGCGCCCACCGTGACCGCCCTCGCCGCCACCGCTAGCGCCGTCTGCCGTGACGGTGATCGTCGTCACATTTTCGGGCACGACGAAGGTCTGCGGTGCGCCGGTGAACTGAAACCTTTGTGATTGCGTCGTATGAGATCGCGCTTCGAACATAGCGCCCGATGCGCCGACCGGCGGCTGCGATGCGCCGCACGCCGCCAGCATTACCGGGGCTACGAAGCTGCATAGCGTAGCGCGGCCAAAACCTAAGTTCTTCATGTTGCCTTGCTCCTCAATCCGCCAACGGATCAGCGGCTAGGGACGTTCGGCGCCAGGCCGCAGTTCCATCGCAACAGCTGCCAGGGCCAAAGTCGCCTTGGGCCACGGCTGCGCCGATCGCAACCGGAGCCGTGCTTCGCCCTAGAGTAGTGCATGCCGAGTGAACTTCCCGGGTGCGCGACCCGAGCCGCCGAATTGCCTGTTTGGCACCGGGCGATGTAAGATGCTCCCCGGGGCTTCGTTTCAAGGTTCTCGGAGAATACACTATTGTTTAAACGCTGCGCATTCACCGCGCGCTTTCTCTCCACAATTTCGCCAGCTTTGCAACAATTGCGCCCGCAAAATGAGCGGTGACGAATTCTCTCAGCTTGAGACTCCCGAGGATGCGCCACTCGCGCCAAGCGGTGAGGAACTGGCTGTGCAGCGTAGGCCACTCATTGGCCGCACGCTCGAATTAAAAAAGATTAGCGCTGCAAATGTGCTGTTCCAAATACAAGCGGCTGGCGCAAGGCTCGTAACGCTATCCAATGCCGTTTGTGTGGAACAAGCAGCCCGCTGCGAACCTTCGACCCGCGCGAGGCACTCGAACCCATGGCCTCGGCAATCACGCGCACCGGCAGGCCCTGCAGCCTCGGCAGAATGTCGCGCCGGAAGTCCACGCGATCCAGCGAAGGGCGACAGCACATGTACTAAACGCGTATGGGCCAAAACCTCGGACCGTCATTCAATGCCTCCATGAACCTGAACGCTTCGCCGCCGAGTGCGGTTCGGCGCGGCCCACCGAGCTACGTCGCTAGCGACGTGCAAGGCTAACGACGGAACCGACCGGGTCTGTAAGGCCCTTAAGGACCTTCGTCGCAGCGCCCCCAGCGGGATATTTCCAAATCATGGCATTCCCTGTCCCTGCATTTGGCCCGGCGACTTTGTTCCCTTGAATCCAGAATTGCAGGACGTATGAAGCACCGCCCAGCGGAGTCGAGCCGATTTCCGTTCCGCGGGTTCCACTTATATTGAAGCGATAGATTACATTCTCGTCGGTATCTCCGACAGCTATGTTTGTGCCGTACCATTGGACTCCGCCGGGATAGTTGATCGTTTGGTTCAGTGTGATGTCGGTAAAGCCGCTGCTGCCAACCTGAAGCTCCGCGAAGGCGAAGCCGTCGAACGGATTATAGTCACGTGCACCGTCAACGAATAGGTTACCAACGTTATCGTAGCCGCAGAAGAAAAAATATCCAATGTACGTATCCGTGTAATATCCGAGAAAACGCCCCGCCTTGTTGTAGATTGCGAGGTTGCCGCCGGTTCCGTTGATGCCCTCAAGGTTGGTCACCGCCAGATTTCCTGTCGTCGGGTCAACTGAGCAGCCGCTGGCGTCGTATCCTGAGTCCTTAATCTTCGCGATCGGCTTCGTACCGCCATGGCGGTATTCAAAAATATACGATGCTGTGGACCTTCCCAGGGTCGTTATGAAGACGTTACCTGTCTTATCGACGCACTCACCCTGCGGGTACGCAAGGCCCGTTAGTGTGCCGACAAGTTGGCCGCGCGGCCACGAGTACACATACACCTCATTCGCCCCCTCGTCGGAAATGTACAGTAAGTTCTTCGTCGCGGCATCGGCCGCTATCCACGAGGCGCCGAGGCCGGGGTGCGCGTTGTTCACGGATAGTGGACTACGCGCAGAGGCACCGCCAACGGCTGGCGTCTTCGGTTGGAGTTGCAAGGCTCCGCTGCAACCTGCGAGCATGGCGAGTTTTGCTGCGATAGCGAGAGCGCGACGCAGATCCCTGGGTGTGATCGTCATTTAATGTTTTGTCGGCGCGGACTGGATTGCGATGCCGATCGGGCCTTCGCTTGCGTCGATTCCATTCGTGTAACTGTAAACGTACGTTCCTTTTGGGTACGTGTAGACATCGACCGCCCCGTACTGGTAATCCAGGCAGTAGATTTGCTTCTGGCTCATACCCAGCGCGCACGATCCAGCCAGCCCTTTAAGTGATATGGTCGAGGATGCCGGAGCGTTGTACGGAGGGGCGTAGATATCAATCGTGTCGGCTGTCTGATCGATTAGCAGCAGGTTATCTTTCTTGTCGAGCAAGACGCCCCCAGGCAAGTCGGCGCCGATCTGCGTATCTTTCAACACCGTACCGGGCATCTTCTCGTTGTGAAATTCAATCACCTGACCACCGCTCGTCCATTTGTTCGTGTTTGACCAAAATAAGTTGTGGCGCGAGTCAACGGCAACGGCGAACCCTTCATCGACCGTTGGATCGGAGAGTTCGCCCTGCGCGGCCGGTGGGCGGTGGACGTCGTAGATTACGACTGTAGCGGGTACTCCTATACCGTCAGTGGAGTTGGCAAGATACAGCCGCTTTCCGTCAACCGCCGGGTCAAGCTGTCCGTTATTACCGTATGGATCGTTGAAGCTGGGTCCGCTCGACCCGCACATCGATCCTCCGGTTTCCGCTGTCTTGAAAGTCGCGACCCCGCCACTGTTGAGGAACTCCTCGGCGACATATAGCGTCCCTGTCTGGTCAAGAGTCATCCCTGCTGCCTGTTTGACCGGGCCGACTTGGCAAATGGGTCCCTCGTTCTTTCGGTTGTTCGTGCGGAATACATCGATCGTCGTTGCCAGGAACTGGCTTACGTCCGTGACGCCGTCTGACGTACCCGTATAGCCTTTAAGGTTCATCCACGCTGGGCGCACCGCGGGGCTGACGCGCTTGTTGAGCAGTGGCAGGGGTCGCTTTAGGGCGCGGGCGACCGCAGTCGGCGGCGCATCAGGCGCGCTAGGTGAGGGAGAAAGACTGCAGTCTGCTAACATCGCGGCAGCTATGCAAAAAGCCAACGCGAAGCGGCTAGTCATCGGAACTCTTCACCTGCCTTGCTCCTTTGCGATCGACTTCAGATCAGCGGCATTCTCCGGCTGAGCGCGCCGTCCCGCTCGGATCATGTAGAGCGCGCGCCGCGACAAGCCACTTGACCGGCCTACTATTCTGGCTGCCGCGATGGAACTGAGGCGCGCCGTAGAACGTCCTTACCCTCAAGGAGCAGGAAGATGAAGAACTTAGGTTTTGGCGCCGTTACGCTAAACAGCTGCGTGGCTGCTGCAACGCTCACAGGCTGCGGCGGATCGCAGCCGCCGATCAGCGCACCGCGCGCGATGCCGCAAACCGCCGCGATCGCAACGCACGGCGATCGCGGTAAGTCGTGGATGCTGCCGGAGGCCAAAACGGATGACCTTCTCTATGTCGGCGGTAACAACGACGAGCTTACGGTGTATTCGTATCCGAGGGGCAAGCTCGTCGGGGTTGTTAAAAATCCCGACTTCTACCTACTTTCAGGCGAGTGCGTGGACGCATCGGGCGACATATTCGTCACCAGTTTAGGCAACGAGAAGATTTTTGAGTACGAGCACGGCGGGAAGAAGGCAATCGCGACGCTTCAGGCGGCAACCAACGATCCAGCTGGCTGTGCGGTTGACCCTACGACCGGTAATCTCGCCGTGACGACGCTCGCCTTTGGTTCCAGCGGTAACGTCGCGGTCTGCCCGAATGCTCAAGGTACGCCGAGCACGTATACCGACCCTAACATTTATTACTACTATTTTTGCGCCTACGATACCCGAGGCAACCTCTTCGTCGATGGTCAAAGCTACGGCAGCAGCTTTGAGATTGCCGAGCTCCCCAAGGGCAGCAGTACCTTCACAAGCATTACGGTCAACCAAAGCCTAAACTGGCCCGGCGGACTTCAATGGGACGGCAAGTATCTCGTTGTCGGAGACCAAGATGCGGCAGACGTCTATGAATTCGCGATCTCAGGCTCCTCTGGGACGCTCGAAGGCACTACTCCAATCAACGGCGCAGACGACGTGCATCAGTTCTGGATTCATGGTCATGCAATCGTGGGCGGCGACCACAGCGATAGCGAGGTCCAATTCTGGCCTTACCCCCTCGGTGGAAACTCTACGAAAACGATAACCAAAGATGTTGGCGGCCCGGACGGCTTGTCAATCAGTCCCGCAAAAAAGTGAAGAGTACCCCCGCGCCTCTGCCCCTCTGCACGGCTTCGCGAAAGTGGGCCGTGTTTTGTTTTGCGGGCTTTGCAGCAATGCCCGCCATTGCCGCAAGGCCCGCTAAGCAAACACGACGCGGCGAGGTCCATACCTTTGCCACCGACCGCCGCACGATCGACAGCTACGTCCGTGCCGGTGCCGTGCATTCTGTCGGGCAGCGCGACGGCTCGATCTGGCCGCGGACATCGAGTACCTTGCCACGTTCCCGCAAGCGGCGACGGCCAGCGATCTCGGCTTGACCGAACGCGGATGGCGCAAGATAATCAAGATACGGCCCAACTCGAAGGCGACGACGGTGGAGCGCATTCGGGAGGTCGCGGCGCAG
>PMTY01000120.1 GCA_003167155.1 Candidatus Cybelea tumulisoli
TTCACCTCGGCGCCGGGTTTTGAAACGGTTGCGGTTTGACTTCCCGCATCCCAAGTAACCGTCGCACCCATCTGTTCGAACATCGAGCGCAACGGAATCAACAGCGTTCCGCCTTGGACGAGCGCGGACAATACGCGTCCTTGCTTGTCGATATCGGGTCTGCTGTAGACGTGATGATCGTTATATAGAATCGGAATTTGGCCGGATGGCGGTGAACCGAAGTCCGCCGTTGGCGTTGAGCTCATCTGCGCGACGCTGTTGCCATTGTTTCCAGACGTCGCGTTCGACGGAGCCGCAACCGCACTTAACCCACAGAACGCTACGATTAGCGCGGTGAGTATTCCGGTGCTCAGTCGTTTCACGAGTACCTCCTTAAAAAGACAGTTTATCGGTAAGGCAGCTTCCTTACACATGCCAATAGACGAGGTGCCGCCCAAAGGTTAGGCCTCCCGTCAAAGACACGATACGCGTTATTGTTCAATTGCGCAACGTGGTAAGCGCCAGAGCCAGGCGGCCCCGACTAACGTCTCACACAAGGCCAGCGCGAAGGCGACCTGCGGAGCTTGGTGTCCCACTCCCAGGCGAAGGCCCTGTAGAACCGCCGTCGTCAAGGCAGGAGCGATAATCTGAGGCAGGACGATAGCGAGGTTCCAAATGCCCATCGCCGCCGCCATTGCATCGCTTGGGAGCAGACGGCAGGCAATCGCCCAGTCGGCCACCAGGAAGATCCCCCAGCCCAAGCCGGCAAGCACGGTGGCTGCGGCCACGCCGGCGATGCTATGGGAGCCGATGAAGAGCGCCAGTGCCACGATGAACGCCGCGGCGCCCGCCGTCGCGACGAGACGTTTATCCATACGATCGCTCGGGCGCGCTGCAAGCGCCGCGCCCAACGCCCCCACAAGCGTAAAACTGACGATCAGAATGCCCGTCTCGCGTCGCCCGGCTGCCAATGTCGCGGGTCCAAGCACGCCATCGACGTAGAAAAGCAGATAGCCAAGTAGGGTGTAAAACCCAATGTAGAGCAGAGCGCGCGAGATAAACAAGTCCACGAATGCGCGCGTCACCGGCGCTCGTTTTTCGGCTCCGCTCGGCGAGAGAACAAATGTCAGCCGGCGCACGTGCGCCGAAGTAACCAGACAAGTGGTGAGAAGCAGCGCACTTAAAGCCGTACCTAACTCGCGGGCGCTGGTGATAAAGCTTGCGGCCAGCGCCCCGATCGCGTTGCCCGCACCTTGGAAGGCGGCCATCCAGGACGACGCGATTCCGGTGTGCTCGCGATCGACGAAATCCGGAATGATCGCCTGATAGGGTCCGATCGCCAGGTTCAACGCGGCTTGCACGCCGACGTACGCGATCGTTAGTGCGACCAGCGTGTGAGCACCGAAGAAGAACTCGATCGCAACCGCTCCCCCCAGCGCGCCGACGACGTAGAACTCTACGCGCCGGCTGCCGCGCCGGCGCCGCGCATCTGAATAGAAGCCGACCATGACCTGAACGACCGCCGCGACGATTGCGCCGGCCGTAGCCAAGCGCCCGTAGGCGATCAGCGAATCCGCGGGAGCCAACTCAATGGTACGTGACTGCAACGAAATTCCCAGCAACGCACCCCAAACCGCTTGAATGCCAAGCCAGAAGAGTGCGAGCCGAAACGGATTAGCGGTTTTCGGTTGCATAAGCGTATTCCGCCGCCGTATCGACGTCAAAGGCCAACTCCGGAGCGCAGGCTCGCACCGCACACGCCCGCAGCTGCAAAACCCGCTGCGCGGTCGCTTCCAGGTTCGCGACGCTCAGACGCCCCAGCGCGAACCGAATCAGTGCCGCGGGGCCGATCAGGCTTGCCATGCGCCACGGCCGTTTCCGCGACTCGAAAATAGCGGTCGCTGCTCCGGCGAGCAGCGGCGCGCTATCGGGTGGTAGGAGAAAGACACCGCCGTTGACCACGCGCTCGCCGGCCAGCGTAATTCCGGTTGGCGGCGCTTGGGGAAACCGTGCGGCGTAGGCGGAAAACTCAGCGAGCGGCACGCCAAGCGTACCCTCCGGCACCCGTTCGATGAAGTCGCGGACCGCCGCGGCGTTGATGTACGGCAAGTCACTCGTCGCATAGAGCAGCGGCTCTCCGTCCTCGGGCCACGCACGTAGCGCCCGCAAGAGGTTTTTACTTCCGGAGGGACTCTCTTCTATCAGTTGCTCGACGGCCGGTGCGCAGGCAGCGCGGACTTCGTCGCCGCCGATTACCGCGATCCGATCCGCACCGCAACCCCGTAGCGCGTCGAGCACGCGCGCGAGCATCGTCATGCCATGCACCGCAGCCAGTGCCTTGACCCGCGTTCCGGCTGCCGATGCAAAAGCGCCGTCGATTCGGCCTCCCGCGGTAACGACCGCTTTCACGGAGGCGCGCTACTTCTTGGCTATCGTCTTCTTCTTGCCGGCGACGGTGCGTTTTGGACCTTTACGGGTGCGGGCGTTCGTCTTGGTTCGCTGTCCGCGAACCGGCAGGCCGCGGCGGTGACGCATGCCGCGATAACACCCGATATCCATCAAACGCTTGATATTGCCCTGGACTTCTCGACGCAGATCTCCCTCGACTCGCAGCTGGAGCGAGTCGATTGCATCGCGCAGCTTCTTCTCGTCCTCTTCGCTGAGCGCTTTGACGCGCAGGTTCGGATCCACGCCGGCAAAGGCGAGCAGTTTGCGCGCCGTTGTCGGGCCGATTCCGAAAATATAGGTAAGCGCAACCTCCACGCGCTTTTCGCGCGGAAGATCGATACCAGCGAGACGAGCCATATTACAATTTCCTCATTTATCCTGAGCTTGTCGAAGGGAAGGCTATCCTTGAACCTGTTTGTGTTTTGGATTGACCTCGCAGATCACCCGCACTTTTCCGTGCCGCCGTATGATCTTGCACTTCTCACAAATTTTCTTAACCGATGGTCTAACTTTCATTTCTTTTCAAACACCTTTTTAATCCTGAGCCCTGTCGAAGGATCTTTAGTTTCCTGGTCGCCCTTCGACTTCGCTCAGGGTGACAAGTGGGATGACTTTGGGAGACCTTACTTGTACCTGTACGTTATTCTGCCGTGGGTTAGGTCGTAGGGCGATAGCTCGACCAAGACGCGGTCTCCCGGAAGAATACGGATGAAGTTCATCCGGATTTTTCCCGATACGTGGGCCAGAACACGGTGGCCGTTCGTCAACTCGACGCGGAACATCGCGTTGGGCAAAGGCTCCACGATGGTGCCTTCCACTTCGATCGCCTCTTCTTTTGGAGTGGCGGTCTTGGCCGCTTTTTCGGCCGTCGCTTTGCCGCGAGGCGGGCGCCCGCCCCGCTTACGCGCCATTCGCCCTCCCCGAGCACCTCACGCAACAGCTTCCCTCGGCGGGCGGTAGCGTTCGGTCTCCGGGTCCTCTGCGTAGTCGCGCAGGGTCAGAATCTGGGGCCCGTCCTCCGTTACGGCGATGGTGTGCTCGAAGTGCGCTGCGAGTTTACCATCTGCGGTAACGACTGTCCAGCCGTCCTTCAGAATTCGGACCTTGGGGCCTCCCTGCGTGATCATCGGCTCGATGGCGAGCACCAGGCCGGCTCGCAGCTCCATCCCGGTCCCCGGCTCGCCGTAGTTGGGAACTTGAGGCTCTTCGTGCATCGCCTTGCCCACGCCATGGCCGACCAGCTCGCGCACAACCCCGAAGCCATGCCTCTCGGCGTGGGCCTGGACCGCCGCCCCGATATCGCCGAGGTGCTTGCCGGGCTGCATCTGGGCAATCCCGAGCGTCAGGCACTCTCGCGTAACGTCGAGCAGGCGCTGCGCCGTTTGCGAGATATTCCCGATCGGAATCGTGACGGCACAATCGCTGACGTAGCCCTCGAGCGTCGTGCCGATATCGATCGAAAGCAGATCGCCGTCGCGCAGCAGCCTCGTCCCCGGAATTCCGTGGACGACTTCATCGTTGAGCGACGCGCAGATCGAGCCGGTGAATCCGTTGTAACCTTTAAACGTTGGAATGCCGCCGGCCTCACGGATCCCACGCTCGGCGAGACCGTCCAACTCGTCGGTCGTCATTCCGGGGCGTGCAGCCTTCATCAGCCCGGTCAACACGCGCGACGTAACCTTGCCGCTCGCGCGCATGATCTGGATTTCGCGCGGCGACTTGAGCGTTACCATCTCGTCCCCGGGGCCGGCGCCGCACTAATTGCCGAAGCGATCCGTTCGGCTACGGCCTCGACGCTCGCCAGCGCGTTGACTTCCACGAGCTTGCCGGTCTTCCGATAATATTCGATGAGCGGCCTGGTCTGCGCATCGTAGACGTCGAGGCGCGTCGCGACCGTATCGGCACGATCGTCATCGCGTTGCAGCAGCTCACCGCCGTCCTCGTCGTCAATGCCCGCGACCTTCGGCGGATTGGTCAAGACGTTGTACGTCCTGCCGTTGCGCGGATTGGTCCAGCGCGATGCAAGCCGGGCGATGAGCGTTGCGCGGTCGGCACTAAAGAGAATCGCGCCGTCGAGCGGCCATCCCCGGCGCCCGAGGAGCGCATCGAGGGCCTCGGCTTGCGCGACGTTGCGCGGAAAGCCGTCCATGACGAAACCGGTCGGCAGCCCGCGAAGCTCGCGTTCGATCATCGCGATGACGAGATCGTCGGGAACGAGCTCCCCTCGGGCCATATATCCTACCGCTTGGCCACCCAGCTCCGTTTCGTCGACGCAGTTGCGACGGAGAATGTCTCCCGTCGAAATTTGTTCAAGACCGAATCGCTCGTGAAGGATGCGCGCTTGCGTCCCTTTGCCGGCGCCAGGCGGCCCAAGAAAGACAACGCGCACGACTATCGCTTGATGAATCCGCGATAATCGCGCATCGCCAAGCGCGCTTCGATCTGCGTGATCGTGTCGAGGGCCACGCCCACGACGATCAGCAGCGAGGTCGAGCCGAGATAGAACGTGGTCACCGAAAGGCCGCGCTGCAGCGCTCCCGGCAGAACCGCGAGCAGTCCGAGATAGATTGCGGCCGCCGTGGTGATTCGCATCAAGATCTTGTTGAGGTAATCGACGGTCGGCTGGCCGGGGCGAATTCCGGGGACGAAGGCCCCGGTCTTCTTCAGGTTGTCGGCCACGTCGCGCGTGTTGAGGACGATCGAGCTGTAAAAGAACGTAAAGACGACGACCAGCAGAAAATAGACGATATTGTAGAGGAAGCCGTTGGGCGTGAACCAGACGTTGAGCCACGCCGAGAAGGCCTGCAAGCCTCGCTCGATCGTCGGCCAAAGACCGCTGCCGACGATCGCTTGGCCGCGACCGAACCACGCGAGCGCTTGTTGCGGCAAGAGCAAGATCGAGATCGCAAAGATGATCGAGATGACGCCCGCGTTGTTGAGGCGCAGCGGAATGTAGGTCGATCGTCCGGCGAACATCTTGCGCCCGACCGTCCGGCGGGCTTGCTGCACCGGGACGCGGCGCTGTCCTTGATACAAGAAGATGATCGAGACGATGATGACGATCGCAATGGCGATATAGAGCAGCAGGTTGAGCAGCGACTCGGCGCCTTGACTGGCCGAGGCGTACGTCTGCGTAACGTACTGCGGATAGCGCAAGACGATGCCGATGAAGATGATAAGCGAGACGCCGTTGCCGATGCCTTTGTCGCTGATCTGCTCGCCGAGCCACATCAAGAAGAGCGTACCGCCCACCATCGCGATAATTGCGTAGAGCAGATACCAAATGCTCGTGTCGTAGAAGACGCCGGAACGCTCCATCGAGATCGCCATGAAGGTCGCCTGAATCGTGCCGAGCACGATGGTCAGCCAGCGGGTGTATTGGCTGATCTTTTTGCGGCCTTCCTCGCCGCCTTTCTTCGCCATCTCTTCGAGCTGCGGCATTACGACCGTCATGAGCTGCATGATGATGGACGCGTTGATGTAAGGCGTAATCCCCATCGCGATGATGGAAAGCTTCTGCAGCGCGCCGCCCGACAGGAAGCCGAGCAGGTTATAGAACGCGCCGCTCTGCAGCACCCGCTGCCACGCTTCCTGGTTGACGTTGGGCAGCTGCACGTGGATCATGAAGACGAACCACGCAAAGGCAAAGAAAACGAAGAGAATCCGCTGACGGATCTCCGGCACGAGCACGGCCGCGCGTAGGTTATCGAACACTATTCGGGGGCTTCTTCGATGTGCGCGCCCGCGATAGCCAGCGCTTCGCGCGCGCCCTTCGAGAAGAGCACGTCGCGGAAACGCAGACCCGACGGAAGGGCGACGCTCGGGCCGGTGTCACCGAGGATTTTTACGCCGTCGCGCAGCGACTTGAGGACGCCGCGCTCGCGCAAAGACTCCGGGGTAATTTCAATGCTCGCATCCCACTTGGAGAGCCGGCTCAGCTTGACGGCCACCAGGCGCGTCCCGAAGTGACCGGTATCGCGCGCCTTCTGCGAATACCCGCGTCCGTGCGGCAGACGGCGTGCCCAGGCGGTTTGCCCCCCTTCGAAGGCCGGGCCCTTGCCGCCGCCGGAGCGGACCGTTTGACCCTTGCCGCCTTCTCCGCCGGTCTTCACCATGCCGGAGCCATGACCGCGACCGATGCGCTGGCGCTTCGGCCGGCTTCCGGGGGCGGGTTTGAGCGCGCCAAGTTTGAGAATTTGCTTTTCTGCCATATGCTTACGCCGCGTAGATTTCCTTAACGGTCTTGCCGCGCATCGCGGCAACTTGCTCCACGGTCCGTAGCGTACCGAGCGCCGAGACCGTCGCCATAACCACGTTGATCGGGTTGGTGGTTCCCAGACACTTGGTGAGGATGTCGTGGATTCCGGCCAACTCGAGGACGGCGCGCATCGATCCGCCGGCGATAACGCCGGTGCCGGGTGCGGCCGGCTTGAGCAGTACCGTCGCGGCGCCGACTTCGTGGCGCACCTCATGGGGAATCGTTCGCTCGACCATGGCGACGGTTACGAGGCTCTTGCGAGCCTGCTCGACGGCTTTGCGAATCGCCTCGGGCACCTCGGCCGCCTTACCGATCGCGAATCCAACCTTACCTTTGCGGTCGCCGACGACGACAAGGGCGCTAAAACTGAAACGCTTGCCGCCCTTGACGACCTTGGCGACGCGATTGACGCGCACCACCGTCTCTTCAAAACCGCTATTGTCGCGGTCGCGACCTCGGTAATTCATCAGAAAGTCAACCCCGCTTCACGGGCAGCGTCCGCAAGCGCGCGTACGCGGCCATGGTATTTGTATCCGCCTCGATCGAAGACGACTTCGGAGATGCCGGCCTCCTTTGCCTTGCCGGCGATCGCCGAGCCGATCGCCGCAGCGGCCGCCAGGTTCGTCTTGGAACTCAACCCGGTTGCCAACGATTCGTCGAGCGTCGACGCGGTCGCCAGCGTGTGTCCCTTCGCGTCGTCGATAAGGTCGGCGTAGATATGGTGAAGCGAGCGGCGCACGAAAAGCCGCGGCCGTTCCGGCGTGCCGGAGAGCTTCTTTCGAAGACGGATGTGGCGATGGCGCCGCGCGTCCGCTTTACTCATTACTTCTTTCCAGCCTTTCCGGCCTTACCGAGTTTCTTGCGAATGCGCTCGCCTTCGTAGCGAATGCCCTTGCCTTTATAAGGCTCCGGCTCGCGCAAGCGCCGAATGTCGGCGGCGACTTGCCCGACGGCCTGCTTATCGATGCCGTCAACGTGAATCTTGGTCTGGCCCTCGACCGATAGCGCGACGCCGGTAGGGGCTTCGAAGGCGACCGGATGCGAGTAGCCCAAGCTCAAGGTCAGCTTCTCGCCCGACTTCGCGACACGGTAGCCGACGCCGGTTATCTCCAGACTCTTACGAAAGCCCTTGCTGACGCCCTCCACCATGTTGGCAATGAGCGTCCGCGTCAAACCATGCGCGCTCCGGTGCTCCTTGGCATCGCCTTTGCGGCCGACCAGGATCTTTCCGTCCTGCAGCTGGACGTCAACGACGCGGGAGAGGATCTGCTGATGCAGCTCGCCCTTCGGACCGCTGACGCGCACGACGTCGTCCTCTACCTTCACGTTGACGCCTGAAGGCACGACGACGGGCAGCTTCCCTATGCGAGACATGTCCGCACCGCCTTACCACACATACGCAAGAACCTCTCCTCCGACGCCCTGCTTCTTCGCACGTTTGCCCGACATGATGCCCTGCGGCGTCGAAATGATCACCAAACCGAGGCCACCGAGGACTCGGGGTATCTCCGTCTTGCCGGTGTACACGCGCAGCCCAGGACGAGAAATGCGGCGAAGACCGGTGATGATCTTCTCTTTCTCCGGGCCGTAGCGCAGCTGAATTCGAATCTTGCCCTGCGGACCTTCGGCCACCCGTTCGAAGCTATCGATGAAGCCTTCGTCTTGCAGAATTTGCGCGATCGCCGCTTTCGCTCGCGAGGCCGGCACGTCGACCGTCTTGTGGTTGGCCGTGTTGGCGTTGCGGATGCGTGTCAGCATATCGGCAATCGGGTCGGTTATCGACATGTGCTCGCCCTCCTTACCATGAGGCCTTCGTGACGCCGGGGACCACGCCGGAATGGGCGTTCTCCCGGAAGCAGATCCGGCACATGGCAAACTTGCGCAGATAGCCGCGCGGACGCCCGCAGGCTTTGCAGCGATTGTGCCCGCGCACCGCGAACTTCGGCCTCCGCCGCGACTTAACGATCAAACTCGTCTTTGCCATTACTCCAGCTACCTCTGCGGCCCCGTGGTGCTCGAAGCGGCCTTTTGCAACGGCAAGCCCATCGCAACCAGAAACTCCGAGGCCTCTTCGTCGGTTTTGGCCGTCGTGACGATCGTGACGTCCATGCCACGCGTCTTGTCGACCTTGTCGTAATTGATCTCCGGAAACACGAGCTGTTCGCGCAAGCCTAAGTTGTAGTTGCCGCG
>PMTY01000025.1 GCA_003167155.1 Candidatus Cybelea tumulisoli
GCCAGGCCCCATAAGAACGTGCTCAGGGCTCCGTGACGCCACTCCGCCATCTGGAGGCGCGCCTCAGCGATCTTGTGCGAACAGTATCGGGCAATCGCCCGTTCCGCGCGCGTCTGCGTCTGCGGCGACACCTCCGCCGAAGGCAACAGAATGCGTAGCCGCGTCTTCCCGAGGCCAGCCGTAACGTTGGGAAATCGGGCGATCTGCGCGATGCTCCCGAGCGCGTACGCATCGTCGACGAATGGGTCGAACTCACGCTCGGAAAAGAGTTCACGTAACTCGCGCGCATGAATCGTCAGTTCGGTGGGCGGGTCATCACGCATTGTTTTCATTCGATATCCTCCGGCGGAGTATCGGCTGACACCTCCGTAAATATCTCAACGTTGCGCCGGTCCGCACGAATCCAGCGGCACTCCGTGGTGGTCCGACGGCACGCTTAAGCGGAAAGAAGGCCGAGGCTCGAGGATAGTAATACATTCTTCCTATGGTAAGAATAGCCGTCAAAGCGACAGCCGGGAGCGGGTGGGTGCAAGGCACCGTTTTAGGCCAGCTGGTGCACGCAAACCTCCAGGCGGGATCGCTTGCGGCCGCCGCTGCCTACGCGGCTGAACTCTCGAAGTGCGCGGGCAGCAATCCGTTGACGCACGCCCTACTAGAAACGTCGCGCGCGCGGATCCATCTCGCTCGCAGGGAGTTTGTGCCGCCCCTCGAGGCCGCCGGCGCGGCTGAAGCGCTGTACGCGAGTGTCGGGCTGGGTCGATACATCGGGATGACGCTCCAGATGCAGGCAGAGGCGCTCGCTGGATTGGGAGAGTCAGAGCGAGCGCGGCGGACCATCTCGCAGGCAATCGACGTCCTCAAAGAGACGAGCCACCCACGTCCGTTAGCCGGCGCCTATCGCGTAATGACGAGAATCACCGGGAGGCGGCAATACGAGCTAGCGGCGAGAAAGCTGCTCGGTGAAGTCGCTCTCTAGGTAACTTTCGCGCCGGGCCGAGTTTTGGTCAGTCCACTGACACGAATTGCCGCATCCCTTTCAGGGTTCTTTCACATTTCGAACTGAAAGTAAAAACCTGAGGCACTCGCTCTTCGCCATTGGAGGGAATTTGCACTGAGTCACCGCTCCGTTCACGTTGCTCTCATCGCCATCTTCGCGGCATCCTGCTCGGCGGGCGGCGGCAACGGCGGTCCGGTCGCTGCCCTTTCACCAAGCGCCCAACAGCCATTTGCGCGACGAAGCGTTGGTCCAGGTCCGGTCGTTACTTCCAAATTCGGCGGTACGATTTTTGGTTGGGCAATCGATGAAAATGGCGCCGACGGAATACTGACGGAGGTCACGCCGCCCTCGGGGTCTCCCTTTACGTCTGTCGTTGAGGCCTTCGACCAGACGACGGCAAAGATTACAAAAGTCGTTCGGAAACAAAACGGGGACTCGGGCAATCGCGAGTTGGACGTGGACGCGGTTCTGGCGAACGGCGTTGGTTTAATCGACGACGAGCGGCATTACGGGAAGTACACCCGACGAGACATCTTCTATCTCATGGCGCCCCTCTCGAAGAAAAGGATTACCGGCACGTGGACGCGCCCGCCTGGGCGCAACTTCCTCATTAACGACATCGCCGATCAGCAAAGCAACCCCGTCGCAGTCATGGCGGCCACGATCCTCGATGGTGTCATCTCCAAGCCGCCCACCTTCGAAGTCGTCGTGACGGACGTTGCAACAAACAAGATTCTGCAAACGCTGTATGCCCCAAAAGGTGACGGCGTGGACTATCCGTATTTTGTTGCCGAGGATACGACCACGCAGCATGCGTATGTGCCCGCCGCTAACTACCACTCGCAGACCGTCTTCATCGACTACGATATCCGAAGCGGACACGCGTCCAACAACTTCGTCGCTCCGCCGTTCAGCGGTCCGGTGGCCGGCATTGCGATCGACTCTGCGTCACACATGATGTGCACGACGACGGCCTCAACCTACAGCGTCCAGATGTACGACCTCAAGACGAAGAAACAAACGTTCGTGGGCCAGATTCCAAATTCGGGAGGAGAGGGGCAAGCGGGCAGTTCGATCGCAGCCGATCCGATCAATCACCTTTTTATAGTCGAGCAGCCGAACTCGTTACAGGGCGGCAGCGAGATCTACGTTTACTCGCGGTCAGTATCGGGATGTAACCGCCGCTGCAGGCCGGTTTCTATGCGCTGCGCGGTTCGATGAGGACGATGATGGACTCGTCGGGCGCGCAGCCTTCGACTTCTTCGGCGGCAAGTGCAACGGCCTGCTCCGTGTTCGTCAGGCCTTCGTACGCTGCGATGCGCGCACCTCGCAGCAGGTAGAGCGCGGGCAGCGCGCGGCCCACGTCGCCGAACTGCGTCGCGGCCTCTACCGCATCACGCACGTGCGATTCAACGCCGGCCGCCGTCGTTAGAGTGAGCCGGTAATCGCGCAGCGCGAGCCGCACGACGCCTCGTTCGTCTATCACGCGAAGATCGCGACGGCGCTCGTAGCCGCTCATAGCAGTGCTCAGCTCGATCCCACGGAGCTCGGCGGCGTCGCACGCGAACGACTGCGTTGCGATGGCTAGCCGATCGGACTCGCCACACGCGTCGCCGGCCGCCGCTTCCACGAGCGCCGTCGCCCCCGAGGCGGTAGCGCAGACTTTGTTGCGGTGAGTATCGATTTCAATCTCGACGACGACCCGATCGGGCGCGGCACCGGCGGCGATCACGCGATCGGCCGCCTCACGGCGAATGCGCGCGATTTCTTGCGGNNCCGCCGCCTCCGCCGACGAGCGTCACCTGCTGTTCGTCGAGCGCGTAATCGCCGGCCAACGCGTCGACTGCCGCGCGCAGCTTCGCAACCGCGAGGGAGAGCACGCGCTCCGCCAAAACGAGAGCATCGCCGCCAGTGCGCTGCGCAAGCAACTCAAAGGCGCGGCGCGCCGACTCGCCGTTGCCGCGCGCGAAGGCGCCCTCGGGGACTTCGCCGGCGACATTGGCGGCGCACGTGACCGTCAACGCGATCCTTGCACCGGACGGCGTGACGAGCACGACGTGATCGGCGCGATCTTGCGGCGTCGGCGCGATCAGTTCGACTCGCGCTCCCTCGATCAGTTCGGGCGCAACGAACGACGCGTACGCACATCCGGCGATATGCGCGCTGCGCGGCCCAACGTCGACGATGGCGTCGCCATCGAGGCGCAGCATGCTGCCGCCGCCGATTCCCAGCGTTCGAACGTCGAGCGTGCGCAGCATCGTGCGATAGCCGCCGATTCTCGCGGGCTGCATCTGCGGGCGGCCATTGCGGATCACCGAACAATCCGAACTCGTTCCCCCGACTTCGATAAAGATGCCGTCGCTGAGGCGTTCGTACAGGAGCGCACCGGCGATGCCCGCTGCCGGCCCCGAGAGCAGCGTGAGAATTGGACGGCGTCCAACCTCGCGCACGTCCATCACGCCACCATCGCTGCGCATCACCATCAGCGGCGCCGGGATTGCCGCACGCTCCACGGCTTGCGCGGTCATGCGTGCGGTGCGCACCATCTTCGGCAGAATCGCCGCATTGATCGCTGCAGTGCGCGTGCGCGAACGCAGCCCGTAGGCCGAGCTGACGTCGTGGCCACTGGTCGCCTCGATTCCCCGCTCGCGTGCGTACGCAACGGCAAGCGACTCTTGCTCGGGCCGATCGACGCCAAAGCTCTCGCTGGCGGCAAGTACCTGCGCGCCGCCATCGATCAAACGGTCGACGGCGGCCCGCAACGCATCGCCGTCACCGGCACGAACGAAAGCAAACTGTGGAGCAAAAACCGCTCCCGAACTCACGGAAAAGGCACGAAAGTGCATCTGCCGCCGCGACAGCCATGCCAAACCATCGAGGAGTCCGAGCACGCCGACCCGCGCGAGATCTCCTTCGAGCAATGCGTTGGTCGCCTGCGTCGTCGAGTGCGCGATAAAGGCAACGCAGGCCGAATCGACGTGAGAATCGGCCAGCAGCTGCTCGATGCCCGCAACGATACCTTCGGCGACGCCGCGCTCCGCATCGTGTGTCGTCGGGACTTTGACGCGAGCCACCAGCTCGCGCGTCGCGGCATCGATCGCAACGACGTCGGTGAACGTTCCGCCGACGTCAATGCCGACCCGAAGCTTCCTCCCTGGGTTCATCGCTCGAGATCGGCGATCAACGCGTAGGTAACCATGTGCAACGCCACGCGGCCGTCGCTCGCATAGCGATCGAAGAGCTCGTTGAGATCGCGGCGCAGCGCCTCGGCCGGCGCGCCCGAAGCCGGCAAATACGAGGAAGAGGCCGCGCGCCCTAGGAGCGCCTCCCGATCCATCTCTTGCAGCGAGAAGGCCTCGGTGCGCGAGATCCGCTGCGCCGGAAATCGAGCGAACGCCGCGAGCGCGCGACGGCGTAAAGCCTCGGTGTCGTCGGTTGCGTAGGCTCGCACGACCTCGCCGTAGGCCTTCGTGAACGCATCGCGTTCGTCGCGCTCGTACTGCAAAATAGCGGCGCGCCGGCGCGCGACGCGCGCGAACTCGTGCATCACCTCGATCGTCGCAAACCAGTGAAAGGCCTGACAGGCAACGACCAGATCGACGCTCGCATCGGGCAGGCCGGTATGTTGGGCGGTCCCGTCGCGCCACTCGACGTTGGGGTCGGGCTCCG
>PMTY01000028.1:0-1026 GCA_003167155.1 Candidatus Cybelea tumulisoli
GGTGACCCGCGCGCAAGGCCGAAGCGAAGCGGAGCCGCGCTAGCGGTCGCCTTGCGTGCGGGATGCGCCAACGCGGTAGCCTAAACGGGCGCCAGGCGGGATGGAGGGTCGCCGATTGGACGTCCATGTAGCATTGCACACCGGTGTGTCGCGACAGGCAGCAACGAACAATTGACACGCTCTCGGTGCCGTAGGATAATCTTCGTACACGACAACATCTGATTTACGCCCGCATAATAATGCGTGCAAAACCTCGAGCGAGCTCGCTCGGGGTTTTCGTCTTTCTTGGAGTCGACGCTGCATGACTAGAGCATCGATAGCGCTTGCCGATCTCGGCGACATTCTTACGCCTGGTGACGTTCAGCTCGTTTTAGGCATCGGACGGAACGCGACGTACGAGCTGCTTGCATCAGGAAGATTGCCGTCCGTGCGGATTACGCCGCGGCGCCTTATCGTNNGCGCTCGAAGCATTCCTCGGCCTAGCGGCGAATATACCGCCCGCCGGGACCCCGTAGGAGGCACATCCTTGGGGTATCTCAGGAAAGTTGGAGACAAAAAGTTCCGCATTATGTATGACGTCGTGTTCGTCAACGGCAAGCGCCGGCAGAAGACCGAAACGCTCGTCGGAGTGACGAAGAAGCAGGCTGAAGCGATCCTCGCGAAACGCAAGGCTGCGGTCGTCGCCGGCGAGTACTTGCCGTGCGCCGACATGACGATGAATGAGCTGTTCGATCGGTTCATGCAAGCCAAAGAAGGTCGCCTTGCCGCGACGACGCTGCAGCGTTACGAGAGTTTGCTGCGGCTTTACTTGCGGCCGGCGGTCGGCACCAGGAAGGTTGGCAGCGTGAAGGCTGTCGATCTACTTGCAACCTATGCTCGATGGTCGAAGCGGCCAGTCAGCGGACGTACGGTCCATCATGCTGCGGAACTGCTGCGTAACGTGCTACGGCGCGCCGTCAAATGGGAAGTGATCCTTCGCAGTCCGGCCGCATCGCTCGATGCGGACGATCTGCCGAGGGCGGTAAA
>PMTY01000028.1:1040-12976 GCA_003167155.1 Candidatus Cybelea tumulisoli
AAGCGGGACGGGCTTATCTACAAACGGCCAAAGAACGACAGGGTGCGCACGGTCTGTGTTTCGTCGCATCTGCTCGTGATTCTCGAATCCCATCGCGCGGTGCAGGCTGCTGAGAGGATTGCCGTACGTCCGGCCTATCACGACGAGGATCTCATCTTCGCCAAGGCGGATGGCACACCGATCTCGTCTTGGCTGTTCAGCTCCGCGTTCCGGAACTTCATGAAACGCTGCCCGGTGCGGCGCATCCGCTTCCACGATCTCCGCGACACACACGCCTCGTTGCTTGCCAAAGCCGGCGTGCCGATCGAGGTTATCTCGAAGCGGCTGGGCCACAGTGACATCAGCATCACGTACGATCGCTACATCACGGTCTACCGCGACCGTGATGCCGAGGCGGCGGAGGCGTTCGGGAAGATCGTGACCTGAAGACCTTCTGCCAAATTCCGTTAGACGGCCGTTAGAATTGAGGCACTCACGGCCGCCAAATGCACGAAAAACCCGTACAAGATAAGGAGATTTCTGGTAGCGCCAACGGGAATCGAACCCGTCTTTCCGCCTTGAAAGGGCGATGTCCTAACCGATAGACGATGGCGCCGCGATGCCCTCAACACGGTAGCGGGCCTTCGGGGCCTTGTCAACGCTGCGTGTGCCGGAGAGGCGCCGGACTACCGAACCGCGAGCTTGCTCCCCGGGCGGCGCCGCACCGGAACGGGCTCCACGTGCTTTGATGCCTGGCTGACGAACCAGACGCAGAGCAGCGTCAGCAGGGCCGCATCGTCGAGAGCGCCGAGCACTGGTATGTCGCTGAAGATGTCGATCGGTGAGATGACGAGCAGCGCGACCCCTGCCGCGACCAATTTAAGCGCCAACGGAACGCGAACGTCGCGTACGAGCGGTACGGTCCGAAGGACGGCCGTCTTCGCCACCAGGAATGAACGCATAAGCCTCATGACCCCATAGTACCCGGGGTGCCGCCGGCTGTTTCACGAACCCGCCCTGAATCGGGGGTTGGGGCAAGAAAAATGCAACGGCGTAAGTTTCTGAGTGCTGTCGCCGCGTTGGCCGGTGCGCCCGCGGTGGCGCGAGCGGGCGACGCGGGGAAGTTGCCCGTGGACTTGATCGTCACCGGCGCGACGATCCATACGGTCGACGATGCGTTTCCCAATCCGCAAGCCTTTTGCGTACGTGGCGGGATCTTTGCCTACGTGAGCTCGCGTGACGGCGCGATGGCACTGCGCGGGCCAAAGACGGAAGTGCTCGACCTCACCGGGTACACGGTGCTGCCCGGCTTGATCGACGCGCATCTCCACCTCACCGCGGTTGGACTCGATCTGGCGGAGGTCGATCTGTTCAAGCTGCATTCGTACGCAGATGTCGTCGCGAAGACCGTCGCGTTCGCCAAGGCCTCGCCGGATGCGTGGATTCTCGGCGATGGCTGGGATCAGAATCTGTGGGCGGCCAAGTCGTTTCCGACGCACGCGCCGCTCAGCGCCGCGATTCCGGATCGACCCGTTGCGCTCTCGCGCCTGGACGGCCACGCGGTTCTCGCGAATGCCAAAGCTATGCAGCTTGCCGGCGTGGGCAAGTCGACGCCCGATCCCGCCGGTGGCCGCATCGTCCGCGACGCGGAAGGAAATCCAACCGGCGTCTTCGTTGACAACGCGCAGGATTTGATCTATCGGAACGTGCCGGATCCGACACATCAACAGCTCGTCCGGGCCGCGCGCGCCGCCATTGCCGAATGCAATCGCTGGGGGCTGACCACCGTCGCCGAACCGGGCACCGACGACGCGCGCCTCGCCGCGCACGTCGAGTTGATCGAGGCCGGCCGCTACTCCATCCGCAACTACGCAATGCTCTGGGACGACGCGGCACTCATCGACAGGCATCTGCAATCCGGAATTGTCGAGAACGCCTACGACGGGCATCTGTGGATTCGCGCAGTAAAAATGTTCGCCGACGGCGCGCTCGGATCGCGCGGCGCCGCGTTACTCGCGCCGTACACCGACGATCCGGGCAACACCGGCTTGGTCGTCACCCCGCAAGCGCACATGCAGGCGGTAACCGAGAAGGCGCTGCGCGGCGGATTTCAGGTGTGCGTGCACGCGATCGGCGATCGCGGCAATCGAATGGTCCTCGACGCCTACGAGGCGGCGCTGCTGTCGGTTCCGTCACACGACCCGCGGCTGCGTATCGAACACGCACAGGTACTCAGCCCCCAGGATATCGGCCGTTTTGCCACGTTAGGCATCATCCCGTCGATGCAGACGACCCATCAAATCAGCGACATGGCCTGGGCGCAAGCGCGCCTCGGTCCCCAGCGCGTACTCGGAGCGTACGCGTGGCGATCGCTCCTCGATACCGGCGCGATCGTCGCCAACGGCACCGACGCGCCGGTGGAAGCGGTAAGCACGCTGCGCACCTTCCACGCCGCGATCTCGCGTCAGAACGAACGCAACGAACCGCCGGGCGGCTGGTATCCCGATCAGCGCATGACGCGCGACGAAGCGCTCAAGTCGATGACGATCTGGGCCGCGCACGCAAACTTCCAGGAAAAGCTCCTCGGTTCGATCACGCCGGGGAAATATGCCGATTTCGTGGTGATGGATCGCGACTGGATGACTGCACCCGCCGAAACGATCATGGAGACGCAGATCGCCGCGACCTATCTCGCCGGCACCCGCGTCTACGATGGTTCGGGCCAATGAGCTTGCGTACGACGGTGGTCTTGGCGGCGCTCTGCATTGGCGTTTGCGCGGCGGCGACGGCCGCCGGCGTCGTGCTTCCGAACGGTTGGGTGATCCAACCACCGCAAGAACTGGTGACACAAACCGACACGTTCCCGCAGGGCGCATCCGCGTCGCCCGACGGCGCAACGCTTGCCGTCGTCGAATCGGGATACAATCCGCCGTCGCTGCGCCTCTATCGCGCAAGCGATCTTCGCATGCTCGCGGCGATTCCGCTCAAAGGTGCGTTCGGGCGCCCAGTGTGGATCGACGGCGGCCACGTGCTGGTTGCTGGGGCGAATGCCGACGCACTTTTCAATGTCGACGTGGTCGCAAAGCGCGCCCGCGCGCTTGCGCTGGGCAAAGGCTCGTACCCGGTGGCCGTCGCGATGTCCGGCGAAACGTTCGCCGCGGCGACCGACGGCGATTCGTCGGTTCGCATCGGCGCCTTGGACGGACTAGCGAGCGCAAAGGCGATCGGCGTCGGAGGATTTATCGGCGGGTTGGCATTTTCTCCCGACGGGAAGACGCTTTTTGCCTCGAACTGCGCCGCCAGCTACGTCGAGGTGATCGATACGCAGACGTTTGACGAGCGCCGGATCGAAACGGGCCTTCATCCGACGGCGATTCTTCCCGTCGGCGACACGATCTACGTTGCCGAGACCGATAACGATACCGTCGGCGTCTACGACACGTCGAATGGAAGGCGCATTGCGAGCATTTTCGTTGGCGACGCGGCGGCGCATGGGCCGGCGATCGTCGGAGTGTCGCCGAACGCACTTACGCGCGACGGCGATGCAATCTACGTTTCGCTTGGCGCCGCGAACGACGTCGCCGTCATCCGCGATCGGAACGTCGTGGCGCGCATCCCCGCCGGCTGGTATCCGACCGACGTCGTGGTGCGCGGGCAACGGCTCTTCATCATCAACGGCAAGGGCGAGGGGACCCGGCCGAATCCGCACTACGTCAGCGGCTCCCACAGCGACGTCGACTATGTCGCGGCGATTCAGTACGGCTCGATTCGCGCCTACGATCTATCGCAAGGCGTTGCGGACTCGGGCAATCCGCAAGGCGCCGCCGGTTGGACCAGCGCGCAGAGGAGCGCGGTCGTTCGCAGCGGCGGACCCATTGCGCACGTCTTCTTCATTCTCAAAGAAAATCGGTCGTACGATCAGGTGCTCGGCGACATGCCCCAGGGCAACGGCGATCCGAAGCTGACGTCGTTCGGCGCGCGGGTGACGCCCAACGAGCATGCTCTGGCGACACGATTCGGTCTCTTCGACAACACCTACACGAGCGGCGAGGTCAGCGAACCCGGACACAACTGGGCCGACGCGGCCTTCGATACCGATTTCGTCGAACGCATGTGGCCCTCAACCTACGCGGGGCGCCGCGGCGACGACTCGCTCTCGCCGGCAATGGTCCCCTTCAACGGTTACATCTGGCAGGACGCCCAAACCGCGCACGTCTCGTTTCGCGATTACGGCGAGATGGTCGACCCGCCCGTGCCGAGCTTGGCCGGACGCTACGACCCGCGTTACGTCGGTTGGAACCTCGACTACAGCGACCTCAATCGCGTCAAGGAATGGCGCCGCGAGTTCGTCGATTTCAGTCACAACGGCAACCTGCCGCAGCTGGAGTACATCTGGCTGCCCAACGACCACACCTACGGGCGGCGCCCCGGCAAGCTCACGCCGGCGTCGATGGTGGCGCAGAACGATTACGCGCTGGGTGAGATCGTCGACACGATTTCGCATTCACCGGTGTGGAGATCGTCGGCGATCTTCGTGATCGAAGACGACGCGCAAGACGGCCCCGATCACGTAAGCGGCCAGCGCACGACCTTCTTTCTGGTCTCGCCATACGCGCGTGGCGGGCTGCAGCACGCGCACTACTCGACGGTAAGCGTGCTGCGCACGATGGAGCTGATGCTCGGCCTGCCGCCGCTCTCGACCTACGACGGCATGGCGGTTTCGCTGCGCGCCGCCCTCTCGCCGGTTGCGCGGTTGGCGCCGTACAGCGTTATTCCGCCGAAGATGAGTCTCGACAACCGAAACCTTAAGACCGCCTACAACGCCCGGCTCACCGCGAAGCTCGACTTTAGCAGGCCGGACGCAAACCCACCAGCGACCCAGCGTTGATACTCTTTGGGTTAAGCGCCCGATCGGCGGGTCACCATCCGCGCGATGGCCAGAAGGACCACGGCGCCGACTAATGCGACCAGTATGCTGTAAATGTTGATCCCCGTTACGCCGGAATGCCCCAACAAGCCGAAGATCCAACCACCGAGAAGCGCGCCGATAACCCCGACTACGAGGTCCCCGATTACACCCCCGGGACCTTCCCCAGGAACGACGGATTTAGCAAGAAATCCCGCAATCAATCCGACAACGAGCCAAGCAAGAATAGACATATTTATTGGCCTCCGTGTTTAAATACGCTCCGTCGCGCATCAGATGCGGCGCAGAGCAGTTAGATTCTCCCCAATTCGCGGATATTTAAACAGCGCGACATTCTACCTCACGAAGCGCGGTCGTCGTCGATCATCTTTCCGTGCGTGTCATGGACCGCCTGGAGGATTGCCGCAGGATCGGACGGCTGGGCCATCGCCTCAGCCTCCCGATCGATCCTGTTTGCCATTTGCGGGTTATCAAAACGCTGACGTTCGATAAGCTCGATCAGCTTCGCGATTTTTTGTTCGCTAACCATCGCGAGCTGTAACGTCAGCTGAGCGCGATGCTCGGCAAGTCTGTTTTCATGCCGTTGCGACGTAAGAATTAGTACCGTCATGAAAAGAGCGGCAGTACTTATTATCCCCTGCAGATATGCAAATGGCGCCGGATCGAATGGCACGGCGTGCATCTGTCGTAGGGCGATGTTCGTGCCTGCCCACAAGATAATGATGATGCCGATCGTGACAAGTGCAGCGGGCTGGCCGAGCTGACGAATCAGTCGCTCGATGGTCCGCTGGTAAAGCGAAGCCTGGCGATCGTGTGCGGCATGAAGCTCGGCAGTCGAACGAACCGTTTCTTCAATATGGGGCGGCAGAACCACATCGTTCGAATTCATGTTTGGTTCCTTTTGAGTCGCCGACGGCAACGCCTTGCGCCGGGTCGCGCTCCGGCTCCCAGTCCCCTGCGAGTGGAGGGTCGGGAACAAAAGGTTTACTTGCGTTCGCTGCCTAACGACGGTGCGGCGAATCGCCTTGCTTCGAGTGCGGTCCGGGCCGGGACGTAATCGACGCCACGCGTTACTAATTGAAGTTGCTGTGAAAGTATCCCGGCTCCGACAAGGCAGGTTTCTTATGCAGTCTCGTCATCGCTTCGTTCGAGCGTTCTTGGCGCTCGGATTCGCGGCACTCTTTGCCGGCTGTTCGGCATATGGATCTCCGGGAAAGATGACCCCGCTCGATATGGCCTCTGGTTCACAAGCGCGTTCGACGCAGAGTGCGGTTATCGGCGACGCCGCGGCGGTCGAGTTTGCCTATGTCGCCAACTTTGGCTCCAATAATATTTCTACGTACGCCATTAGCGCGAGCGACGGCGCGCTCAAGCAGGTGAAAGGGTCGCCGTTTGCGGCGGGCACGGGCCCGACCGGTCTGGTAATCGACCCTAAGGGCCGGTTCGCCTACATGCCCAACCATGGTTCCAGCAACGTTTCCGCATATGCCGTCGACGCGACGAGCGGCGCGTTGAAGCCGGTCACAGGATCCCCATTTGGGGCGGGCTACGAACCCTATTTCGGGGCGATGGATCCCAGTGGCAAGTTCCTCTACGTGGCCGACAACGGGTCGAATAACGTTTCCGCCTATACCGTCGACGCGAAAAGTGGCGCTTTGAGTCCAGTAGCGGGGTCACCCTTTGCGACCGGCACCTATCCCGATGGCGTTGCAGTCGATCCTAAGGGCAAGTTCGTTTACGTCGCTAATAACGGCTCCAATAACGTGTGGGCCTATAGCATCGACTCGACCAGCGGTGCCCTCACACCGGTGAAGGGATCACCGTTTGCCGCCGGCAGCCAGCCTTATTTCGTAACGGTCGGGCCGTCGGGCAAGTTCGCCTACGTGGCCAACTTTAGCTCCGATACCATTTCCGCGTACACCATCAACGCTAAGAGCGGAGCGCTCGAACCGGTGGCTGGGTCGCCGTTTGCCACGAGCAGCGAACCTTATGGCGTGGCGGTAGATCCTTCCGGAAAGTTCGTCTACGTGCCCAATAACGGTTCCAACGATGTTTCCGGCTACGCTATCAACGCGAAAAGCGGTGTGCTAACAGCAGTGAAGGGCTCGCCATTTGCGGCGGGCACGAATACCGATGGTATGGCAGTGGATCCTCTGGGCAAGTTCGCGTATGCGGCCAACGACAGTTCGAACAATGTTTCCGCCTACGCTATCAACTCAACCAGCGGTGCGCTGCAACAAACCAAGGGGTCACCGTTTGCGGCCGGCAGCGGTCCGTATCTCATTTCGACGTGTCGCCGGGTCGCTAGCGCATGCGTGCCGCCGCCTTTGTAGCGGTCGGCCAGGCGAAGCCGGTTTTGGGCAACGCGGGACTCCGCTCAGGATGACGGTAGGAGGGTGGCGAAGCTGGGGCCGCATGAATAAACTTTCAATCGTCGCCACCTTGCTGCTCGCGGCCGCCTGTCTAACCGGTGTTTCAAACCCGCCGGCCTCGCAAGCCTCGGCCCCCGCGACGTTCCGCGTCTTGCTCGACACGAGTAAAGGACCGGTCGTCATCGTGGTGGACCGTCGTCTCGCGCCTCACGGGGCCCAGCACTTCTACGAGCTGGTCAAGGCAAAGTATTTCGACGGCGCTCGCTTCTACCGCGTCGTGCCGGGCTTCGTGGTGCAGTGGGGTGCGGCAGCGAATCCTGCCGTGACCAAAAAGTGGAGCGCCAACATTCCCGACGATCCGCCCAAAACGTCGAATACGCGCGGGACCGTAGCCTTTGCGGCAACGTCGGAGAAGAATAGCCGCTCGACGCATCTCTTCATCAGCCTGGGCGACAACGCCAGGCTCGATGGGATGGGGTTTGCTCCAATCGGCCGGGTCACGAGCGGAATGCCGAACGTCGATCACATCTACTCCGGCTACGGGGAACAGCCGGATCAAGATATGATTGCGGCCCAGGGCAACGTCTACCTTAAAAAAGAGTTCCCGCGATTGGACTATATCAAGACGGCCCGAATCGTCGCGTCGCCGTAGCCCATGGCCTTCTTCGATCGATCGAACGCGATAGCAAAGCCCGGCTTCAATCGGTGGCTGGTACCCCCCGCGGCGCTCTGCATCCATCTTTGCATCGGCGAGGCGTACGCCTTTAGCGTCTTTACCAAGCCGATGTCGCAAGCGATCGGCATCACCGCTCCAAAACCCGGCGTCGATTGGACGGTGCCCGAACTCGGATGGATCTTCAGCCTTGCCATTCTGGTCCTTGGGCTCTCCGCGGCGTTCGGCGGTAAATGGGTGGAGCGCGCCGGCCCGCGCAAGGCGATGCTCGTCGCAGCGGTCTGCTTTAGCAGCGGCTTGATTCTTGCAGGCATCGGCGTCAACGCGCACCTGTTGTGGCTCGTCTATCTCGGCTACGGCGTCGTCGGAGGATGCGGGCTCGGCATCGGTTACATCTCGCCCGTCTCGACGCTGATCAAATGGTTTCCCGACCGGCCGGGGTTAGCGACCGGCACGGCCATCATGGGCTTTGGCGGCGGCGCGATGATCGGTGCGCCGCTCTCCGTCCTGCTCATGAAACATTTCGCGAACGCATCGGGCACCGGGGTTGCGCAAACGATGATCGTGCTGGGCGTTCTTTACTTCATCTGGATGTTCGCGGGCTCGCTAATCGTGCGAGTCCCGCAAGACGGTTGGAAACCGGCCGGCTATGTCGCGCCGGCTGCATCGCAAGGAATGATCACGAGCAAAAACGTCGTGCTCGAAGCGGCTTTGCGGACGCCGCAGTTCTATCTCCTCTGGCTCGTGCTGTGCTTGAACGTCACCGCCGGAATCGGTGTGATCGGCCAAGCCTCACTCATGATCCAAGACATCTTCGGAGTGACGGCCGTCGCGGCGGCCGGGTTCGTCGGCCTGATCAGCCTTTTCAATATGGGAGGCCGAATCTTTTGGGCGTCGCTCTCGGATTTCATCGGACGTAAGAGAACCTACGCGATTTTCTTTATCGTAGGGGCCGTCCTCTATGCTTTTGTGCCGACGTGGGGGCATCTGCACGCCATCGTACTCTTCGTCGTATCGTTTCTGTTGATCATCAGCATGTACGGCGGCGGCTTCGCGACGATTCCCGCATATTTGCGGGACCTCTACGGAACCGTCAACGTCGGCGCGATCCATGGCGCGTTGCTAACCGCATGGTCGGCCGCCGGAATCGCAGGGCCGGTGCTCATCAACTACATCCGAGAGTACGAAATCAACCACGGCGTCGCAAAGGCGGATGCCTACTCCGTTACGATGTACGTGATGGCGGCGCTCCTGGTCGTCGGGCTTCTCTGCGATCTAGCCGTTCGCCCAGTCGCGGAACGCTACTATCTCGAAGCGCCAACCCAAACCTGAGGTTTTTGTAACGATGGATCAACTTGAAGAACGCATGCGGCCCGAAGACAGCAACACGACAATGCTCGTTCTGGCATGGCTCTGGGTCGGAGTACCGCTGGCCTGGGGGATCGCCGTCACGATCAACAACGCGACCAAGCTCTTCGGGTAGCACGTGAGCTTTCAATCGGTCGATGAGTATATCGCTGCGCAGCCCGCTGCCGCGCAAAGCGCACTCCGGCGCGTCCGCGCGGCGATTCGCGAAGCGCTCCCGCAAGCGCAGGAAATAATCGCCTACAACATCCCGGGCTACAAGCTCGAGGGTACTTCGGTCCTGCAGTTTGCCGCATCGAAAGAGCATTACGCTCTCTACCTCGCTACCAAACCGGTCGTGGAAGCCTTCAAAGATGAACTCCGGAACTGCACGGTCGGTAAGGGTACGATCCGCTTTTTATATGGAGATCCCGTACCTGAGAGCCTAATCCGACGCATTGCGCAATTTCGCGCCGAACGCACATAACGCCGCGCAGCCAAAACCACCGATCGAACTGGAGGTAGCACGATGATAGTAGCTCTAGGCGCCATCTTTGCCGCGCTGCTCGCGGTCGTGCAGCCCACGCAGACGGCGACCGGTATTCCGCTGGACGCCGCTTGGAAAGTGACGATCTACGATCTCGCGCGCGCGAAGTTCCATCATCCGGCCTGGGGCTGGCAGCATTCGGAGCGCAACTATCGCATCGCGCTGCAACTTGCGCGAGGCGACGGCTTGCGCGTCGACACCGACGTGCTCTTCGCCGCCGCGTTCCTGCACGACATGGCGGCGTTCATGCCGTGCGTGGACACAAAGCTCGAGCACGGCGAGTGTGCCGCGCAGCAGACCGGTGCGATCCTGCGCGCCGCCGGATTTCCCATGGAGAAGCTCTCCGCCGTTGAGGCCGCCGAACGCGGCCACATGTACTACAGCAATCCGGGAACGCAACCGGAGGCGATCGTCCTTCACGACGCCGACTCGCTGGATTTCTTGGGTGACATCGGCGCCGCGCGGATGATTTCGCTAACGGGTGCGAGCGCGGAAAGCTTCGCTCGCGAGGTCAAGACGCTGCGCGATTTCGTGCACGACATCCCGCCGCGGCTCATCACGAAGACGGCGCAAGCCATGGGCATCGTGCGCGCCGCCGAGCTCGAGCACTTTCTCGATACACTGAAGACGGAGACGTTCGACCAGCAGGCGATGTAGCGCAAAAAAAGCCGCTGCTAGGCGCTAGCGCGGGGCGTTCGCGTCTGATAATATGATTGCCTAGTATGACCACTTCGAGAACACCTGGAAGGGCGAGGCGCCCCAGCGAGTCGCTGCTAATGGTTCGGCCGCGGGAAATCGAAGCTGCCGACTTCAAGGCACGCTGTCTTGAAACTGTGAAGGAAGTCGAGCGCTTGCGTACCGAGGTTGTGATTACGAGACAGGGCAAACCCGTCGCGCGGCTGATTCCCGCGCAGGACCGTGCGCCGTTTTGCGGGTCGCTCAGGGGAATGATTTTAGAAGAACGCGACCTTGTAAGCCCCATCTAACAGCGCCATGGCCAGAGGGGCTTGACAGCCGGTACGCTTAACAGTATTGTTATATAACCTTATGGTTAACAGTAGCGGAAATCTCGACGCGGTGTTCTCGGCTCTCGGCGATCCCATCCGAAGGCGGATCGTCGAACGGCTTGCCCGCGGACCGTTGTCGGCCGGCGAGATCGCATCGGGCTTTGCCATTTCGCAACCCGCAATCTCGCGGCACCTTCGCGTGCTCGAAGAGTCGGGGTTGCTCGAGCGGCACGTCCTCGGCCGCGTGCACCGCTGCGCGCTATCACCGGCCGCCATGAAAGCAGCCTCGGGCTGGCTCGACAAACAGCGCAGCTTCTGGACCGCCGCGCTCGATCGCCTCGACGATCTCCTCACAGAGTCTCCCAAACGAAAGAAGATACGATGAGTAATACACGAACGCCGGTCGCGCCGGCACTCGTACTGCGCCGCACGTACGCGGCTCCGCGGCAACGCGTTTTCGACGCCTGGACGAAACCGGAACTCGCGATGAAGTTTCTCGGTACGGGCAACGTTACCGTACCTGAAGCCCGGATGGACGTGCGAACCGGCGGCTCCTATAACATCGTGATGCTCATGGCCGACGGCGAGCGCTGGAACGTGGGCGGTACGTACCGCGAGGTGAGTCCGCCGGAACGGCTGGTCATGACCTGGCGCTGGGAAGAAGACAAGCCCGAAGACGAACACGATACGCTTTTGACGCTGGAGTTCAACGAGCACGACGGCGGGACCGAACTGATTCTCACCCACGAGCAGTTCGCGAGCGCAGAATCGCGCGACTCGCACCAAGAAGGCTGGACCCAAATCATGGAACAGCTCGGCGCGACTCTCTAACGGAGGAGGAGACGAAAGCAATGATGACCCGTCACAAGACCGGCACTCGTAAAGAGTGGCTCGCGGCTCGACTGGAACTCCTCAAGGCCGAGAAAGAGCTGACGCGGCGCAGCGACGAGCTGGCGCGGCAGCGGCAAGAACTGCCGTGGGTTCGAATCGACAAGGATTACCGCTTCGAGACCGACGAGGGAACGGTGTCGCTCCGCGATCTCTTCAAAGGACGCTCGCAGCTGCTCGTCTAC
The DNA here is from genome assembly GCA_003167155.1 of Candidatus Cybelea tumulisoli. Lineage (GTDB taxonomy): Bacteria > Vulcanimicrobiota > Vulcanimicrobiia > Vulcanimicrobiales > Vulcanimicrobiaceae > Cybelea > Cybelea tumulisoli. The sequence continues at coordinate 12,963 of PMTY01000028.1, forward strand.
CACTTCATGTTCGG
>PMTY01000066.1 GCA_003167155.1 Candidatus Cybelea tumulisoli
GGCGTGCTGCGCGACGCCGCATTACGTGCGCGTCACGTTTCGGGCGTCTTTATCTCGCACTGCGAACCCGAGGATCTCATCGTCGCTCGCGATCTCGCGATCGCCGCCGAGACCGGGAAGCGCTGGCATATCGCGCACATTTCAACGCGCGATGCGCTAGAGCTGGTGCGCCGCGCGCGCGCGCAGGGTACGCGGGTCACGTGCGAGGCGACGCCTCACCATCTCACGTTTACCGCTGCCGATGCGAGCGAGATCGGTCCCCCCGCACGCGTCAATCCGCCGCTGCGCTGGGAGGAGGACGTTGCCGCGCTGCGCCAAGGCGTGCGCGACGGAACCATCGATGCCCTTGCCAGCGACCACGCGCCGCATTCGGAAGCGGACAAGCACGATGCCGCCAGTCCGGCCCCCGGGTTTACCGGATTGGAGATCGCCGTGGGAGCTTACGCAGAGGCGCTGCCGGATTTACCGGTTAGGCGCTTCGTCGAGCTGCTGTCGGCGAATCCCGCGCGAATTCTTGGGATCGCCGGCGGAACGCTGCGGCCTGCAGCGGCGGCCGACGTAACGATCTTTGCCCAACGCTCGTGGGTCGTCGATCCGTCAGCGTTTGCATCGAAGGGTAAATCGACGCCGTTTGCCGGACGCCGGCTACCGTGCAAAGTGCTCGCGACCATCGTCGGCGGAAGCCTGCGCTTTTGCGCGCCCGAGCTGGTCGCATGACGGCTTCCACGACTCCGGCCGCGTTGTTCCTGGCCGACGGCAGCCGCTTCGACGGCAACGCACTCGGCGTGGAGGGCACGGCGCTCGGCGAGGCGGTTTTTTATACGGGTATGACCGGCTACGAAGAGGCCTTGACCGACCCTTCGTACGCCGGTCAGATTCTGACGTTTACGTATCCGATGATCGGCAACTATGGGATCTCCGGCAGCGCCGCCCAGTATCGGCGTCCGTGTGCCGCGGGGACGGTAATCAAGCAGATTGCGTACCATCCGTCGCACCATCTCTCAAAGCAAAGCCTCCCATCGTGGCTTGACGAGTGCGGCGTGCCGGCGTTGGTGGGCGCGGATACCCGCGCGATCACGATTGCGCTGCGCGAGCATGGAACGATTTGGGCGGCTCTTGCCACCGGCGAGGCTGCGCTCGAGGATGCCGAACGCAAGCTCGCGCAGTTCGTGCGGACCGCGAACACGAAGGCGCTCGTGCCCAGCGTTGCGACGCAAGAAGTCTTCTCGCTGGGATCGGGGAAGAACGTTCGCATCGTGCTCATCGATTGCGGCGTAAAGCGCGCTATTCTCGCGCAACTGCAAGGGCTGGGCGCTCAGGTTACGGTCGTCCCCTACAACGTAACCGCGCAAGACGTCTTGGCGCACGACCCCGATGCAGTCGTTATTTCACCTGGACCCGGCGACCCCACGGATTTGGGCGAGACGATCGAAGTGCTGCGGCGTCTGGTGGGGAAAAAACCGCTCTTCGGCATTTGCCTCGGCCACCAGCTTCTCGCCATCGCCTGCGGCGCCCGAACCTATAAGTTGCCTTACGGTCACCGGGGAGGGAATCAACCGGTGATGCAGCTCCGAGCAGGCACCGTGATCGTGACCGCGCACAATCATGGTTATGCAGTTGACGCGCGCTCGCTGCCAGACGAACTGGAAGCGACGATGACCAATCTCAACGACGGCACGAACGAGGGTTTCCGCCATCGGACGTTGCCCATCGAGGCGGTACAGTTTCATCCTGAGGCCTCTCCTGGACCCTTCGACGCACGCTATCTCTTTGCGCAATGGCTCGAAAACTTACCGCGCCGCTGATTCTCGTCGCCGCCGCATGGCTCGCCGCTGCCGGAACCGGGCGGGCGCAGACGCTGCAGCGCTTGACCGTCGAATCGTTCGTCCTCTCGGCCGACACGCTGCAGCCTCAGGTCGACGTGCCCTTCCACGTGATCGTTACGCTGCACGTTCGCGAGAGCGTCAGCGAAATCACCAATCTCCAGCTTCCGATGCTCGCGCAGCTCGACTTGCTCGGCGACGAACGCCAAACGCTCAGCGGTCCGCGCGGAACGCAGTACCGCGAGGTCGTGACCGTCGTTGCCCATGCCGACGGCCGAATCATGATTGCGCCCGCGACGCTTCAAGCGATCGATGCGCGTGATGGCAAACCCAAGCAGTGGTTTACCAACGACCTGCCGCTCTCGGTCCACTCGTCGGCGACCCGGATTGCCAACGGTGTGGCCGTTGGGCTGCTGGCACATATCGCCCGCTTCTTTGCGGCGCTGCTCTGGCTCGCGCTGTTGGTGGGCGCTGCAGTTCTTGCGATATTCCTCCTCCGCCGCCGCGCGCCGGTTCCGCCGCCGGCCCCCGTGCCCGTCTCCTATCAACAAGTACCGCTGCTCAGCGAAGCGGAGCGGCGCCGGCATCAAATCGAGGATGCGCTCCTCGTGCTTCGCGCCGAGCGAACGAGGTCGGCTGCGGTTCGCGTTCGCGCCGCGGTATGGCGCGTCATCGGTGCGCCCGAAGGCGAGACGCTGGGCGATGTGCTGCGCCGCCCCGGTTGCAACGAAGGGGCTCTGCGCGACTTGCTCGTCGCGCTCGAACGCAGCGCCTTTACGTACGATGAAGATCTGCCCGGCGCCATCGACGATGCCTGCGCCGCGCTCGAACGCTACGTGGGGTCGCTGACGTGATCGTCGAGCGGCAACCGCGCGATCTGCACGACGCACTCGCTAAGACCATCGTCGGGCAAGAGAACGTGCTCGAGGCGCTGCTGCTGGCGCTACTCTGCAACGGGCACGTGCTGCTCGAGGGGCCGCCGGGACTGGCGAAAACGTTAGCCTGCCGCTCGCTGGCCGCTGCGTTGGAGGGTGACTTCAAGCGAATTCAGTTTACGCCGGATCTCTTACCGAGCGACATCGTCGGCACGCGAATCTTCGATCAACGGGAAAGCAGCTTTGCCACGGTGCTCGGCCCCATTTTTGCCAACGTCGTGCTCGCCGACGAGATCAATCG
>PMTY01000030.1:0-192 GCA_003167155.1 Candidatus Cybelea tumulisoli
TTTTGGGAAAGATGACCTGAGATAATAACTAAAGTTATCTTTTTCTGATGAGGATGGCGATGCTTCGACACCCCCCGATTTCGTGTGTGCCCCGGCCGCTGCAGGCTCCGCTCGATTCACACGATCGAGCTGGGTCCCGTCATCGTCGTCTTTTTCATCCCTCCCTCGGGACGTATTCATGATGCGAACATC
>PMTY01000030.1:264-1797 GCA_003167155.1 Candidatus Cybelea tumulisoli
CGCACTCGCTCGAAGTCGAGCTCGTCTCGGTCGACGACAAGGCCGTGACCGGCGTCAACCCGACGACGCTGAATACCGTTGCGAAGGGGCGCGGATGTAAATCGCAAGGGCGCGAGCTGGTCTGTAGTACCACGATCTCGGGTTCGCCCGGCCGCGACGTCTTCGCCGTCAGCACGTATGCGGGCTTGGACGCCACGGGCGACGTGCTTTCGGTAGGCACCGTTAAAGCCACGGTCGGCTCGGGCGGCGGTGGTTTCGGCATCAGCAATCGTCTTTCGCTTGCTCTCGACGGCGTCATTGCTTCGCTCAAAGTCACGATCGATCCCGATAAAGGCAAGCGTGGGCAACGAATGACATCGCATCTCTCGCTTGCGGCCTACGACGGCGCAGGCGCGGAGATCGTCGGCCCCAGCGACTATCTCGAGCCGGTCACGCTTGCGGTCCAAGGCGATGGAAACCACGCGTTTCGCGTGAGCGATGGAAAGCGTTCGGGCGATTCGCTCTCGATCGTCAAGCCGACAACCGGTATCGCGCTGGAGTACGACGGCAACAAACAAGCATCGCCGGTCGCGGTTCAGGCAACCATAGCCGGTCCGAGCGGAATCAGCGCGAGCGCCGACTTCAAGCTGAGCGGCAAACCGCCGCCGCCGCCGGTCGGCACGATCTACGCGCTGAATCTGGGCAGCAACGACGGCCTCTCGGCGACGGTCACGGAGTACGACGGCAAAGCAACCGGGAATGCCGCACCCGCGCGCACGCTATCGCTCAGTTCGAAGCTGTACGCGCGCAGCATCGCCGTCGATTCAAGCGGCGACTTGTACGTCGGCTACTTCGATAACGAGTACGGCTTTTCGGCGGGAACCGGATTACCGGACTCCCACAACGAGATTGCGATTTACGCGCCCGGCGCCAGCGGTAACGCGCAGCCGATAGCGGCGCTCGACGCCGACCCAAAGACAAAGACGACCCTCTTTCCGCTCTTCGTCGACTTCGATTCCACGGGCCGCCTGGTGACTTACGGTGCGACCGAGGNNCGACAAGAATACCGGCGCCGCAGTGCTGACCTATGCCGCTGGAAGCAAGGGGGCCGCCGCACCGCAGTATGGCTGGAACTTCTACGATCCGGCCATCGCGTACGCCGGCCCGACCGGACTGGCCCTGGACTCCAAGGGGAACTTTTATGTCAACGGAGCGCTTCACACGTCGCTTGGCCCAAGCTACGGCCTCTTCGTAGCCTCGGTCGCCGACATCGGCAACCCCGACGCCAACACGGCGCGTACGATTCCATGGGATTCGACGACCGAACTCGTGCAGGGGCAAACCACCGGAGTCGCGCTCAGCACGAGCGGTGAAATCTTCATCGGCAATACCGTTACGCAGGGCAGCGGCAGCTCCACCTCGTGTCAAACTCGCGTCAACGTCTTTGCCGCTGGCGCCAGCGGCGGGAAGACCGATAGCCGTCCGCTGCGCGTCCTTATACTCGACGGTATCTCCACGGATAACTCCGAGTGCACGTCGTCCCGCGATCCGCTG
>PMTY01000030.1:1825-3436 GCA_003167155.1 Candidatus Cybelea tumulisoli
GTCGTCACCTCACCTTCCGGCGGGGCCAAGCCCAGGCCGGCATACCCATTTCATGCACTTCACTCTCAATGAAAGAACGATCCACATGAAAAAGAGCCTCGTCACCTGGGCCCTGGCGGCCGTTCCAGCGCTGTTGCTTAGCGCTTGTAACGGAACGACTGCTTCAGGCCCATCGGGAGTAGCCCCTTTACCCAACACGCAGGCCGCCGCGCACCACGGGCGCGCTCGCCGCAACGACAATGGTACCCAAGATCTGCACGCCGGCGGCGGCGACTTTCCGGGCTATGCGTATAACCTATCGATTCAGCCGACCGGATACTATTACCAATCCCAATCGCCGCCCGGACCAGGTTCGCTCTTCTACGCCGCGCCAACCCAAGGCACGATCTATTACTGCTTAACCAGCAGCACCGACGGTCGTCACGCCTTTGAAGATTACGACGACTCCGGATATCCGCCGACCGGCCCCTGCGCGGCGCTGGGCGAGACGGCAACCGGCTTTGGCGGTCGCCAGGATCCGCTCGATTTTGTCGGCTCGGCGATTGCCATGCCCTCCACCGAGTACACGTTCTATAAGGAGAATCGCGAGCCGGCCAGCGGAACGAACTGGGGAGAGCCCTTCGAGTTTCCGCAAATCGGCGGGATAATCTCGCTTCCGTACCGCCCACAAGATTTCAACGAGTACACCAACAACATCAAACTTTCGACATGGACCTACTGCGCGATCGCCAACGGCACCGTCAGCGATTGGAACGACCCGGCGATCACCGCCGACAACGGCAACAAATCAATTACGGGCGGCGCCTCGCAGCCGGTCACGTTCTACTACCGCTCCGACAGCGGCGGCACGACGTATAACTTCGAGAACCACCTCAACACGGCGTGCAATATCACGTTCAAGGCCCCCTATAATAAATCGCCATACGCCGGGGCGAGCCGCAGCGCAGCCTGGACCTTTGGCGTCAGCTCGAGCTGGGTGGGGCCGGGCACGGGGAACGATCCCAACGTGAACTTTATCGGCGAACCCGGCGCCGTGGGCATCCTTGCGGCGGTTCAAGCTACGGCGTATAGTACGGGATACCTCGAAGGTTCCTACGCCCGCACGGCCGACCCGCATGTCAGTCAGGCTTGGCTTCAGAACGGTTTTGTAAAGAAGAAGGCGGTCTTCGTCAACCCGGAAGACCATGCGGCTATCGTAGACGCCTTTAAGAAGATCACCGCTTCGGACATTAACTACGGCGAAGGCAGCGATGAGGAGCCGCTGGGCACCAGCGCTCCGTGGTGCGTTCTCTACATCGATCCCAAGTATTTCATCAGCCCGCCCGCACACGCGTATCCGATTGCCGCCATCAGCTATCTGCTCTTCTACGGGCAGAACAACGACGTACATACCTCCGATAAGATCGCGTTGATCAAGTTCCTGGAATCAAAACAGGCAAATAAGCTGGTCAATAAGTTCGAATACACGGCGCTCTCGTCGAGCATCGAAAGCGCGACGCTGACTGCTCTTAATGGAAACGGCGGCAGCCAGCCGGCCTGCGTTCAGTAGCGAACGAAACCTACCTAGCTAACGAAACCTAGTCACCAACGTTTGTGCGCGCCGCGCTTTCG
>PMTY01000158.1 GCA_003167155.1 Candidatus Cybelea tumulisoli
CGTCGGCTCGGGGTTCATTTACCATAGTAAACTTCACCCCTCGGCTCCTCGATCTGAACTAAATCAGGGCTTCCTTGGAAGCGTCAGGCAGCGCGAACCCGCAAGGCGTCGCCGTCGAGCGTTACGAGCGCAGCGGAACCCTCGCGCACCTCGCCGCGCAGCAGCGCGGTGGAGAGCGGCGTGGAAACGCAATGCGAAACGGTGCGCGCGACGTAGCGAGCGCCGCTGCCGGCACCCATTGAAACGCGCGCAAGATAGAGCTTTGCTTCGTCCGACAGCTCGAGCGTGACGTTGCGCGCACCCAGCCGTTGCGCCAGGGCCTCGACGTGGATCGTCACGATCGCCTCAATTTGCGAAAGGCCCAGCTCCTCGAAGGGAACGATCTCTTCGATTCGATCGAGCAGCTCGTGCCGCAGCGCGATTGCGAGTTCGTCTTCTTCGAGATTCGTCGTGAGAATGATGATCGTGTGACGAAAGTCGATCGCCCGGCCTTTTGCGTCGGTGACGCGACCTTCGTCGAGAATCTGCAGGAGAATTGCCGCAACTTCCGGATGGGCCTTTTCCATCTCGTCAAAAAGCACCACGCAGTACGGCCGCCGCCGCACGGGCTCGGTCAGCTGACCGGCTTCGTCGTGGCCGGCGTAACCGGGCGGCGCCCCCAGCAGCCTGGAAACTCCATGCGACTCGGTAAACTCGGAAAGATCGACGCGCACCAACGCGCTCTCGCTGCCGAAGAGCGCCTCGGCAAGCGCTTTGGCCAGCTCGGTCTTACCGACGCCGCTGGAGCCGCGGAAGAGAAACGTTCCCAGCGGCTTGCGTGGATCGTGCAAACCGGTACGCGCGCGCCGGATCGCATTTGAAACGGCGGCAATCGCGGGTTCCTGCCCGATGACGCGCTTGGATAGCAGCGTCTCGAGTTCCAACAGACGATTGGTTTGTGACTCGGTCAATGCCGCTTGCGGGATTCCGGTCCAACGCGTCACGACGGCCGCGACGTCGGTGGTCGTGACCGGAGGCAACTCGACGGCTCCCTTGTTTGCAAGTGCGACCGATGCGGCCGCTTCATCGATCAGATCGATCGCCTTATCGGGCAAGAACCGATCGGCGATGTATCGCGCCGAGAGCTGCGCTGCCGTCTCGATCGCATCGTCGGTAATGGTGACGCGATGGTGCTGCGCGTAGCGCTCGCGCAGGCCTCGAAGAATCTCGGTCGTCTGCTCGATGCTCGGTTCCTCGACCATAACGGGTTGAAACCGCCGCTCGAGCGCGGGGTCCGACTCGATGTGCTTACGGTATTCGTCGAACGTCGTGGCGCCGATGCACTGCAGGTCGCCGCGCGCGAGTTCGGGCTTAATCATCGAGCTCAGATCGAGGGGAGCGCCTTCGGCGGCGCCGGCACCTACGAGTGTGTGCAGCTCGTCAATAAAGAGCACGATGTCGCGAGCGCTGCGCTTTACTTCCTCGAGAATGCGCTTGACGCGTCCTTCGAACTCGCCGCGATACTTCGTTCCGGCAACCAGCGGCCCCAACGAAAGCGCAAGAAGACGTTTCCCGCGCAGCGCGGCCGGCACATTTCCGGCGGCGATGCGCTGGGCCAGTCCCTCGACGACGGCGGTCTTTCCAACGCCGGGCTCTCCCACGAGGCACGGATTATTCTTGCTGCGTCGCGCCAGAATGGACGTAACCCGCTCGATCTCGCTGTCCCGTCCGATGACCGGATCGAGCTTGCCTTCGCGCGCGAGCTGGGTAAGGTCGCGCGAAAAGGCCGCCAAGGTCGGCGTTCCGCCGCGCAATCTCTTGCCCCGCCCTTCGAGGGGCGACTCATTCTCTCGGCCTTGCAGCTTCTCGGCAAGCAGCGCGCTCCCCGCGATCAGACCCGCGGCGGCCAGTGCGGCGCCGATCAAAGGCAACGCGCTAGCAGCGGTTCGCTTTTGGACACAAATGCCGCAGAGCCGTCGTCCCCCATACGAGACGACGCTGGGGCGGTTCGCGCAGGTTTCGCATAAGCCGTTCATTGCCGAAGTCTACTCAGAATTACATCGGCGGGTTTCGGCCGTAAGCTCAGGGCTCAACGCCGCGAGCAGGCAAAGCAAAGTGCCCTTCATAATACGCTGAAAGTTCCTCGCTCGGGCGCGCTCCACCCTGATGGAGTCGACGAGAGTGCGCTTGAGCAAGGGAGCGAGGAGGCATAGAGTGCTCGGCGCGGTGGCTTTTTGGATCGTTCTCGGCTTGCTAACAGGCCTCGTTGCCCGCTGGATCGTCCCAGGGGACTCGCCGGGCGTCATGACCGATATGTTCGTGGGCGCGGTTGGTGCGGTGATCGGCGCCTGGTTGTACGGCCCGTTTCGCCACGTGAACGTGAGCGGATTCAGTTTACCCAGTCTGGTCTGCGGATTCATCGCGGCGATCGTACTCCTGTACGCCGTGCGCATGTTTAGCAGGGGCCGGTCCTCGGCCTGAAGGGCGCCGCGATTCGTCGCTGGAAGCGCAACGCTTATGACCTACATCATCACCGAGCCGTGCATCGGCACCAAAGATAAGTCGTGCGTGGACGTTTGTCCCGTCGATTGCATCCACGGCAAGGATGAAGACGAGATGCTGTATATCGACCCCGAGGTCTGCATCGACTGCGGCGCGTGCGTTTCGGCATGTCCGGTGGAAGCGATCTTTGCCGATTCCGACGTTCCGGAAAAGTGGGAGAAGTTTACCGCCATTAACGCCGACTATTTCAAGAAGGCATGAACCCGATAGTTTCCAGCGACACCTTCGACGCGTTCTTCGCTTGGGCGCCGTGGGTCGTCGGTATCGCGATCTATCTCGTCTTCTATTTCGCCAAGCGCCGCGAAATCGCCACGAGCATCGCTGCAGCGCAAGCGACGCCCTCGCAAGCTCACGCGCCCCAAACCTTTGCTTGTTCGCAGTGTGGGCGCAGTGGACTCCGCGAGCAAATGGTGGCGCAAGATCACGGTGGCGCTGTCGGCTATAAATGCACCAACTGCGCCCAGGAAGCTCTGGTTTAGCTCAGCTCTTCGTCGGCTCGGGGTTCATTTACCATAGTAAACTTCACCCCTCGCCGATGCCTGTCCTGAGCGAGCGCAACGAGTCGAAGGGCGATCTGAACTAAACCAGAGCTTCCTATTGTGGCTGACCGTAATCGGCGAGGACTTCGTGGATGCGCGAGGCCATGCTTAGCGCCGCGTCCCACTTGCGCTGCCACATATTTCGTCCGAAGATCAGGCCGACGCAGCCGGCGGCCATGGCAACGTGCGCCTTGTGCACCGTCTCATCGTCTCCCATGCGGCTCCCACCCGAGACCAGGACGAGGCAGCGACCCGCAGACTTAACGACCTTGCGCAGCCCCTCGACGTCGTCGAATGATAACGTGTCGTAAGGTTTGGGCAACTTGGCGGCGTCGGCGGGCCTCCAAACCGGCTCGTTGAGCTTGATAACGTCGGCGCCCAACTCGCATGCCACGCGCGCCGCGTAATCGACGGCGTAGAGCGAATCGATCCCGCCCTTGGCTTTGACCGCCGAACCGCGCGGATAGGCCCAAACGACCAGCGGCATTCCATAGCGATCGCACTCCCGGCGAACCTCGTTGCATTGCGCGATGTCGACCTCTTGCGCCGGGCTGCCGACGTAGAGCGTGTAACCGACCGCGTCGGCCCCGAGCCGGATCGCATCTTCGACCGACGACGTGAGCGGGCTAAATGCTTCGTCGTCGGGCGGGATATTCGTTTTGCCGTTGACCTTGAGCAGCAGCGGCACGCGGCCGGCGTAATGCTTCTGATACTTTTCGGCTAAGCCGATGTGAAGCGCGACGCCCGAAAAGTTACCTTGCACCGCCAGCCGATAGATCCAGTCGGTATCCAACGCGTCGGGGTTGTCGAAGAAGTCGACCGGACCGTGTTCGAGGCCTTGATCGATCGGCAGCATCATCAACGTCCCGTTTGCCGGCCCGTGTTCGTACATGAGCCGATGAAGGCGCGTGCGTTTTCCGATCGAGAGGTTCATGGCGTCGAAGGTCGGACGAACGATCGAAGGCGTAACGGCAGCTGTCATAATGGCGGCGCCTTCGCCGAATCGCGAAGGTTATCCTGAGGCGGCGACCAAAAGGCCGCTCGTGATTGCGCGGGTCGGATTCATCGGTCTTGGAGCGATGGGCGAACCGATGGCCCGTTCGCTGCGCCGAGCCGGATTCGCAGTGACGGCATCCGTGCACCGGCGCCGCGAAGCGCTGGAACGCTTGCGCGCCGAGGGCGTGACCGAAGCCCAAGATCCCGCGGCCCTTGCCGCAAACGCAGAAGCGGTCGTTCTTTGCGTACCGGACGCGCCGCAGGTCGAGGAGGCGCTCTTCGGTCCGCGGGGGGTCGAGGCCGGAGCGGCGCGCGGCCTGCTGGTGATCGATATGTCGACGATTTCGCCGGTTGCGTCGCGCCGGTTTGCCGAGCGCCTCGCAAAGGCAGAGGTTGAGTTCGTGGACGCTCCGGTGAGCGGTGGCCCGGTTCGCGCCGCCGACGGCACCCTGACGATCATGGTGGGGGCGTCGGCTGCCGCGTTCGAGCGGGCGAAGCCGCTGCTCCACGCGATGGGGGTTCCGCATCATTTGGGGCCGGTCGGCATGGGTGAGACCGTCAAGCTGGTCAATCAGATCATCATCGCGAACGTGATGATCGCAAACGTAGAAGGGCTCGTCTTTGCAAGAGAGGCCGGCGCGGACCTCGCAGAAGTCTGCGCGGTGCTGGCCTCGGCAACGGCCTCGAACTACGTTCTCGAAAAGTGGCTGCCGAAAACCTGGCTGGCAGGCACCTTCGACGGTGGCTTTGCGCTGGATCTGTTGCGCAAAGACGTCGCGGCTGCACTCGACGCGGCTCGGGCCGCAAACCTTCCGATGCCGGCCACCGGGCTGGCGTACCAACTCTATACGAACCGTAGCGCTAAGGGAGATGGCGCGCTGGATTACAGCGCGATCGCAAAAGCCTATGACTGTAATTCAGGAGCTTAAGCCGCCGCGGGGCGCGTCGATCAAGGGTCCGGATCTCAACAAGAAAATCCTCGTCGTGGACGATGAGTCCGCGATCCTACAGACGCTGCGCTTCAATCTCGAACGCAGCGGCTACGCGGTCGTTACCGCCGGCGACGGTCGCACGGCAATCGCAATGGCGCAGCGCGAGCAGCCAGACCTGATCGTCCTCGACATCATGCTGCCGGTCCTCGACGGGGTCGAAGCTTGTAAGGAAATTCGCAAGTTTAGCCCCGTGCCGATCATCATGCTGACCGCGAAGGATCAGGAGATCGACAAGGTTTTGGCGCTCGAGCTGGGCGCCGACGACTACGTTACCAAGCCGTTTGCCCTTCACGAGTTTCTGGCCCGCGTGAAGGCCCGGCTGCGCCGGCAAAACTCCGTTGCGCCGGGACACGACGAGGCGATCGTTCTCGGGGAGATCGTTCTCGACCCATCGCGCCAACAGCTTACGGTTCGCGGCAAGGCGGTGGCTCTTGCGCCCAAGGAGTTCGGACTGCTTCGCGTCCTCATGGATAATCACGGTCGCGTCGTCACGCGACAGACGCTGCTCGATAAGGTCTGGGGCTACGATTTTGAGGGCGAGCAGCAAACCGTCAGCGTCCATATTCGCTGGCTCCGCGAAAAGATCGAGGAAGACTCACGCGCGCCGCGTCACATTCTAACCGTGCGCAGCCGCGGCTATATGTTTAAGGCTTGACGCCGGCGGAATGGTCGCTGCTGGCGCTTGCTGCCGGCATCGTCGCAGGCCTCGCGCTTGGACGAGTTCGCGCCCTGCGCCACGAGCCGCCGCCGGTTTCTGCGCCGCCGCCGCAGGCCCCCGTGCCTCCGGCAAGCGTCGAGGGCACGTTTGCGCCGCTGGTGCGAGCTTTGCCGCTCGGCGTCATTATCGTGAACCGCACCTGCCACGTGGAGTTCGCCAATGCCGCGGCGGGGGCGATATTCGGTTTCGATCCGGAGCGCGCGATCGCGCTGCACATTATCGAGGCGGTCCCCAACGTCGAGTTGGAGCGGCGAATCGCCGACGCGCTGCGGGGCGAAGGCTCGGTTGCCCCACTGATGCTCACCAGGGCCCGGGTTGCGCGAACCTATCGCGTTTCGGTCTATCCGTTGACCGACGAGAATCAGGAATCCAGCCGCGTGGTGGTCATCTCCGACGATCAGACGGCTCTCGCCCGGCTCGATCGTGCGCGCAAAGAGTTTCTCTCCAACGTCTCGCACGAGTTGCGAACGCCGCTCGCTTCGATCAAGCTGATGTTGGAGACGGTGCTCGAGGTGCCCGAACAGGAGGCGCGGGAACTCTTCGTCCCGCAGGCTCTGGCACAAGTCGACCGCTTGACGGCGCTCGTCGGACAGTTGCTCGAACAGGCGCGTGCCGAGTCCGGACAGCTAAAGCTGGCATTGCGCGACGTCGATTTGGAAGAGGTCGCCCGCCCGATCGTCTCCTCTCTCGAGCAACAGGCATCAAATAAGGGCGTCTCGCTCGAGCTGGCGGCGCTGCGCCCGGTTCGCGTCGAAGCCGATCCCGACCGGTTGGCGCAAGTCTTCGTCAATTTGATCGACAATGCGCTGCGACATACCGCGGAGGGGGGGCGCATTCGAGTCGAGATCGATGCGCGCGATAGCGATGCGGTACTGCGCGTGCGCGACACCGGGGAGGGGATCCCGTATCGCGACCTTCCGCATATCTTCGAGCGTTTTTACGTCGTGGACCGGTCGCGAACCCGCAGTACCGGCGGCGCAGGCTTGGGGCTAGCCATCGTCAAGGGAATCGTCGACGCCCATGGCGGTGCGATTTCCGCAGAATCCATGCTCGGGCGCGGCACGGCATTTACGATCCGGTTGCCGATCATGCGCATCAAGCGTTAGACGGACGGGCATCCTCTCCGAGGGCGACGAACAAGCCAACGCGATGTTCGCCGATACCGCCGAGCCGGCCACAATTTCTACCGGGACGAAGCTCAACGTCGAGAATCTGGACGTTTACTACGGGACGTTTCAGGCGATCAAGAACGCATCGCTGGCCGTGCCGGTGAACCAGGTGATGGCATTGATCGGCCCATCGGGGTGCGGCAAATCGACTTTCATCCGCGCGCTCAATCGGATGCACGATTTAACTCCGGGGGCCCGGGTCGAGGGGCGCGTGTTGCTCGATAATCGGAACATTTACGCTCCCGAGATCGACCCGGTCACGATTCGCTATCGCATCGGCATGGTTTTTCAGCGGCCGAATCCCTTTCCAAAATCGATCTTCGATAACGTCGTATACGGCCCGCGCATTCACGGGGAGACCGACAAAGCAACGCTGATGGAGATCTGCGAGCGCAGCCTTCACCGAGCCGCGCTCTGGGACGAGGTCAAAGACCGTCTCGACCGCTCGGCGATGACGCTCTCGGGCGGTCAGCAACAGCGCCTCTGCATCGCCCGCTGCTTGGGCGTGGACCCCGAAGTGATTCTGATGGACGAGCCCGCGTCGGCCCTCGACCCCATCGCAACGAGCAAGATCGAAGATCTGATCGAAGCCTTAAAAAAGGAATATACGGTCGTCATCGTGACACATTCGATGCAGCAGGCGGCGCGGATCAGCGACAACACCGCGTTCTTTTTGATGGGGGAGCTGCTGGAAACCGACACGACCGCGACGATCTTTACCAAGCCGAAAGATAAGCGGACCGAGGACTATATCACCGGCCGATACGGATAAGGTTGTAAGAATCCGACTTAAACTAACCTTAACAAACAGTCGCTAGACTCTATTTACGCTTACCTCCTCACCTACTTAAGGAGAACCCCCGATCGTGTCACGTTCTCACGTTTGCCTTGGCTTTCTAGTGGCGGCAATCGTTCTGACGAGCACGTCGTACGCGCTGGCGGAAACGCAGGCAGCACCAGTAGCGCAGACGAGCTCCGCGGCAGACTTCGGTTCGCCTCCGTCGGGCCAGATTCCGATTCTCTATAACGACCGTCACGTGTATACCAAACCCGACGTGCTCAAGGCGGGGCGCGTCTTAGCGGCCTATGCCAAGGGCGGGACGATCTATCTGCCGCTGCGCTCGATGTTCGAGCAGATG
>PMTY01000186.1 GCA_003167155.1 Candidatus Cybelea tumulisoli
CCCTTTTTCGCGAGCACTGATTTTGCCCCGTCGGTTACCTTGAGCTCCATCTCCTGAGCACGGACCTCGCGGACCACCTTGTTGAGTTCCAAGGTGACGATCTTTTCAATCTCTTCGCGCGTGAGCTGATGGAAGACTAGCACTTCGTCGACGCGGTTGAGGAACTCGGGACGGAACGTCTGCTTGACCTCCTCCATCACGCGAGTTTTCATGCGCTCGTAGGCCTTGGCCTCATCGGAGTTCGACATCCGCTCCGGACGGAAACCGATATCGGTCGTGGTGGTCATTCCGGTCGCGCCGACGTTGCTCGTCATGATGATGACGGAGTTCTTGAAGTCAACTCGCCGCCCCTGAGAATCGGTGAGGCGCCCGTCTTCGAGTACTTGCAACAGTAAGTTAAAGACGTCGGGATGCGCTTTCTCGATTTCGTCGAGCAGCACGACGGAGTACGGACGGCGGCGGATCGCCTCGGTCAATTGGCCGCCCTCTTCATAGCCAACATATCCGGGAGGCGCGCCAACGAGGCGGCTGACCGAATACTTCTCCATGTACTCCGACATATCGATGCGGATCATCGACTCTTCGTCGTCGAACAAGAAGGCTGCGACGCTGCGCGCCACCTCCGTCTTGCCGACGCCCGTCGGACCCAGGAAGATGAACGAGCCGATCGGGCGGGCGGGATTCTTGAGACCGGCGCGCGACCGACGGATTGCGCGGGTAAGGACGTTAATCGCTTCTTCCTGGCCGACCACGCGCTCGTGGAGCAGCTCGCCCATCTTGAGAAGCTTCTCGGTCTCGGCCTCCGCGAGGCGGCTAACGGGAATCTTCGTCCAAGCAGCGACGATCTCGGCGATGCTCTCCTCCGTTACTTTGAGAACGCGGTCGCCGGCGGGTCGGCGATCACGCCATTCCTGCTCGAGATTCGCTTTCTCCAGACGCAGCTTCTCTTCACGATCTCTGATGCTCGCCGCTTTGTCGAACTNNCATCGCTTGCAGGCGTACGCGCGAGCTGGCTTCGTCGATTAAATCGACGGCTTTATCGGGGAGGAAACGGTCGGTAATGTAGCGGTCGCTGAGCTTCGCGGCAGCCTTGAGCGCCTCGTCGGTGATTTGCACCTTGTGATGGGCCTCATAGCGATCACGCAAGCCTTTGAGAATTTCGATCGTCTCTTCGACCGTCGGCTCGCCGACCATAACGGGTTGGAAGCGCCGCTCCAGCGCCGAATCTTTCTCGATGTGTTTACGAAACTCGTTGAGCGTCGTCGCGCCGATGCATTGCAGCTCGCCGCGCGCGAGTGCCGGCTTGATGATGTTGCTGGCGTCGATCGCGCCTTCGGCGGCGCCCGCGCCGACGAGCGTATGCAGCTCGTCGATAAAGAGGATGATCTCGCCAGCAGCGCCGCGGATCTCGTCCATCACGCGCTTCATGCGCTCTTCGAACTCGCCGCGATACTTCGTGCCCGCTACGAGTCCCGCCAAGTCCAGCGTAATAACTCGCCGGTCGCGCAGCGGCTCTGGGATTTCACCCTTGATGACGCGTTGTGCCAGACCCTCGGCAATCGCGGTCTTACCAACGCCGGGCTCACCGATGAGCGCCGGGTTGTTCTTCGTGCGCCGTGAGAGAATTTGAATGACGCGTTCGATTTCGTTGTTTCGACCGATGACGGGATCGAGTTTGTTGTCGCGTGCCAGTTGCGTGAGGTCGCGGCCGTAGGCGTCGAGCGTCGGGGTCTTGCTCTTTCCTTTTGGAGCGCTCGGCTGGCCCTCGGCGCCGAGCAGGGAGGTCGTCTGCACGCGGACCTTCGCGGGATCGACGCCCAAGTTGGTGAGCACGCGCGCCGCAACGCCTTCGCCCTCTCGGATCAAGCCGAGGAGCAAGTGCTCGGTCCCAATGTAATTATGGTTGAGCTGGCGCGCCTCTTCAAAAGCAAGTTCGATGACACGCTTGGCCCGAGGGGTGAAGACCATCTCTTGCTGCACGGTCTGCCCGCCGCGTCCGACGATCGCTTCGACCTCTTGCCGAACCTTGGCCAAATTGACCCCAAGCGACTCGAGAACCTTGGCGGCGAGACTCTCGCCCTCGGAAATAATCCCAAGCAGAATATGCTCGGTTCCAATATAGTTGTTTCCGAGACGCTGAGCTTCTTCCTGAGCGAGTACAATGCTGCGCCGCGCTCGCTCGGTGAAAGGCTCCCACATTGACATCGCTTTGCTCTTCCTCCTACCCTCATTAACGCAAACCGGGCCCTGGCGGTTTCGCGACTCCTCCTCGCCCGCCCCGCCGAAGGTTTGCCTCGTACCCCGCGGAACCTCGTAGCCATGCCAACTGCCGAACAAGTACGCGAAGCACTCGTCGAGGTCAAAGACCCCGAACTAAACCTAGGGATCCTCGAACTCGGCTTGGTCTACGATATCACAACTGAGGGCGAAAACGGCGAAAACGTCATCGTGATGATGACCCTAACGTCGCCGATGTGTCCCGTTGGGCCGATGTTTAAGAAATCGGTTGAGGATCACGTGCTCGCCGTCGAGGGCGTCAAGAGCGCGAAGGTTGAGATCACCTTCATGCCGCCGTGGGACCCCGCAACCATGGCATCCGACGACGTTAAGGCGATGCTGGGAATCTGGTAGCAGGGCGGGGCGCTTCAATCGCTATTACTGGGTCCGATTATCATGCAGAAACGCATCGCGGTCGACTCCCTTAAGGAACTCGCGGATTACCGCAAACCTATCTGCGATGTCCTGCAGCTTCTGCTTCGGGTCATTCGGGTCGTACTGTCTAGAAGACACGAGCGGTATTTTGCTGCTTAGCTGCATCACGGTGCCACGAACGGATCTTTTTTGGCTGCAGCATAAACACATTATACTACGGTCCTAAGCCTGTCGTCCTTCGTCCCTCGCCCCCGGTGACACTGGGAGAGTCAACGTTGGTGCCTTGTCATCCTTCGACAGGCTCAGGATGACAAGGTTCTGATGAACCCCAGTGTCGCCCGTTAACTCCGACGTCCGGACGACACTGGGAGAGCCAACGTTGTTGCCACGTCATCCTTCGACAGGCTCAGGATGACAAGGTTCAGGTGAACGTTTTTACATGGGCAGTTGATATGCTGCAGCTAGATCCTTCATTGCCGTGGTGAGGATCGCGTGATATTGGGCGTCGATGCCGATGCCGTATTTGGCGTCGATGTCTTTCATTACTTGAAGGTGGATCGGGTGTGAGACGGCGCGATCGAGCATCACTTCGACGTTGAATCCTTCGCCAGTCTGACCGGCAGACCAGAGCGCCGCCGCGAGTGCGCGGCCGTCGTTCGGATCGGGGTCGGGCTTACTCGGCAGCGCGATCTTCTTCTCCGTTACGATTCGCAGTGAATCGTTCACGACGAAATCGAACGTCTTGAGAAACTGAGCGACTTGCTCCTTGCCATACTGCTTCGTGAGTTTTGCGACTTCGGCGGCGAACGAGTTTCCTGTAAGTTTCTTGAGCAGGGTTACGGTGCTAAAGTTGCTCGGGCCGCCTCCGGCTTCGACCATCGAGAGCGTTACGGCCAGCGCCGGCGCGCCGGTGTAGACGCAGCACGAACCCGAGAAACGCGACGATGTGTCGACGACGTTGGGCATGAGTTTCGCGGATGCGGCGGCCGGAACGATGGTTGCCAGAGCGAACGCACAAGCGGCAATGGCGGACTGCTTACGCATGGGTTCCTTTCTCGAGCATTTGCAGCTCGTTAGAAAAACGGTTCGCCGAAAGGAACGGCTAACTACAGCGTTTGGATTTAGGGGCGCGTCCTTCGACTGCGCTCAGGATGACATCGCGCTGCTAGAGCAGCGTGAGGGCGATCGGTTTGGTCGTGGGCTGCTTGGAGCCACCGGCCGGTTCGAGGCTCACGGCCACCGCGACGATCGCATTCGCCGATACCGGCAAGCGGATCACGGTTTCGCCTGAGGCGCCCGGCTTGAATGTGATCGACGGGGCCATCCTCTTGGAACCCTTCGGTAACGTCCAAGCCTGATAGACCTTGCCCTTCGGCGGCTGCGGGAGTGCGTGCATCGCAAGGTAGAGATTACGGCCGTGCACCACGACGGAGCCGTGCCCGAAGGGATAGCGTTTGGCGTCCGGCGCCGTAACATCGGCGATAACTGCCGACTGCTGCGCGATCCGCGATTCGTCGCGGCCAAGCCGTTCGCGCAGCGAGGCATTAACGAGTCCTGCCCCGACGGCGACCGCGATACATGCCGCGGCGATCAGCGCCGCCCACTGCGGTCGAGCCGGTCTAGACGAACGTCCCGGTTTTGTGGAACGAACTTGCTGCATCAGGCGAGTTTTGAGCGTAAAACTCGGCGCAGCGGTGCGGCCGTCAGCCTCCGCCGAGTAGCCGATGGCCGTTACCGCCGGACGCAAGAGCTGATACTCGGCGCGGCACTCAGCGCAGGATTGCAGATGATCGGCCACGTCGGCGGCGTCGCGCGGCGAGAGCGCGCCCAGTGCATAGAGGGCGACGTTGCCCAGCATCTCGTCGTGCGAAATCATGGGGCAACGACTCCGTCGAGCGCGTTGCGCAACCGGCGCAGGCCACTGCGAATGCGCGTTTTAACGGTTCCGAGCGGCAAGCCCGTCGTTTGCGCCATCTCCTGGTGCGTTACGCCGCCGAAAAAACCCAGCTCGATCAGCTTGCGTTGTTCCTCGGGCAACTGCGCGATCGCCGCGCGGACGGACTGGGCGTCGAGTTGCGCCATCGCCGTATCTTCCAGCGCGTCTTGCGCCGGAATCGCTTCGGGAAACTGATCTTCGGGCCGGGACGCCTTAGCACGAAGCGCGTCGAAGGCGCGGTTGCGAGCGACGCGCACGATCCACGCTCCGAAGTTTCCCGCGCGAAAAAGCTCGGGGTTGCTCCAGATCTTCATGAAGACGGCTTGCGTAGCGTCTTCGGCGCTTTGGGAATCGGAAAGCACCCGTAATGCCACGCCGTAGACGAGGCGATGATAACCGTCGTACAACGCCTCAAACGCGGCGGTATCACCATCGCGCACGCGCTCCATGAGCCCAACTGCGTCATCCACGCTTAAACGGTTCCCAGGGGCTCCGTGGATTGCCCTTCGACTGCGCTCAGGATGACAGAAGTCAAGGGGCCCACTGCGGATAGATGCGCGTCGGAATGCCGGCGAAGGCCGGATCGCCGCATTGCCAGAGTAAAAAGGCGTATTCGTCGGTAAGGAGCTGCTCGCTCTGCTCTCGGGATGCAGCCATGAATCCGTGCCCCGCGTCGTAATCGACGCGCAAGAGAATCGGACGGCCGCTTGTGGTCGCGCGCGCGAGTCTCGCTGCGAACTTCGCGAGCTGCCACGATGCGACGCGCGGATCGTTAAATCCGGTAACGAGCATAACGGCAGGATAGGCCGTTGCCGGCACGACGTGCTCATAGGCATCCATCGCGTAGAGCGCCCGGAAACCCGTCTCGTTGGCAACGGTGCCAAACTCCGGAATGTTCGGCGGTCCGTTCGGCGTGAACTCGGCACGCAACGCATTGCTGACGCCGACGACGTCGAGCGCGGCCGCGAACAGGTGCGGCTGCGAGGTAATCGCGCGTCCGATCGTGATGCCGCCGGCGCTGGTTCCTTCGCCGGCGAGATGGGAAGGCGCGGTGTACTTATGATTGATCAGCCACTCTCCGCAGGCGACGAAGTCTTGCCAGGTATGGGGTTTGGTCGCGATCATTCCGGCGCGATGCCACGCTTCGCCATACCATCCGCCTCCCCGCGGATGACAGACCGCAAAGACCCCGCCGCGCTCGAGCCATGCGATGCGCGTGGCGCTGAACGACGGAGTAAGCTCGATGCCGTAGGCGCCATAACCTTGCAAATACGCCGGGTGCGAACCATCGAGCACCAGCCCTTTACGGTAAACCACCGAGAGCGGCACCATCGTGCCGTCGGCGCTGCGCGCCAGCACTTCCGACGAAGTATACGGCGACGTATCGATATTGGCCAGCGGTTTGAGATGCGTATCGGTCACGGAGCCGGCGGCATCCGCTGCATAGTACAGCTGCGAGTGCGTCCAGCCCGTCAGGCCGAAGACGACACCGGGCTCCCGCGGGTCGGTAGCGATCGAGCTGATCGAGCCTTGGAAAGGCAGCGCGACGTTCGTTATTTCGCCGGCACTGCCGTCGGCGGCGAGCGCCACGCGAGTCAACTTTCCAAATCCGCCCTCTCGCGAGAGGACGTAGAGCCCATCGGCGGCGACGCCCAAATCTTCGAGAACGTCCTTTCCGGCGGGGATGACGGTCTGTGCCGTCGCCAGGTTGGGCGCATCGAGCGACGTCGTGACGAGTTTGTAGGCCGGCGCGTTCTTATGCGTGAGGAGGTAGATCGTCGAGCCCTTGAAATCGAGATTGACGACGTCGTCGGCGGGCGTCGCTACGGGCGTCCAGGAGACGTCGGAATTGAGAACGGTCGAGCGGGTCGCATAGATGGTGCGCTCGTTTGCAACCCCACGAGCGATCATCGCCACCGTATAGGGGGAGGCCGCCGACCGTATCACGACTGGGAAATCGGTTACGCCGAACGGGATCTTTGGATTCACGTTATATCCGAAGATCGCGACGTCGCGGTCGGGGTCGCGTCCCAACACGTGCAAATACGCGACGGGGCGTTTCTCCTTATCGGTTTGGGGTGCGCCGGGAAGCAGCTTTGGGAAGCGCACGTAATAGAACGAGTTGCCGTCGGACAACCAGCTCGTTACGCCGATGTAATAGGCGCGGTCGATCGCGTCGGGAAGGACTTGCGTGGTCGCCGTATCCACGACGTGAATTACCTCGGCCTCCGAGCCGCCTTCGGAGATGCCGTAGGCAACGTGCCGTCCGTCGAGCGACGGCAGAAAATAGTTGATGGTGAAATGCTTGCCGGCCGTTGCCAAGCTCTGCGGGTCGACCAGGACGCGTTCCCCGCTGCCGTCGGCGTTGCGCACGTAGAGCTTGGGGCTGTTATCGCCGGGGTTGATCTTTTCGTAGAAAAAGTACGGGCCGTCACGCGTGACGCCCGAAACCACCGGGCCGGTGTTGTCGAGCTCTTTGATGCGATCGAAGAGCCGTTCGCGCGGTTCGCCGAGCCGGCCGAGCACGGCGCGCGCGTAGTCGTTTTGCTCCTTGAAGAACTGCACGACCACGGGGTCCGCCATGTTTTCGAAATAGCGGTACGGGTCGGTAACGGAGGTCCCGTACTTCGATTCCGCGACCGCCTTCTGCGGCGGAATCGGCGGCGGCGTCGGAAAGCCCGCCGGGATCGCGCCGGCCACGGCGAGGGCGAGTATGCAGCAGCTAGCGCGGAGCATAGGGTCGTTATTCTCGAATGACATACCTTGGCGCCTGCGCCTCCTTCGAATGCGCTCAGGATGACAAAAAGGGGGGATGCGTGAAAGCTGACGGCGTGAAGAGTCGCGCCGAAAAATATGAAGAACTCGAGGTAAAACGCGCGGAATCGACGATTCCCGCCGGAGCCGAGGCGCTCGCGCGACAACACGCGCGGGGGAAGCTTTCGGCGCGAGAGCGCGTGGAAGCGCTGGTGGACGAAGGCTCTTTTACCGAGTTCGACCGGTTCGTCATCCACCGTGCCAACGCGTTCGGCCTCGACGAAAAGGAGTTCTTGGGCGACGGCGTCATCACGGGGCGCGCGACCATCGACGGGCGCCAGGTCTTTCTCTTTTCACAGGATTTTTCGGTGCTGGGGGGCTCGCTCGGCGAAGCCTACGCCGAAAAGATTTGTAAGATGATGGATTTGGCGATTCGCACCGGGTCGCCGATGATCGGCATCAACGATTCGGGGGGAGCCCGCATTCAAGAAGGCGTCGTCTCTTTGGGCGGTTACGCCGAAATCTTTTGGCGCAACGTGGCGGCCAGCGGCGTCGTTCCGCAGATCAGTCTGATCGCGGGCCCCTGCGCCGGTGGTGCGGTCTACTCGCCGGCAATAACCGACTTCATCATCATGACGGAAAAGATCTCGCAAATGTTCATCACCGGCCCGGAGGTCATCAAAACGGTCACCGGTGAGGAAGTAACGTTCGAGGAACTCGGCGGCGCAATGACGCACGCGACGCGCAGCGGAGTGGCGCATCTTGTCGCCGAGAACGAAGCAAATCTTTTCGAGCTGACCCGCGATCTGTTTTCGTTTCTTCCGCAAAACAATACCGAAGCTCCGCCGGAATATGCCTGCGACGACGACCCCCACCGGATGGTCGCGCAGCTCGACGACCTGATCCCCGACTCGCCGAACAAGCCCTACGACATGCGCG
>PMTY01000172.1 GCA_003167155.1 Candidatus Cybelea tumulisoli
AATGCCCTGAAGGCTGCCCTCTCTAAGGTAGCCCTGTGTTTCAGGTACCGTCCATGCTGAATCGCCGATCTTCACCAAGACTTCTGCCAAACGAAAATGCTCCGTTCAGAAAATATTTCGGTTACCCCTTAGGATATAGCGCCGCCAGCCCGCAACCCCTGCAGGGCGGTTGGGCTCGAACCGCTGCTTGTCAGCGGCACGTCGCCAGATCGCTAAACACAGGGCCTCATTGTATGGGGTCGCTGAGCGGGTGTCGGGGGCGTGGACAGAGTACGCCTTACACGATGCGAGCGCGCCCGTGATCAGGCCGGCCCGGTTCTACGTCGGCGTTACCGACACAAAGTGGTTCAGGTTCTTGCGTGAGGAGCCGCTGCTCGACGAGGTGAACTTTTGGAGCCCGGGCGGCCGCAAGTTAAACGCCGAGCGCGGAATGCCGTTCCTCTTCAAGCTCAAGTCGCCGGAGAACGTCATCGGTGGCGGTGCATTCGTTTCATTTGTGGAGCGGATGCCGATCCGCGATGCGTGGGAGTTCTTCGGGCGCGAGAACGGCGCGGCCACGTTGGAGGATCTGAGGCTTCGCATACAAGCAAATCGCAAAGTGCCGACCAGCGCCGACGACGAGATCGGCTGCTTTGTCCTGTCGCAGCCGTTCTTCTTCAGCACTCCCGTCGCGCAGCCCGAGGATTGGTCAGGATCAATTCAAGGCGGCAAGTACTACGACTTGACGGAGAGCGTAGCTCAGCGGGTTTGGCGCGACGTCTCTGTCGCGCTGACGGCCAACCAACCTCGGGTCGCAGCAAGTCCGTTTGGCGGCTACGGAGCGCCCGTCTGGCAACCGACGCGCCTCGGGCAGGGAGCGTTTCGGAAGCTCGTGCTGGATGCCTACGGGCGGCGTTGCGCGGTGAGTGGTGAGCACACCGTTCCTGTTCTGCAAGCTAGCCACATCAAGCCGTTCGCAGACGTCGAACAACATGAGATAACCAATGGGCTCGCCTTGCGATCAGACATACATACGCTCTTCGACCTCGGTTACGTCACGGTAACGCCCGAATACCGCTTCAAAGTCAGCGATCGTCTTAGGGAAGACTTCGATAACGGCGAGATCTACTACGAGTATGCGCAACGGGGGCCGAGGATATTCCTACCCGGTGATCAGGAACTAATGCCGAACCGAGAGCACCTGGAATGGCATCTGGCCACGAAATTCAAAGGCTAGCATGCCGCTTGTTCTGATGCAGCGCGCCTGGCGCGACGATCCGAAATATAAGGACACAGAGTTCGTCGTTTACCATTACCCGCAGCAGTACTTCGATCAGATCCGCGGGGGCGAGAAGTTCGCTTACTACCGGCCGGCAAGAGACGCCAAGGCCGGCGAAGCGAGCGCGTACTTCGGCTGCGGCGAACTCGGGGACTGGTGGACCGATCCGGGTGACGCGAGCCACCGTTTTGTTGGGATTCGCAAGCCGATTAGGTTCCCGAATCCTGTGCCGCACGTCGATCGGCAAGATCGGATGTACGAATCAACGTTCACGAGCCGGAACGCATTTCAGGGGCGCTCAGTCCGTTACGTCGACGACTTAGACTACCACCGGATCCTCGACGCTGCCGGCCTTACGGGCGCGGTGTGGCGCGAAGCTCCGACGGTTGATGACGTCCTCAGCGGCTTGGTCCTGCCGGGACGTGCTTCGGAGCCTCCGCGCGATGCGTTCCGGCCGCTGACTGTCGTTCCCGATGGCACCGGCTACCGGCCCACAGGAAAAACCATCGACGTGTTCGAGTCGGCAGCTCTCCAAGAACGTGCGCGCGGCGATCATCAAGACACGCTCAAGCTTGTAAAGACCATGGTAGAGGCTCGCGACGGAACATGTTTGTTCAACAACAATGTCGACCTGCTCGCGTCGTTTGCCTCTCAGAGGTTGCTGGTGGAAGCGAAGAGCTTGACCGTGCAGAGTGCCGCCGTCGATCGCATGCGCTACGGCATGGGGCAGCTCTTCGATTACGGCGTCCGGTACCGCGCGGAGATCGGACGGGCGCAGCCTGTGCTGGCCTTCGGGGCGATCCCGTCGAGCGAGGTCGGCTGGATTTCGACGATCCTTCAGGAAAACGGCGTAGCGTTTATAGCGCGCCAGCGCGAATCGCTCCTGCCGATGAACGACGCAGCCCGAGAGTTGCCAATCTTCTAAGGTGTTATTCGATCGTTTTGCGGGAGATCCAGATCAAGAGACGGCGTGGAGTCAGTCGAGGTCCCAGCGCTACGAGGTTGTTGAACAGTCCCGGAATCACGAGATCTCGGCCTCGCTGCATGCCGCGGTAGCCGGCGCGCGCGACCGACGCCGCGTTCGCGACCGGCAGCCGTTTGAAAAGAGGCGTCGTATTCGCATGCGCGCGGTCGGCGAAACCGGTCGCCGTGGCTCCGGGGCAGAGGCAGGTCACCGTGACGCCGGTGCCGCGAAGTTCCTCCCCAATCGCTTGCGAGAACGAAAGCACGTACGCCTTGCACGCGTAGTAGACGGCCATGAACGGACCGGGGAGAAAGCCCGCGGTCGAAGCGACGTTCAGCACTCGGCCCGCTCGGCGCGCACGCATCGCTGGCAGGTAGGCGCGCGTGAGCTCGGTAAGCGTCAAGACATCGAGTAGTACCTCTTCACGGATTCGTTCCTCGGGAATCTCCTCGAAGCGCCCGTTCGTCGCAAAGCCGGCGTTGTTAATGAGGACGTCGCACTCCGGCACACGCGCGAATACCGCCGCTGCCGCGCCGGGCCGGCTCAGATCGAGCGCCAACGTCTCGACGTTTACGCTATGGCGCTCGCGCAGATCGGCGGCGATCGCATCGAGCTTGTCGGCCGAGCGTGCAATGAGCACGAGATCATACTTATCCGCGGCGAGCAGCTTGGCGAACTCGAGCCCGAGCCCGCCGGAGGCGCCGGTAACGATGGCGCGGCTCACGTTCCGCGCGTCCGGCCGAAGAGTAAGCCGTCGCAGACGGCGCCGCTACGATCGAGGTACAGTTCGGGCGATCTCCCTTCAAGCGTAAAGCCGCATTTCTCCAGCACTCTTGCCGATGCAACGTTCGGCGCGAAGACCGTAGCTTCGAGGCGACGCAGGTCGCCGCTTTGCAGGGCGAAATCCGAGAGCATGCGCCCCGCTTCGGTGGCGATGCCGCGCCCCCAAAACGCGCGGCCGAGCCAATAGCCGAAGAGCGCCGTGCCGGTGCGCTCGCGGCCGAGCGGTTCGACGCCGACGCCGCCGGCGATGGTGCCCTCGACCTCGATCGCGAGGATTTGCCCGCGCGCGTCGGCCGTAGCTGTCGCGATCCATTCTTCGGCGTCGTGCAGCGCGTAGGGATGCGGGAAGCGCCGCGTCATCCATCGCGCGACCTCGAAATCGTCGGCCACGGCGCAGAGCGCGCTCGCATCACGACTGCGATACGAGCGCAAGCGACAAAGCTTTCCGGATAACTCCAGGCTCACCCTGAAAGAGTGACGACCATGCGGAAGCGGGCAGCACCGCTCATCATCCGCTCGTAGGCTTCGGCCGCGCGTTCGAGCGGCATCGTTTCGATCATTGCGCGCACGCCGGTCTGCACGCTGAATCGCATCCTCCGAGTCGGTGCAGGTTCCCGACGGCCATGCTTTGATCGAGTTGCGCTTGCCGATCATCGCGGTCGTATCCACAGGCAGCGGTTCGGGCGACGCGCCGACGATGAGCAGCTGGCCGTCGACGCCGAGGCCGCTCAGCACCGGTTCCATCGCCGCAGCCGCGGTGACCGTCGAAAGCACGAGCTTCGCGCCGCCGAGTCGCTGCAACTCGGCGCCGACGCTGCTCTCGCGGCTGTCGATATAATCGACGGCGCCGAGCTTGCGCGCAAGCTCCTCCTTATCCCGGCCGCGCGCAATCGCGATGGTACGAAAGCCCATCTTCGCGGCATACTGCACGGCGAGGTGGCCGAGGCCGCCGACGCCCAGGATCGCGACGAGATCCGCGGCCCGCGCCTCGCTGTGACGCAGCGCGTTGAACGTCGTGATGCCGGCGCACATTAGCGGTGCGGCCTCCACAGACGTCAGTTCGTCGGGAATGCGCGCCAGCGCGACGGCCGGCGCGACGACGTACTGCGCGTACCCGCCGTCGTAAGCCATACCGGGAATCTGCAGATTGCGACACGTAATGAAGTCGCCGCGGCGGCAGCGCTCGCAGGTACCGTCGTGCCCGCCGTGCCAGCCGATTCCGACGCGCTCGCCGATCTTCCAGCCGCTCGTCTGCGGGCCGAGCGCCTCGATCGTGCCGGCGATCTCGTGCCCCGGCGCGCGCGGATACGTAATGCCGGGCCAAACGTTGTTCATCGTTAAAAAATCGCTGTGGCAGATGCCGCACGCCTCAACCGTGACGCGCACTTGCCCAGCGCCGGGCTCGGGGATTGGAAGCTCGCGCAACTCTAAGCGGTGCTCCGTCGCCGACGGCACCACCGCGGCTTTCATCGTCTGTGTACTCATAGTTCTGCCTTGAACACACCCCCGACGCTGATGGTGCCGCCCGTGATAGGATGGCGTAAAGCCATGGTCCATCACGAGATCGTCCTGCCGTATACGGAGCCCGAAAGCGAATGGGTGCGCGGGCGCGCGCTGCAAAAAGTGAGTCCCAAACGCACGCATTCCTTCCTTCAAGGAGCGTTGACGATCGAACTCACCCGTTGGGCGCTGGGGCGAGGAAGAGTCGGCCCGGAGTGGCGCTTCCGCGTCGCACCGCCGGGCGAGGTTCGGCGGCCGCTCGTTCCGGATATCGCATACGTTTCAAACGATCGCCTGCGCGCGTTGAGCGATGAGGAGCTGGAGGTACCGCCGTTCGCACCCGACGTCGCCGTCGAGATTCTTTCTCCCGACGATCGCCGCGCTGACGTCGACGACAAGGTCGACACCTATCTGCCCGCCGGCTCGTCGCTTGTAATTGTCGTCGATCCGCAAGAGCGCGTCGTCGAACTCCACGATCCGCTTGCGACCGCGCACCTCGACGACGAAGCGGCGATCGAGCACGCCGCGCTACCCGGATTTCACTACGCGGTGCGCGACCTGTTCGCGGTCCTCCGCCGGCCCTAGCGGCCTCCGCCGAAGGCTTGCCGCAAGCCGTTGCGAATGAGGTTGCATGATTCAGCGCGTCGTCATCATTAGTGCTTCCGCCATCCTGCTCGCCGCGTGCGGCAGCAGCGTTCCGCCGGTCGCCGCGCCGACCTCGGCGACGAGCCGGCTCAGCAACCCGCGCCTGCCCTTACTCTACGTTGGCGATCTCGGTAAGTCGCAAGTCGACGTAGTCAATTACCCGCAAGGGAAGCTGCAGTTTACGCTGACGGGCTTTGGCTCCGTCAACGGTCTCTGCACCGACCTCAACGGCGACGTCTACGTCTCCGACGGGCACGACGGCANNAAGCCGCACAACTACGTCGGCTACGACTTCTTCTTCCCGAGTTTTTGCACGTACGACTACAAGAGCAATCTCTTCTTCGACGGCGGCGACGTTCACGGCATGTTCTTCTTCGCCGAGCTGGCTCGCGGCAGTAAAACGATGCAGCGCGTCACCCTGCCGCAGTCGATCCAGGTCGCGGGCGGCGTGCAATTCGATGGGCAGAACGTCGCCGTCGACGACCAGGGCGCCGGCTATAAAGGCTCGACGATCTACGAGTTCTCGATCAGCGGGACCAACGCCACCGAAACCGGTACGACGCCGCTCGACGGCTCGGTCGACGTCATCGGCTTTGGGCTCTTCAATAACCGCGTGATCGGGCCGAACATCGGCAGCTCGCCGAACGTCATGTACTGGCCATACCCCAAGGGTGGCAAGTCGCGCAAGACGCTCACCGGCTTTACGGAACCGGTGGTGGTCGTCGTCAGCGAACTGCCGTCGCGGTAAACGCCGACGAAGTTTATGGGTTAGGCGCGCAAAGCGCGTCCCAACGCCTTCGGATCGCGGGCGATTGCAAACAGGAGCACCCGAGCGGCTTCGGACGGCTGCTTGCGGCCTTGCTCCCATTCCTGGATGGTGCGCAGCGAAAGCCTGTAGCGGTGGGCGAACTCTTCTTGCGATAGGCCAAGCCGCTCCCGCACTTTGCGAACGTCGACACTCGGCACGTACCGCGCCGGACCGAGCTGCGTATCGTCGACACCCTCTTCGCGCTTCCATGCGGCTATCTCGCTCTCGGAGGCTCCGCGGACCTTCGCACGATTCACGCTGCCCTTTCCAATCTGCGATTTACTCTTTCTCACGATAGTCATGATATATCCGACTTTCTTGCCTCGAAGCCGGCCACGCGCTGATGATACGCCGCGCGCGAGCGCGGGGCGTCCAAACGAAGCGAGGTTCGCCGTAACGGTGCCGTCGGTCTTCGCGCTCCACAAATGAACCGGAGAAGACGCGCGATGCAAATTCGAAGTCGAATCCTCTCACCACGTCGTTGCGCTCGCTCTTTGCGTGATCCCATTCAAAAGCCTCAGGTTCGTCTCGGCTCACTCATGCCGATGCTATACGCTTTAGACGTACATATTGTTACTTCATCCTTTCCAAAGATTTGCCCGCCCGCGGATAACAGCCGGAATCCACAGGGGGTTCGCAGCCGCGGCCCGGAACCGCCGGATGCTGATGGCACGCAAAAGCGCTAGCCCGCGCCGCCGGCGCGGCGATACTACGCAAACGCCGCCGGGTTTTGAGCTACCCGGGCTCTTCGAACCGCTCTCCGTCGCTGAACGCGACGAACTCGCCGCGTATCTCGCCTCGGAGGACGTGCCGCCGGGTTGCATGGACATCTCAACTCTCCACGGATTCCTAAGCGCGTTGATCAGCGGTCCGGCCGTTCTGCCCGCGGAATGGCTGCCGCACGCTTTGGGTGCGCCGACACCGCTTTTCTCCTCAACCGAGCAGGCCCGTCGCATCTTTGGATTGATCGTGCGTTTCTCAAACGGTATCGCGCTCCAACTCCGCGATGACCCGCTGAACTTTCTCCCCTTTCTATTTTCCGATCCCGGCCGAAGCGACGCTGGCAGCGTCATGCCCGAGCCGTGGTGCATGGGCTACGTGCGGGGAGTAACGTTGCGCGCGCAAGCTTGGGAGCCTGTCACGAGAGAGCCGCTTCTCGCCGGTCTGTTCGAGGCGATCGCGACGATCGCGTCGCGCGACGATGAAGATCCGCCGCCTGGAACGATGCTTGATAATCTGATGGCCCACGAATCGATGTATCTGGTGCTGGCTAGCGCGACGATTGTGTTCTATCGGCGCTGGCAACAAGAACCCGAACAACCGGAGCGGCGGATGGTAAGTACCGAGTTTCCGTTCGCGGTCGCGGGACTCTAAACCGCACGCAGCGGAGAACAGCAGCGCTTATACTTCTTTCCGCTTCCGCACGGGCACGGCGCGTTGGCGGAGACCTTCGGCCCCGGACGGTGAACGGTGCCAGGATCCACGGGCTGCGCGCCCTGCTGCATCGAGGCCACCAACCTTTTGCGCCACCACTCGTAGATCTCGACGGCGCATACCGGCAGCGCGTCGAGCACCGCCGCATGCCGCTCGGGGTCGTCGATAGGATCGAACTCGCGGGACATCTTCGGATGCGCGAGCATCAGAATCGGACGAAACGCCGTCTGAAGCTCCGGCGCCTCCATCGCCTCTTTCCACTCTTCCTCGCGCAGAACCATCCCGAGCGCATAGCCTCTGCACCAGTCGTCAGCAAGGTCGAGAAGCGTCGGCCCCTCGCCGACACGGTCGATGAAGATTTGATACCGCCCGCCCTCCGCACCGAGATCGGACGCGATTTCGTTGTAGAAGCGCATGAGCAGGCTCATCGCGTTCGTCGTCGCCGAAGACCAGCGGAATCCATTCGGACGGGACGACCATGGGGCCCAAGACCACGTTTGTAAGAAAGCCATGGACGCGTGTGATTGACGTTTGCATCGGACCGGCGAGATGCGGGTCGCGGGCCTCCATCAGCGCCTTGAGTTCGTCGCGCTCCTTCTTGGTGAGACGGCGCTTCAGATCCACCGTAGGCCCATTCGCAGGGCGCCGCTGACGTCCTCGCTTGCGGGATTGTGACTCGACAAGCAGAATCCTGAAAATCTCATTTAACACCAGGAGAAGCAAGCATGATGCAACACAGCGGAGCCCGATTCATCAACACCCGCATTCCGATCGACAATCAGCGCTTCGAGAACTGTACGTTCGATAAGTGCGCGCTCGTGTTCGGCGCGTCAGGTCCGACGCAATTCGTCGGATGCACTTTCAACGATTGCACGTTCGGCTTCGACGGCGCAGCCGGGGCCACGGTGAAGTTCATGACCGAGCTGTACAAACTCACGCCACAGACGATCGAGGGAACGTTCGACAGGATCCGCCTCGGCATGTAAGCGGCCCGAGCGAGAACTTAGACCGCGCGCAGCGGAGAACACACGGACACGGCGCGTTGGGCTATACGCTTAACGCGGTAGCTTTCGTGGGCGCCCGCCCTTTGCGCCGTTGAGTCTCGCGGCCCGAGCCTTGGCTTTCGACTTAGCTTCTCCACCTCGGCGTGCGAGCTCAGACATCCAGCGCCTGCCACCATAGACGCCCTGGAGCAACGATATGACCGTAAAGTCTGCGTCAAGGTCGGGCCAGCTCACTACCGTTCCTTGCTCGGAGATCCACGCGTGCCGCAACTCTGCCGGAGCGGCACCACTTAGCCCTTGGAGTAATCGCCGAGGTATCGTGAGAGATGCCCCGTTGTTCATCTCGATGAGCACTAGGTCGCGCGATGGCAGGTATCGCACCTTCGTCGCGAGCGGCTCTCGGGCGAGCCTCTCATCTTGACGCCGATACGCGGCTTCAATCTCGGCATCGCTGAGGGAACGGCGGTTCGGCAATGCAGAATCCGAGCGATCGCAGCTAGGTAGCAACGAGCGCTGCCTATTCCCCGATGCTGACGGCGACCACGTTGTGCTGCGTGTCGGTCGAGCCGAAGCTGGCGTACGGATCCCCGCCGGCCGGATACTTCCAGTAACTGATGCCGTTGGCGCTGCCGCTGCATAACGGACTGGTGCCGACGACGAGCTTCCCTTGGCGGTTGTTTACCGGCGTGTTCTTTTTACCGAGAATGAACGGGCCAACGTCATCCTCCCCGTCGCACTTGCTGCCCAGCGTAACCTCGCCGTGCGACGTCAAGGTCGTGCCCTTGAGCGAGGCCTCGACGACGCCGGTCTCGTGCGAACTGCCCACGCTCTGGTCGGCGATCGCGATGTACTTGCCGTCCCACATCGTTCCGCCCGGCGTTATGATCGAAAAGCCGCTCGCCGTCAGCGTGGTCTCGGACGTCTTGCCGGCGAGCAGCGCGCAGAACGCTACGCCGTTGTGCTCTCCGACGCCGATCAGGTTGCCCTTGTCGTCGTAGCCCATCGGCCACATGGACGAGCAGGCGCTGTCGCTATAGGTCGTACCGTCGCTCGGATTGCCGCCCGCGTAGACGGTGACTTCGCCAGGATTGAGGCTGGTAATCGCGACGTCGCCGTGCTTGTCGACCGAGCATCCGATCGGCTCGCCGCCGGGGCTGTAGGTGTTGAGCGGCGATGTGCCGCCGTGCGCGTGCCCGGAGCTCTAGGATTAGAAGCGTGGTCGCGTTCGAAGGTCGGAGACGGGGTTCGGTGCTCTTTCGGATAGTGATGAAGCCGGCGGATCGGTAGTAACGGCGATATCGACGACGTCCGCAGCCACTTTTTGCCCGGCCGTCACCTGAGCCTGAGTGTGGAACGGGTATGCGTTCGAAGGCGGCGTCATTCCATTTGCTTCGAGCACCGGATAGTCAGCGCACGGCGCAGCACTGGCTTGCCAGGCACGCCGAAAATCTCCGGCGTAACGCTGCAAGACGTCGAACGTCGTGCGCAGGCGGATCCACCGGTGGTTGTCCCACGTCATCTTGAAGGGCAGCGCCGGGATAGGGATTTGGAAATGGTCGGCGAGCAGTTTTCCAGCTAGTTCGCCGCGCTGCAGCAGCGTTTGGATCACGGCGGGCGGCATCGTCAGATTTAAACCGCCTTCTTGCGGCCCGAGGCGGACGTGCGCGATGCGGTCGCGGAAACCCGGCGCCTCCGACTGCATCGTGTCTTGCCAGTTCTGCATCGCGTTGACGATCGCGCCGTAAAAGCCGGGCGTGTTCGACGGCGCTTTGCCTTGACTGAAGCGCGTCCAAATGCTGCCGATTTCGGCGTTGTTGTTCGCCGCAACGTACGCGCCGTTCGCGGGGACCGCCGGGTCGACGCCGGGTGGGAAGTCCTCGAGCGTGATCGCGAGCGTCGGCCAGCGCGGAATCGGGCCGTCAAAGAAGCTGATCGGAAAGTTACTGGAGAGACCGCCGTCGGAGAACCAGGCCGGCTCGATCTCCGGCGCTTGTCGATTTTGCGCGTTGTATGGGACCGTGTAATCGACGGCGTACAGGCGAACCGCGCTCAGCAGCAGCGGAAAGGAAAGGCTCATTCGGGCCGCAACGACGATCGGGAGATTGGCCCGCGTGGGCAGCGGCAGGTAACCCTGGCCTAAAAGGAATTCATGGCGCGCCTGCGATGTCGGATCGGGCTTTGGCGCCCGGCCGTTTTGCACCAGCCAGCTAACGACGTACGGCGGGAAAAACTCTGCGAACTCTTCCTCTCGAAAATAGAACAGGTCTTTTTCGAAGGGGAGGCGGAACGGGCGCCCCATCGTCAGGCACGTCGTCACCATCTCGAGATTGATGACTGGTTCGTCCGGCGGCCCAGCGTCGAGTTCGCCGAGCTCGCTCTCGGCTCTGATTCGGCCGGCCCACAGGTCGCCGAACGTCAGCGGGCGATTGGCGCCGGCAGAGGCGATATCATCGATTTGCCGCGACATCCAGAAGGTTAGCGGCTCGGAGCTTCCCGGGAGCGTCGATTGCTTTCCGCCGGTACACATCCCGAAGTTGGAACCGGGCAGAACGAGCAAAACGCAAACCAGCACGATAACGACGAGTACGATCGCAAGCATAGCAACGAGTTGAGCCGCCGGCCCAATCCATGCCACCTGAAATTGAAAGAGCGCTTCGATGAATCCGAGGACGGCCAGGAGGGCCAGTATCGTCGTGACGACCAGATTGACGGCGCCCGTCGCCGTAGATCGCCGAGCGGCGCTCTGGAGCCCAATCATCCAAATGAAAAAGTAATAGAGCGGCGCGGCGGTAACGACCGGAACGAACAACGACAGTAAGTTTCGCCCGTGCGCCAGCCAATCCATGACTTGAGTTTTGAGCTTCACGAACCCATCGCCCGATGAACTCGATTGGCGGCGAAACTCGGCCGCGGCCGCTACCGCGGCAGCGATGGCGCCGGCGGACGTCCCGCCGATGTTCCTGAAGCGATAACGTTGGGCGATGCGCAGAATGGCCGAAGGATAGACGATGCCGCTGGTGATGCCGCCCTTCATCACGATGTCGCACATTTGCGGCGGACTTTGAAAGTTGGCCGCTGCAGCTTGCGCTACGGCCTTCGTGCCTGAATCGGGCGCTTCGATGATTGGGATGGGAGCACCGCTTGCAGTCATCGCTACCTCCGCTTAAACCTGCTTAAAGATTACCAAGGAAAATAGTGAGTTCCGGTCAGCAGGTATGTGTCAATGCTCGCACAAGGTCCTGCCAACGGTTCGTCTTGAGGAGAGAGCCATTATGAACTTGGAGTTCGACATCGTTATCGTTGGGGCCAGCTTTGGCGGCGTATCGGCGGCACTCTCTGCGGCCAGATTCGGAAAGCGCATTGCGCTGGTGGATTCGGGCGGCGGCCTGGGCGGGCAGGCGACGTCGCAGGGATTGACGCGCTGGGACGAATCCGCACCGGCGACGTCGCCGAACACCTATGGCAGTTCGAAGTCGTACCAGGTGCTCAAAGACGACATTCGTGGATGGTACCGCACGTATACGAGGGTTGCGGCCGGCGCGCGCAAAGATGACTTCAATCCGGGGTTTTTCGATGGCGGGCATCCGTTTTCAGCCGACTGTAACGTGACGGAGACCGTGCTCCGGCAACTGCTCAAGGACGCCGAGGCCAACGTGACGCTGATGCTCGACACGGCGATCACAAAGGCCGACGTGCAAAACGGAACGGTTCGTTCATTGCAGATGGCAAACGGCGACACGCTGAGCGCGACGGTCTTCGTAGATGCAACTGACCTGGGCGACCTGCTGCCGATGTGCGGCGTGAGCTGGTTTATCGGGGCGGAAGGAATGGACGACACTGAGGAGCCGCACGCCGAGCCGCAGGCGAATCCGGAGCACATCCAGCCGATCACGGTCTCGATAGCGGTGGAGCACCGGCCGGAGGGAGAGGACCATACGATCCCGCGGCCGCCGAGCTATTCGCAAAAGCTGATCGACGATCAGGCGTTTCACGTGTACAACGAAAGAAATGGCTTTATCGGCGGCGTTTTCACCTCGGCGAACTCCGCGCAGCCGGATTGGGAAACGATCTTCAACTACCGCCAGTACATCGACCACCGCAACTTCGCCGATCCGCAGTTTACCTGCGACCGCACGGTGATCAACGTCGGGTGCAACGACTATCAGGCGGCCGTAATCCCGACCGGAAACGCGCAGACGGACGCCACAATCGTGGAGGACGCGCGAGCGGTCTCGATCTGCTATCTCTACTGGCTGCAGACCGAGGCGCCGCACGACGACGGAAACGGTAAGGGCTATCCCAACCTGATGGTGCGCGAGGATATCTTCGGTCGGTCCGACGGCACGGCGCCGCAGGCCTACATTCGCGAGTCGCGGCGCATCTCAAAACCGATCGTCCGGGTACTGGAGCAACACATCGCCGTAGCGGACGACAAGTCGCCCCTCAACCGCGCTCCCATGAACTTCTCCGACTCTTGCGGCATCGGCTATTACGGAATCGACGTACACCAAATCTACGGACCGCCGGGCACCCCGTGGGTCGGCATCGCCACGCGCCCGTTCCAGATTCCGCTCGGCGCGCTCATTCCGACCGACGCGTCCAACTTGATTACGGCGTGCAAGAATATTGGCGCGACGCACTTAACCAGCGGCGCTTATCGCGTACATCCCGGTGAGTGGGCGGTCGGCGAGGCCGCCGGGGCGCTGGCGGCCTACTGTGTCGGCCAGGCGGTACTGCCCGCGCAAGTGCACGCGAACGGATCCCGGATCGCAGCGCTGCAACTGCGCCTGCTCGAGTGGGGCGTCCCGATTTTTTGGTGGGACGACCTAGACTATAACGACGACCCGAAGACGTTCGCTGCCGCAAACTTAGTCGGGGTGCGCGGCTTTCTGAGCGATTCGACCTCGCTTCATTTCAGGCCGACCGCTACGATCACGCAAAGCGAACGGGACGCGGTGAACAGCCATGCCGGGAGACAGCTTCCGTGGCCCGCTACAGCGATGACGCGCGCGCAAGCGGCGGTGTGGCTGTGCGGCGAGCTCGGATTGCCTTCGAGCGAGGCCGTCGCCCACTGGAACTCGGACCCGGGAGCACGCTCGTAAGAAGGCCAAAGCGGTGCGCTTTTGTACGGGCAGGTTGCTAACATCAACCCGACGCTGGGCCATCCGGCGCTTCTGCAACCTGAGGAGGAGCCTACTGTGAACTATTTTATCGAGGCGTTTAGGAAATACGCCACCTTTACCGGTCGCGCGCGCCGCAGCGAATACTGGTATTTCGTGCTGTTCAATCTGATGATCAGCATCGGCCTTTTTTTCGTCGGCGCGGTCTTCGTCGCCGCCTCAAGCGGTTCGCGTGCCGGCATGTCCCTCTTCGACGCGTACGCGCTCGGGTCGTTCGTCCCGTCGCTGGCGGTCGGCGTTCGTCGCCTGCACGACGTCGGGAAGAGCGGCTGGTTTACGCTTCTTGCCTTCGTGCCGGTCGCAAACATCGTGCTGCTCGTTTGGCTCGCGCAGGACGGTCAGCTAGGCACAAACGAGTATGGTCCGAATCCGAAAGTCATACTCGCCGCCACGGTTTAGCTCTTCGTGCTTAGTGCCGCGCCGTCGGGTTCTTCGAGTCCGGTGGTGATCGTATTCGTCGCCGTACCGCCGGCCGGATAGTTCCAATAGCCGACAACGGGGGCGCTGTTGACGAACGTTGGCGCGATCACGCGCAGTCCTTTGTGCTTCTTACCACCGAGATTGTTTGTAATCCAGAACTGCCAAACCGCAGACGCGCCGCTCAGCGACGTCGAGCCGACGACGCTTCCCGTCGATCCGGAGAGTGAGAGTTTTATCCGATAGAGCGTTGGCCCGGCGCCGGCTCCAAACGCCAAGTCGGTGCCGTCCCATTGCATCGACCCCGCCGATAGGCCGCTCGCGCCGCTGACCGTGATTGTTTCTACCGTCGAGCTTCCCTTGGGAAGCTCGAAGAGCGCGAAGCCGCTGGTGCCGTAGGCGTCGCAGAAGAGGTTGGAGTTGTTGTCATAGCCGCAGCCTGGAAGCCCATTTTGACCCGACGGCGTGTATTTCGTCGCCGTTCCGGAGCCGCCGGCGAAGACGACAAAACAGTTCCCGCAGGTGCCGCCGAGCACTCCAAGCGCGAGGTTCCCCGTCGTTGGATCGACGGAGCAGTTGAGTTCCGGAGCGCCCGGAAGATCGAGCGTCCGGATCGGCTTGGAGCCGCCGTGCGCGTAGACTTCGACGCTCGTACCGTTGCCGTTGAGAATAAAAACGTCGCCGGCTTTGTTCGAGCAGACGCCCGACGGCGTTTGAAATCCGGTTAACGTACCCTTGAGCTTACCGTCGGGATACGAATAGACTTCAACGTCGTTGGCGCCCTGGTCCGCGACGTAGAGCAGGGTCTTGGACTTCTTCGCATCGGGGGCCATCCACGAACGCGCTGCGTTCGCACCCGTCAATCGGGATGGATGCGCCGCGCCTGTGCCGCCTAGGAATCGTAACTGCGCGACGGTGTTCTGACCCGTAGTGCCGAGTTGCGACGGCGACGGCGACATGCCGCCGCATCCCGCGAGCAGCGCGACCATTAGGGCTGCCGCCCGCGTTTGGTGCCCCATCATACTTACTTCTTCGCTCTGCTTATCGCGGCTCCGAACGGATCGGTGAACCCACTGAGCGTCTTCGTCGGGTCGCCGCCTTTGGGATACTTCCAAATCCCAACGTTCGCGGAATAGACGTTCGGCCCAATCACCTTCCTACCGGCGATGAAGTACTGGAAGATCCCGTCGGAATCGTTCAGCGACGTCGTGCCCTCGACTTGACCGCCCGCACCGTTGGTCTGGTAGATGTTGCCGTTCTTCGCATCGCCGACCGTGACGTACTTGCCGTCCCACTGCACGCCGCCTGCCGTGGTTATCGACACGCCTAGCGTGATCTCGGTGAAGCTGCTGCTGCCTTTCGGAAGCTCCGCGAACTCGAAGTTGCGGCTGCTGTCGACGCCGTCCACGAAGATGTTGCCCTTGTTGTCATAGCCGATTTGATAGCCGAGGTAGAGATTCGAATCGGAAATCACGGTCGGGCTCCCCGTCGCGTCGGCGTAGATCGCCACACCGCCGCCGCCCCCTCCGCCCGACGGCTCGAAGTCGATCGCCGCGAGGTTCCCGGTCGTCGGATCCACGGAGCATCCTTCCATGTATTCGCCGGGATTGCTCAACGTATTGATCGGCGACGTCCCGCCGTGCGCGTACTCGAGAATCTCATACGACGCGAAGGTCGTGAAGAACACGTCGCCCTTCTTGTCGACGCACTCGCCCTGCGGTTCGGGCAGCCCGGTGAGCGTACCCATCAGCACGCCCTTCGGATACGAGTAGACGTACACGTCGCCTGTCTGGTCATCGAGATAAAGCAAATCCGACTTCTTCGCGGCCGGACTCATCCAGCTCCGCGCCGCCGTGTCACCCTGAGCGTGTCGAAGGGCGACACGGGGGCTCAGTGAGCCACTCGCGTTTGCCACGCCACTTGGTCCGCTCAACCCCGTCGTCTGACTACAACCGGCCAACGCCATCGCGGCCGCGGCAACTGCCGTCGCCGTCAGTAAACTCATCCGTGAACTCATTTTTACCTCCGAGCTAAAAGTGCATTAGGGTGTTACGCTGAAAATCGTGCCGCAACCGTTGCCGCTGCAGCCGGTACCTCCGCCTTTATAAGTAGTGCTGTAGAGCGCGCCCTTGAACGCAACCACGGGGCCTTGCGGATCTGAGCCGTCGTTGCCGCCTTGGAAGCTGTAGAGCACGCTTTCGCTGCCCGTTTTGCTAATCTGATATACGGTGCCGAGGCCGGCCGTGCCGCCGCCGACCGTCGTGCTGTAAAAGTTGCCGTTGAGATAGAGCAAATTTGCGCCCGGAAGATTGCCGTCGGGAATGTCCGTGAACGAGTACAGCGTTTGCAGTTTCCCGGCTTTCGTGATGCTGAAGAATGTCCCCGAGCTTTTTGCGCCGCCGCCCTCCGTGGTGCCGTACAGGACGCCGCCGACCGCGGTGAGCGCATTGGGATATGCGCCGTCCGAAGTGCCGCCAAAGCTATACAGCACGTGCTTCTTTCCCGACAGGCTCAGCTCGTAGATCGTTCCGCATCCGGTGCTGCCGCAGCCCGAACCGCCTTCGAGCGTTGCGCCGTACAACCCGCCGTGAACGTACGTTACGCCGGAGTAGAGCCGCTCGCCATCGCTGCCGCCGGCGAAGCTGTAGAGCACGCGCTCTTTGCCGGCAGGGCTGACCGAAAAGACCGTACCGCAGCCGGCCCCGCCGCATCCCGAACCGCCGCCGTAAACCGACGTGCCGTAGAGCATTCCCTTGGCGGCGATGAGGTTCGCTTCGGGAATCTCGGCATCCGCACCGCCTGTGAAGCGGTAGAGTACGCTCTCTTTACCGGATGTTGTTACCGTATACACGGTGCCGTCGCCGACACCACCGCCGCTGGTCGCACCGTACAGCTTTCCCTTGAGCGCGGTCAGGCCGGCAAACGGCCACGAACCGTCTTGCGCCTCGTTGAAGTTGCCGTTGAAATTGTAGACGACACGCTCTTTTCCCGATGAATCGACCGAAAAGACGGTTCCG
The DNA here is from genome assembly GCA_003167155.1 of Candidatus Cybelea tumulisoli. GTDB lineage: Bacteria > Vulcanimicrobiota > Vulcanimicrobiia > Vulcanimicrobiales > Vulcanimicrobiaceae > Cybelea > Cybelea tumulisoli. The sequence continues at coordinate 17,011 of PMTY01000172.1, forward strand.
CAGCCGAGATAACAGTCGTTGCTGCCGCAGCTTGCCGAGCAGTAGTTTTTCGAACCATTCAACGTCGTGCCGTACAGCTTGCCGTGCAGAACGATCAAGCCCGCGAGCGGGCTCGCGCCGTCCGGCGTCCCTTTAAAGCTATAGAGGAGCTTATAGGTGCTGCTCGACGAGTGCGCTTTATCGGCGAGCGCTGCGCTGCTCGACGTCGAGGGCGCGAAATGGCTGCCGCCGCACGCGGCCAACAGCGTCGCAGCAACAATGGCGACGAGAAGCAAGCACCGTCGTTTCATTAACGGTCCTTTTCTGCGTGCTCGCCCGTTCCTTCACGTTCTTTCGGCGCCCCTCCGCTAAGAATCCAGGCGCGGACGGCGGGCCCTGCGGGCCGGTTGACGATCTTGGCAGGGCGCACCGTCTTGCAGGCAGGGGAAATAAGGAACGTAACGACCTCGGCATGACGGACAAAGGAGGCTCGCTGCTGTGAAATCGCTTGTGGATGTGAGCGACGCTGCGTTGATTCCGCATTTCTTGAGGCGCTATCGCCTGGTGGTGCCATTGACAAGCTTGCCAAACCCAAGTACTTAGGTTAAGATACACGTGCCTAAGGTGGTTGAGGTCAGGGGACATGCCATCAAGGTTTTCACCGACGATCACGGGCCAGCTCACCTTCACGTATTAAAACAGGGCATTCTCCTGAAAATCTCGCTACAGCCGGTGGCGTTCGTAAGTGCGAAATACGGCCGCCCCAGCGAACACGTGAAGCGCGGCGCGATCACAGTGGTGCAAGAACATATCGATGCCTGCTGGGCCGTCTGGAGGAAAATCTATGGGGAAGACACTGACCGGTAACCGTAACGAACAAGCTCGCGCCGCCTACGAGGAGGCAATGCTCTCGCTCCGTTCGCTCAGCTACGACGCGCGAGCCGACGCCCTGCGCCTAACACTCAGCTCCGGTGTCCGACTCAGCATCCCAAGATCGCAGATTCCGCCTCTGGCCAAGGCGAGCTCCGAACAGCTCACGGCGGCGTATGCCGGCAACGGCGGAGCAACGATCTCTCAAGATGAGCTCGACATCGACGTGTTCATTCCCGGGCTGCTCGATAGACTCTTCGGTCGGACGATTCGCGGTGACTTGGGCAGGCGCGCCGGCAAAGTATCGTCGCTTGCAAAGGCGCGCGCGGCGCGCAAGAATGGCAGAAAGGGTGGGCGCCCAAAGAAACGCCGTTCCCTTCGACAGAGCGTGTCCTGAGCGAAGTTGTCGAAGCGGAGTCCGCGTCGATTTAGCGGCCAGAGAGGCGGTATCATCCGTCTTTACGAAGTTTACGAACTTTACGATGCTTACGGACTTTACGAGATTTACGGAATACGCTATGCTTGACGGCATGGGCACCTCGATTCTCACCAAGAAGCGGCGGCCAGCGCGCAGGCACGCTGTTGCCAAGGCCACATCAGCCAGCAGTGGTTCCCGCGGACTCTTCGAGCGCCTTCACGAAGATGCTGGTGAAAGGCTTCTTCGAGTGGCGCTCGAGACGCTGGAGACCTACGTTTTGGCGACGAGAGAGACTGAGGCCGGCGACCTCGCGCGACTGCACAGCGCCAACCAGATCCGGCACAATACGGTGCGTGCGCTAATACTCGACGACACTATCAGCTCCGATGAGGTTCGCCGCTACGTCAATCGGTCTCGGCCGGTCGTGAACAAGATGGCCAAGCAGGGGCTGTTGCTCGCGATTCCCGACGGACGTGCGTTGCGCTTTCCTCGATGGCAGTTCGATCCCGCCTCCGAAACGGGCTTGCTACCCCACCTTTCAGAGGTGCTGGCAGTAATGGATGCTTCGCCGTTTCGCAAAGCTGCATGGTTTCTGACGCAAAATCCGCGACTGCGGCGCCGCCTGCCTTTGGATCTGTTACGGGCGGGTAAGGTCCAGCCAGTCCTCGACGAAGCGCGAGCGCTGGTCGGTTCCTAGCAGCGCGCAAGAATGGCAAGAAAGAGCGGGCGTCCAAAGAAGAATCCTTCGACAAGCTCAGGATGAAACCGGGAGAGCAAGAGTGACACCGGGAGCGCGCCGTTCGCGCGCGATTAGCACAAAGCGCGCTTATGATTCGGCTATGCGCGAGATCGAGGAGCTGACAATGCGTGGCGACTGCCGATCCGCGGCGCAAACCGAGTACTATCACGTTCTCTGCGCGCTGGTCGCCGACTACGAGCAGCGCGCCGGAGCGGACCGCTGGCACAAGCTGTCTCCGATAGAAGCGCTGCGCGAGCTGATGGAACTTCAGGAAGTTCCATCAGCGCAATCATCTGACGCAGGTTAGGAAACCGCCTGCTGCTTCCAGCGCTGAACGTTGATGCCGATGACCAGGAGCCAAAGCATCAGCGATCCTTCGGCAAGGATTCCCAAAGCTTCAAGGTAGGCCGCAAAATGACTGGCCACTGGTAGGGAAAAAACAAGCCATCCCAATCCCGCCAGCACCATCAGGGCGCCCAGAACGCGCGGCAAGAAGGTCGATCTGATGATAAGGTAGCCGATGAGCAGGCAGTAGCCTGCGAAGAGCAAGAGCGGACTGACCGCGGACGGCAAGAGATGAAAGATTCCGAGAGCGCCAATGACGCATCCCGCGAGGCTGAAGCACGCCGCGATTAGCGAGAGGCTCGGGTTCACCGGCTTGAACAGATTATAGAAGAGCAGCGTTAATGCGACATAGAACCCGTACCCGATAAGGCTTACGGCGTTCCCAATGACGAGAAACCCGCGGCTGTGCAAAAGCTCGCCTAGGATTGCCGTTAGAAAGTAAGCCAGATACACGATCCCGATCGTCCGTGACGTACGCGGGGGCGCTGCTGCGTTCGATGTCATAGATTCGTCCTCTCGATAAGAGAGACGGTCGGCCGCGCCCTATTGTTTCAGCTATGGCGCAGCCCGCGGGAATTTACGGAGGATTTGAGTCTTTTTCGCTGTCGTCCGATGGTGGAAGCTCGAGCTTTGGCAGCTTGCGGTACTCGCCGCGCAAGTAGACGCCCATGTCGTGGTCCCTCTCCTGTTCGGCCTCCGATTCGTGCGCTTCGCGCGCTTGGAATATGCGCGCGAGCCAGTCAATTTCCGAATCCGGATAGTCGTAGCCGAGCAGTTCGATGACGTCCTCCGCCAGCAGCGTCTCGATATCCCAAGGATATTCGCGAAGGTCGATGGCGGCTTCCAACGTTCCATAAACGGCCACCATCGGGACGCTCGTCGGCTGGAAGCCGATGATGTTGAAGTCTTGGCTTACAAACTCCACATTTGAGCGATCTGCTAGGATCGGCCGCGTGTGAATGACGCGGATGTCGTCACCCTCATGCTGCCACGCCTCCTCCAGCACGACGTGCCCCACGACGGGAACCCGCAGAAAGACGGCCGGATGAAACGGGCCGAAATCCTCGTCTTGACCCGCGCGAATGAGCGGCGGCGGCGGCTCGGAGATGCCCCCGATGCGCGATCCGATGAGTTCGTAGGCCGTTTCGTCGAGCCGTTGCCCGAAGTCGGCTTCGAACGCTACATACGTCCGCCAATCGTCGTCGCTCTCTGCCTCGCTCGCATCGCCTTCCGGGTTTTCATAAACGTCGGGAATGTAGGACGCCGCAAATATCCCGGCGCGGGACAAGATATCGAGCAGGGGAGTGAGATCGTCCAATAGCGCCTTCGCTTGCTGCTCGTAACGAAGGCGATATCGTTTGGCGGCCTTTTCGTCTTCGTCCGGAGGATCGGCAAACTCACCTGCGGCGCCCTCAAGGCTTTTCGCACGCTCCAGAAGATCGGCAAGCGTGATCCCGCGTGCCTCTTTACGTTTTGATTCGGGCTTAACTTTGGCCATGTGTTTGCCTCTCAGCGTTTTACGGCGACGTTATTGGCCGTCGCCTTGAACTCTTCCGTCGAAGTTCACGCTTCGACTAGGCTTGTTGAGGAACCGCTGATCGCCGCAATCACCATGGCGGAACTGGCCGCGGGGCCTCAAGCAGCCGCCGACCCCACCGAACGCGCTCGCCGTCAGGATCGGCTTCAACGCGCCGAGGCGTCCTTTACTCCACTGCCCTTTGGCGACGGTGCAGCGCGGGCATACGGTCGCATCTATGCCGAAGTCGCGGCCGCCGGCCGAAAAGGTCGCGGACCACGGGCCCTCGATCTTCTCATCGCGTCAATCGCGTTAGATGCCGGCCTCCCGCTGTTCACGAGAAATCCCAGCGACGTCGAGCCTTACGCGAACTCATCGAGATCATCGCAGTACAGGTTCAGCATGATGGATCGGCCAAACAATTGTGATGCGAATGATGGCGATTCTTGGAATGCTTATGCTGGCGGCGGCGAGCATTGCCGCCGGTGACCAGGGGAGCGGACAAACAATCGTCGCCAAGCTTCAATGGCGCAGCGTCGGGCCGTTTATCGGCGGCCGGGTCGTCGCCGTTGCCGGAGTACCGGGCCAGAATCTTTTTTACATGGGCGCGGTGGACGGCGGAATCTGGAAGAGCACCGACTACGGCATCAAATGGGTGAACATCTCCGACGGCACGCTGCCCGGCGATAGCAACAGCATCGGCGCGATCGCCGTCGCGCCTTCAAATCCGAGCGCGATCTGGGCCGGGACCGGCGAGAGCGATATCCGCGGCGACATGATCACCGGCGACGGCGTCTTTAAATCAACCGATGCCGGTAAGACGTGGACGTACGCCGGTTTGCGCGAGACGCACACAACGAGCGCAATCGCGATCGACCCACGCAACGCCGGCGTCGTGTACGTCGCTTCGATGGGGCACGCATTTACGTCCAACGCCGACCGCGGCGTCTTTAAGACCAACGATGGCGGCAAGACGTGGACGAAGGTGCTCTTCGTCAACGACGCAACCGGCGCGATCGCGCTTTCGATGGATCCCAAAAATCCGCAGACGCTCTACGCGGCGATGTGGCAGGCGCAACGTCAGCCGTGGAGGCTGGTGAGCGGCGGCGCGGGCAGCGGCTTGTACAAGACGACCGACGGCGGCGCGCATTGGACGAAACTTTCGCACAACCCCGGTTATCCGCGCGGCATCCTGGGACGCATCGGCGTCGCGGTCTCCCCATCGGACCCGCGCATCGTCTACTCGATCGTGCAGGCAAAGGCCGGCGGCATCTTCCGTTCCGACGACGGCGGGGCAACGTGGCGACGCACCAACGACGACATGGAGTTGCGCCAGCGCGCCTTCTACTATATGAGCGTCTACGTCGACCCCACCAATCCCAACGTGATTTACGTCCCAAACGTGCAAGCGCCTTGGGTATCGCGCGACGGCGGAAAAACGTTTCGCTCGCTGCGTCCGCCGCACGGCGACAACCACATCGTCTGGGTCGATCCGCGCAATCCGAAGATCCTGCTCGAAGGTAACGACGGCGGCGCGACCGTCTCCACCGACGGCGGCGAGACGTGGAGCGGCGAACACAATCAGCCCACCGGTCAGTTCTATCACGTCTCCCTCGACGATCGCTTCCCGTTCCACATCTACGGCGCGCAGCAAGACGAAGGCTCGATCGAAGGGCCGAGCGCATCGGTGAACGGCGCAATCTCGGGCGACGAGTGGCAACGCGTGGCGTACGGCGAGAGCACGTTCGTCGCACCGCAGCCCGGCGACCCCGAGATTACCTACGGCAGCGGCTACTTTTCGATCTTCCTGCAGTACGACGCGACGATCGGTCAATATCGCAGCGTCAGCCCCTGGCCCGATTATCAGGAAGGCGGGTACTCGGCCGAGCTTAAGTATCGCTTCGGCTGGACGCACCCCGTGCTCTTCTCGCCGACGAATCCCAAAGAGCTGCTCGTCGCTTCGCAGTACGTGCTCAAGAGCGACGATTACGGGCGCACCTGGCAAACGATCAGCCCCGATCTCACGCGCAACGATCCCACTACGGAGGCGCCGACGGGCGGCCCTATCGATCTCGACCAAACCAGCGCCGAAGTCTATCCCGACGTCTCGTCGCTTGCCGTCTCGCCGCTTGACAACGGCGTGATCTGGGCAGGCTCGGCCGACGGCCTCGTGCACCTGACCAACGATGGGGGTTCGCACTGGACCGCGGTAACGCCGCCCGAACTGCCGCAGAACGCGCAGATCAGTTCGATCGAACCGTCGCACGTTGCAAAGGGTGCGGCCTACCTAACCGCATCGCGTTATATGTGGGACGATTTCCATCCCTACGTCTACGAAACGACCGATTACGGCGCCCACTGGACGGCGATGACCGCGGGCCTTCCCAGCGATCAATACGCGTTCGTCGTTCGGCAAGATCCCAACGACGCGAACCTGCTCTTCCTTGGAACGAAGAGCGGCGTCTACGTGAGCTACGACGGTGGCGCGGCGTGGCAGCCGCTCGCACTCAACCTGCCAAAGGTGCAAGTGCGTGACCTCGCGATCGATACCCGTCAAGGTGCGGTGGTTGCCGCAACGCACGGCCGCGCCTTTTGGGTGCTCGACAACCTCGCGCTGCTCGAACAGCTTTCGCGTGAAGGCTCGACCGTTGCGAGCGGGGCGCAGGTCTTCGCGCCGCAAACGGCGTGGCTGACGCACGCCTACGGGGCGAGCGCCTTCCCAAACTCCGGCGCCGGTGAGAACCCGCCGTTCGGCGCAACGCTCTTCTTCACCATTCCCGCGTCGTACAACGGCACAACGCCGGCGACGCTGACGTTGAGCGATGCTGCCGGCAACGTCGTGCGGACGTTCGCGCTGCATCGCAAAACCAAACCGCAAGCGACGCCGGCGGCCCCGCTCTTTGCGCCGTCGGCAAAAGAACGCCAAGCGGAGTTCGAAGCGACGGGCATTCGAGCCGGCGCCAATCATTTCCAGTGGGATCTCCGCTATCCCGACGCCACCGAAGTCACGGGCTTCAATCCGCCGATCGCCGCGGGTGGTGAGGACGACCAGGTGAGCGGCCCCGTTGTGCTTCCCGGCACGTACACGCTGACGCCCGACTACGGCGGCAGCGCGACGCGGGCGTCATTCAACGTCGAACTCGATCCGCGAATCCACGTGGAGCCCGATGCGCTCGCCGCGCGATTCGCGCTCGAGCAACGCGTCCACGCGGCGCTCGATGCGCTCGATCGCAAGATCAACGAGGCTTTGGCGCTGCGCAGTCGCGTGGGACCCAACGCCGCGCTCGATGGCGCAATCGCCGACGTCGTCCAACTCAAGATGACTTCGAGCGAAGGCGGCCTGCTCTACGAAACGAAGCTTCACGATCGTCTGGCCTTCCTCGCGGCCGACGTCGAAATGGCATACGACCGGCCAACCGCGGCGCAGTTTGCCGTCTTCGACGAACTCAACGGTTTGACGACGGCCGCCCAAGCGAAGCTCGCCAGCGCGATGGCGCAGGCTAGGTAAGGCGGATTTCTAGTTTTCTAGGGCCCGGGTCTGCTGCATCACAAGCAGTTCGAACGTGCCCGGCACGACGGTGTACCGATCGCGATACGATGTTGGGTGCGGGTTTACAATCAGCTTGGCGGTGACGAGATAGACGTCGCTGGTCTGCGGGTCGAGCGCCATCGTCCGCGCACCGAGCGCCGTCGTGGCGTTCTGCACGAGTGTAAACTGATTCGGCGCATATTCTTGGACGACCGTCAACGTCGCATCGCGCCCGTTGGAAGCAAAGGCCAAACGTGAGGCCGGATCGTACCGCGTGGCGTCGGTCCCGGCGCCGGTGGGAATCGTGGCGACGAGCTTTCCGGAATCGGCATCCACGACGCCCATTTCACCCGTACACGCGGTGAAGAGACGACGGTTTTGTTCGTCGATCGAAAGACCCGACGGATGCAGGCAGCTTCCTAGCGGGAAGCGCGCAATAATCTTTGCGCTGCGCGCGTCGATGGCGACGATCTCGCTCGTGCTCTCGACGTTGTCGTAGACCATCCCGCGGCCGTCGACCGCCGGAAACTCGGGCCGGCCACCGAGCGGTATCGTGGCGACGACGGTGTTGGTATGTGCGTCGATTACGGTTGCATCGTTGCTGCCGCCGTTAAAGGTGAAGAGGCGCGCGCTCGCCGGGTCGTAGACGATTCCGTCGGGATTTTTCGCGCCGGTTTGAATGGTCGCGATCGTCGCGAGCGTCGAAAGGTTGAAGACGGTCAGGGTTCCGTCGGCGCCGTTGGAGGTGAAGCCCTTTTTGAGTTCGGGCGCCAGCGCGATGCCGTGCACGCCCGGGGTGTTGGCGATATCGCCAACGATGGTGCCGCTCCGGGGATCGACGACCATAACGTGCGTGGCGCGCGAAACGAAGAGCCTATGGGAGGAGGCGTCGTAGGTCAGGTAATCCCAACCACCACTGCCGCCGAGCACGAACGTCCGCGCAAGATGATAGTCGACACCCGGGGGCGCGGCCGCGACCGGTACCGCTGCCAGAAGAACCGCAAGAATAAGAAGCCGCTTCATGCGCTGCTCTTCCCTGTGGCTCGCTTTCTTCACTTGTGACACGTAGCGCATCGCGTGCCAAGCCCGGGGGTTCGGGGTTGCTAACAGTTTTTGTTTTCGCTATACTTAGGGTGAGATGGCAACAACCGATTGGGTTTTGACGCTCCCTGCGCTAGCGAAGCCACGGCGGCCGGAGGCATTGACCGACACGCGCACCCTGCTTCTGCAACTCATTGAAAGTTTTGGATCCAACGCCGTCGCCCGCTTGATCGATGTAAAGCCCGCAACGGTGACGAATTGGAAGCAGCGCAAGCGCTCGATGGACCCGCGCTACGCCCGTCGCGTCGTCGACCTGCACTACGTGCTCAGTCGCGCGTTTCAGACGTTTCAACCGGAGACCGCGATGCGCTGGCTGACCAGCAGCGATCCGTTTTTAGACGAACAGCGGCCGATCGACGTGCTCGTCTTGCAAGGGCCGTCCCGACTTATCGCCGCCATCGACGCGCACGAGGCCGGCGCCTATCCGTGAGGCTCTTCCGGGTTTTTCCGCAAGATCCCAGCGCTGCCGACAATAACGAAGGCAGCGCTCTTTACGTTCCGCCGCCTTCAACTTTAGGTCACATTGCTAACGTCGACTTATACCGGGAACTCTATTTCGCCGCGCAGCCCGAAGCCGCGGTCGCGGAGATCTTTGGGGCTTTGTTCGCGTGGTATCCATCAGATTTCGTTCACGCGAGCGGGAGGCACTATGCCGTTAGCACGTACGACCTTGACGATACGGATCGCATACTCAATCTCAACGACACGGCCGCTCTCCGGACGGCGGGCGTCAAGCAGCCGTCGCACGTGGTTACCAGAGACCGTACGGTTTCTCAAGGATGGGCTCGAACGATATTTGCCACCGGTAAGTATCACGGTGTGTTGTGGTGGAGCTACTACTGCCCCGATTGGACGGTCTGCGCGCTTTGGGAGTTCAGCTCGCTGCGACACGTCGGACCCGTCGAAACCCTCACGCCGTCGCATCCCGCCGTCCTCCTCGCCGCAAGGACGATCGTTCGGCAAATTCATCCGCGCCCGCCGGCATCGCGGCGACGATAAGCCCTCCAACAATTTACCAGCTGATAACGATGAGACCGTCGCCCACCGCATTCTTCCAGCCTTGCCAGCCTCGGAAACTCTTAGCTTTGGGCTCGATATACGACGAACCACCGCCACCGCCGCCACCGGCGACATAGCAGTAGGTTGCATATGTGGAACCAGCGCCGCCGCCCCCACCACCGTAGTGACCTCCGCCGCCACCGCCACCACCGGGACCGGTACCTCGAGAGGAGCCGCCCTGCCCGCCGGCGCCGCCATTGAGGAGCGTTCCGTTATCGCCGGAGTACCCGCTGTAATAGTGGCAGTTGCTACCGACTCCACCTGAGCCGCCGGCACTCTGCGCGCCGCCAGATCCTCCGCCGGCAACCGGGTACCCGCCGTAGCTGGCGCCGTTGCCTCCAGAGCCGCCCGTGCTGCCGCCTCCTTTTCCGCCTTCGCCGCCGAGGACGTAAGCAAAGCCCCCGCCGGCGCCACCGCCCCCGCCGGCCACGAGAACGCGATCGGGCAACCGGTCACCACCTTGGCGCACGTCCGATGCACCGCCGCCACCGCCGCTGGTACAGTTGCAGGAGTACGAGGTTCCACTATCCCCGCCGCCGTTGAAGCCGCCGTTGGTGCCTGACCCGCCTCCACCGACATAGACTGCCAGAGTCTGCCCCGGAGTAACGGGAATAAGGGCGTGCACGCGCCCGCCGAGGCCGCCCAGCTCTCCGTTGCTGCCACTATCGGCGCCTCCGCCGCCTCTAGCGACGACCCCGATCCACTTCACGCCGGCCGGTACCGTGAACCGCTGCTCCTTGCCCGTGTAGAAAAAGCTGTGATGATGCGAAAGGACCTTACCGGCGTCGGTGGGCGGCGGCAGGACCGCGCCGTTGCCCGAACGACTTCCGCAGGCTCCGAGCATCACGGTAACCGCGCAAATGCCTAAAGCGAAGCGGCAGAACTCCAAAGTCTTCATTGGCCATGCCCCCCTCAGGGAGAAGTGTTCGGCGTGAGAGATGTTTTAAAAAGAACCGTTCCCTCTACCGGCTTGCAATCAATCAGTTTAGGTTTATAGCGCGAACTCTTCGCTGCTCGAATTGATGCGATGTCGAACTGAAGATAACCGCTCGATTTATAAATCGTCGCCTTTTCAACTCTGCCGTCAGGGCCGACAAGCACCGAAACCGTTGCATTAAGTGGCATTGGCTCGCTTGGAGGCTCGAAATCTGTGGGGTAGTCGGATCGCAGTATGTCGGCCTCGGCCTGACATGGTGACGACGCTGTCGGACTTGGCGTCGACTGCGCTAATAATGCCGTAAGTACTGCGGCTAAGATCACGGTGGGCGTCGATTACCAACTGATTACGATGAGGCCGTTGCCCACCGCATTCTTCCAGCCTTGCCACCCTTGGAAACTCTTAGCGCTGGGCTCGATGTATGAGGAGCCGCCGCCTCCGCCGCCACCGCCGACATAGCAGTAGTAGCTTTTAGCCGAGGAACCGGCGCCGCCGCCACCGCCGCCATAATAGCCTCCGCCGCCACCACCGCCGCCGGGACCAGTACCGTAGTAGGGTCCGCCCTGTCCGCCGGCCCCGCCATTGAGAAGCCTTCCGCTCTTGCCGGAGTGCCCAGTGTAGTAGTCGCACTCGCTGCCGGTCCCACTCGACCCGCCGGCACTCTGAGTGCCACCCGCTCCTCCTCCGGCGGTCCTGTAGCTGCCGTAGCCCCCGCCGCCGTTGCCGCCGGAGGCGCCCGTGCTGCCGCCTCCTTTTCCGCCGTCGCCGCCGGGGGCAGACCTAAAGCCGCCACCGCCGCCGCCGCCTCCGCCGGCCACAAGAACGCGATCGAGCACTCGATCACCGCCTTGGCGCACGTCCGACGCACCACCGCCACTCATTCCTGACCCTTCCCACCGACGAAGACTGCCAGCATCTCCCCCGGAGTGACAGGAATAGCGGCAAAACTCTGAAGTCCTCATTGGCCCCCTCCTGCAGCACGAGCGGCTCGTGGGCGGGCTACGTTCGACGCAACGTGGCACTCACCCACCGTTGCGTTGACGCGTTGGCAGAAAATAACACGCTTCATCAGCGTTGGTGTACGGGAAGTTCTTACCGGTAACCTAAGGGGAGATTGTTGAAGGCCGGCATTCGGCCGAAAGGAGACAAGATGCGCGCTCTAAAGTGCGGCTCTTTATTTATGTTATTCGCGTGCTTCGCGATTGCGGGATGCTCGGGGAGCACGTCCACGGTGCCACCTGGCCGAGTTCCCAACGCCTCGCCCACGCGCTGCCCGGCCGCCAATTACTCGTGCATCGAACACGTCGTTATCATCATCCAGGAAAACCGCAGCCTCAACAATCTCTTCATGGGATTTCCTGGTGCTGCGACAAGCAGGTCCGGCATGGCCGGCTCGGTCGTGGTTCCGCTTAAATCGCGGACCCTTGAACGTTCGATCGGCGACATCTCGCACTGTTTCGAGGATGCGCAAGTCGCATACGACGGCGGGAAGATGGACGGCTTCGACCAGGAGCATGCGGAGAGTTTTCCCATAGCGAACTGTCCGAGCCTCGATAACCACGGCCGGCCCATCGGAACGTCGGGAGTACATTCGCCGTACGTCTACGTCCCCAACGACGCGCCGAACTACGTCAACGAGGCCGGTCCGTACTGGAAGATGGCCCTGCAATACGTCCTCGCGGACCACTACTTCCCAACCGATTTCGGCCCCAGTTTCACAGCGCATCAGTACTTGGTCGCGGGTACGACCGACATCGCGAAAGACTTGGCGATCGTCGACTATCCCGGATGGCGCAACCACCAGGGCGGCATGAACTTAGCCGCCGGCACGTCGTGGAGCTGCAACTCTGCCGCCCGCCTGACGACGGCAACGCTCGACCCTCAGCGGGTAATCTCGTACGCAACCGGCCCGTTCCCATGTTTCACGCAGTACCGGACCATCGCCGATTCGCTGGATGCCCGCGGCGTTTCGTGGCAGTACTACACCCCGACGACGAGCAGCCCGTTGTGCCCCGGCTGCCAATCCGGCGACTACATTTGGTCGCCGTTCTCTTCGATCCGCTCCATCCGTTTCGGCCCCGACTGGGCTAACGTGATCACGCCGCAGACCAACGTGCTCGACGTCGCGGCAAAGGGTCAGCTCAAGGCCGTCACCTGGGTCGTGCCGGACGGCACCTACTCCGACCATTCCGGCCCCTACGTCACCAACGAAGGACCGTCGTGGGTCTCAGCCGTCGTGAATGCGATCGGAACGGGACCGCAGTGGTCGTCGACGGCAGTCATCGTGCTTTGGGACGACTGGGGCGGATTCTACGACCCCGAGACGCCGCCGCAAATGGATTTCCGAGGATTGGGGATACGCACACCGCTCATAATCATCTCTCCGTTCGCGCAACGCCACAAAGTTTCCAAGACGCAATACGAACCGGGCAGCATTTTGAAGTTCCTGGAGACGGTCTTTAAACTACGTCCCGTCGGGGGAAGCTGTCCGGCGCGACCGGCAAACGGATACGGCTACACGGACTGCCGCGCGAACAATCTCGGCGGCTTCGACTTCCGGCAAATGCCTCGCGCGTTCACGCCGTTTAAGTCGACGTACGGGCCGTCGAAGTTCACCAACGCGAAATCATCGAGCGTACCGCCCGACAACGAATAGTTAGTCGGGCAATCCCGCGGCCGAAAGCTCATCGGCCGCCGCTTCGAGCTCGGCGGCAAGCCGGCGCAGATCGCTCTCGACGTTCGTAGCGTTGGCCGAGAGGATCTCGCCCCACATCACCGGATTCATGCTAGCGATTCGCAACATCTCGCGCGCGACCGGGCCGCAGAGCCGTTCCGCGTTGCCTTCCTTCTCCCGCAGTAAGCGCGCGTACCGATAGGCGAAGACCTGCGGCACGTGTGACGTGATCGCCACAATGCGATCGTGCTCTTCCGCGCTCATCGCAAGCGGCACGCCGCCAAGCGAAACGATAAAATCGCAAGCACGTATATCGAGCTTCGCGTCGCCGGACGGCACGTAGGCCCAGGGGTGCCCCTCGAAGAGATCGGCGCGCGCGTTGCTCGCCCCGCTGCGCTCGCCGCCCGCCATCGGATGCGTCGCGACGAAGTTCTTCAACCCCTGCGCCGCCGCAACGACGGGACTCTTCACGGATGCCACGTCGAGAATCAGCGCGCAAGGCGCGTCGCCTCGCTCGCGGAGGCGTTCGCTTTCACGCAGCGTCGCGCCGAGATGCGCCGCGATCACCAGCACGCCGGCTCGCTCCGATACTTCGTCGCGAGTCACGATCGTATCGATGGCGCCGGCCGCACGCGCTTCCTCCAACGCTGCCGGATCGGAGTCGTAGCCGAGGACCTCAAGGCCGTTGCGACGGGCGCGAAGACCGATCGACCCGCCGATCAACCCGACGCCGAAGATTCCGAGAACCTTCGGAGTCAAGACTTGGCGCGCACTAAGTCCGGGCGCAACACCGCGGCGCCGTCGAGGTAGACGTGCTCGATCTCGGCCGCGGTGCGCGTGGTGTTGACGTGCATCAGCACGCGGATGCATTTGCCGAGCGCGCCGGGAACGGCGATCTCCACGGCGTGCAGCATCGGCACCGTCACCCAGCCCATGTCACGCGCGGCCAGCGCGGGAAAACTTGCGTGTAAGTCGGGCGTTAGGGTGAAGAGTACGGAGGCGATGTCGTCGAGCTCGATCTCGTTGCGACCGACGATCTCCCGCAGAAGGCGGTCCGTCGCATGGGTTATCGCAGCGTTATCGTCGGCGTCGACCGTAATCGCCCCGCGGATTCCCCGGAAAACGCGAACCCCCGCCGAAACGACGGGGGCTTGCGCAACACGTTCCCTCACCAACCTCGACTAAGGCGATAACAGAACGAGATATAGCACCTCCACATGATGTTCAACCATGCAATCATAACCTCTCTTAATTGTCAAGCGGCGGGTCCGCGCGTGTTCCCGTTGAAGGCGAGTAAGCATGCTGCGCGAGCGGTTAATCGCGGCACTTGGCTCGGATGCCGTAAAGACTGAGCCCGAAGACCTCGCGGTGTATTCGTTCGACGCCTATACCGATGGCGGCCGGCCCGTGGCGGTCGTCTTGCCAAAATCGACGCAAGAGGTTAGCGCGGTCGTCAAGATCGCGCGCGACTGCGGCGAACCCATCGTCGCGCGCGGAGCGGGCACCGGGCTCTGCGGGGGCGCCGTCCCCACTGCCGGCGGGGTAATCGTTTCGCTGATGCGGATGAACCGGATTCTGGAACTCGATCTGCGTAACCGGCGCGTTCGCGTTCAGCCCGGTCTTATGAATCTTGACTTATCCCGGCAGGTCGCGCCCGAGGGGCTTTTCTATGCCCCGGATCCCTCGTCGCAGCAGATTTCGACGATCGGCGGCAATATCGCAACCAATGCGGGCGGCCCGCACTGCCTCTCCTACGGTACGACCGTCAATCACGTGCTCGGACTCGAGGTCGTGGACGACGCGGGCGAGGTCTTCGTAACGAGCATCGAGGACGCCGGTTACGACTTGACGGCGGCGTTGGTGGGCAGCGAAGGAACCTTGGGCCTCGTGACTTCGGCTTGGCTTCGGTTGCTCGCCCTACCGGAAGCCGTGCGCGTTTGGGTTGCGGCGTTCGACGGAATGGATGCGGCTTCGGAGGCCGTATCGGCAATCATCGCAGCCGGTATCGTGCCGACCGCGCTCGAGATGATGGACGCCGTTATCATCGGGGCCGTTGAAGCCGCGTTTCACGCCGGATATCCGACCGATGCAGCCGCACTGCTTCTGGTCGAAAGCGCGGGCTTTGAGGAAGACGTCGCGGCCAGCGAAGAAGCCATTCACGCAATCGTCAAACAGCATGGCGCGCATTATTGGAAAAGCGCCCACACGCTCGCCGAACGCAACGCACTCTGGGCGGGGCGCAAGGGCGCGGCGGGCGCGACCGGACGGATCGCGCCGAACTACTACACGCAAGACGTCTGCGTGCCGCGCAGCAAGCTGCCGCAAGCGCTTCGCGCGGTGGAAGCGGCCGCGCGCATCAACCGGATCACGGTGGGCAACGTCTTTCACGCGGGCGACGGAAATCTGCACCCGCTTTTGATGTACGACAAGAGCGACGCGCGCCAAGTCGCGGCGGTCGTCGAAACGGGTAACGTTATCCTGGAGTCGGCAATCGAACTGGGCGGTACGATCAGCGGCGAACACGGCATCGGCTGGGAGAAGCGTGATGCCATGACGCGCGTCTATTCGACCGCCGACCTGGCGGTTATGGGGCGCGTGCGTGACGTCTTCGATCCGCGCCGTATGCTCAATCCGGAAAAAATCTTCCCCAGCGGAGCGCGCTGCCCCGAGGTCACGCCGCCGTGAAAGCGCCCAGCGATTCCGTCGCGCCGAAGACCGCGGCGGAAGCCGGCGAGATTCTTGCCCGCTGCGATCGTGCAGGCGAGAAAGTCTCGATCGTCGGCGGCGCGACGCTTCGCGGCATGGGCTTTCCGCCGGAACGCTCGGACATCAATCTTTCGACGAAGCGGCTCTCCGGCGTCGTGGCAAACGAACAGGCCGATCTCACGGTCGCCGCGCGCGCGGGCACGCCAATTCAAAGTCTCACGGCATTGCTGAGCACGCAAGGACAGTTCATCCCGTTCGACGCGCCGCGACCGCAGTACGCGACCGTCGGCGGCACGTTGGCGGCGGGATGGCTCGGTCCGCGGCGCCATCTGTACGGCCGTCTGCGCGACTACCTTATCGGCTCGACGATCGTCCTCGCCGACGGCACGATCGCGCGCGCCGGCGGGATGGTCGTGAAAAACGTTTCGGGTTACGACATGAGCCGCTTCTACGTCGGCTCGTTCGGAACCCTCGGCATCATCGTGCAGGCCAACTTTAAGACCGTACCGCTACCCAAACACGCCCGGCTCTTTCTCGCGCGGCTTCCGGAGCGAACGCGCGCCAGGGTCTGCGCGCAACTCCAAACGCTGCCGATGCGCCCCGCAGCGGCTTTTTGGATCGATGGATTTCACAAAGCGGTGGACGGCGACGACGGCGCGGAGGGACGCGTCGCGGTACTGCTCGAGGGCAGCGAGATGCTGCTCGAGCGCGCGACGCGCGAACTGCGCTCGGCGCTCGGCCGCGCCGGCGTGCCCGAGACGCGCGTGCTCGACGCCGGCGCGCGGGAATCGTTTCAGCGCGTCGTCGATGCGTACGTCGCGTGCCTGGGCGAACGCTCGGTAACCTATCGCATCGCTTCGTTGCCGCACTCCTGCGAGCCAAACGCGCAGCGCGCAAACGAACTTGCGCGCCGCTTTGAGATGCGCGCAGAGACGATCGTCGACGTTCTCAACGGCGATATCATCGTACGCGTAAGCGATCTCGATGCTCGCGCGCTGGGAGCAAAGATCGAAGCTTTCGACGACGCTCTGCACGAAATCGAGCCGCGCGCGCAAGTGATTGCGAGCGATCATCCCAACCGCATCTATCTGCGAGTATGGGGCGAATCGCCGCCGGCCATTGCGCAGATGCAAGCGCTCAAAGCGCGGTTCGATCCGAATCGTACGCTCAATCCCGGCCGTTTCGTCGGCGGAATTTAAAAAGGGGCCGGTTCGCACCAGCCCCTCACCGATGTTTGCTTTTTAGGGGCTGCCGACGGGGTTACTGGGCCGCTCGATCGGATCGGGGACTCGCCCTTGGGTCGGATTGCTGGGAGGACGAATCGGCGGATCGATCGGAATCGTGTGGCCTCTGCCGCCGCTGACGCTTTCGACTTGGTCGTCGCTGTTCTGCTTCTCTTGGTCGCTCATGATGGCTCCTATGGGAGCGCGGGCAAAGGCCCGCGGTCGTGAACGTTCTCGATTTTGAACTCGAGCGCCTCCAGGTATTTCTCCGCGTCCATTGCGGCGCGGCAGCCCGCGCCCGCAGCCGTCACGGCCTGACGGTACCGATGGTCGTTGACGTCGCCCGCTACGAAAACGCCTTCAACATTCGTCAGCGAACCGTCGGGCGAGTCGATGTAACCGCGTTCGTCGAGATCGAGCTGCCCCGCAAAGACGCCGGTGTTCGGCGTGTGGCCGATCGCGACGAAGAGTGCGTCGGCTTCAAACACGTAGGTGCTGCCGGCGACGTTATGAAGGCGAAGCCCCGTTACGCGGTCTTCGCCGAGGACTTCCTGCACGACCGTGTTCCAAATGATATCGATCTTCTCGTGGGAGAGCGCGCGGTTGGACATGATCTTGCTGGCGCGCAGCCGGTCGCGGCGATGAATCAGCGTGACGCGCCGGCCGAAGCGGGTGAGAAAGAGCGCCTCTTCGAGCGCCGAATCCCCGCCGCCCACGACGACGATGTGCTTCTCGCGAAAGAACGCACCATCGCAGGTCGCGCAACTCGAAACGCCGCGGCCGCGTAAACGCTCCTCGCCGGGAACTTCGAGCCAAATCGCGCTCGCACCGGTCGCAACGACGACGCTCTCGGCTTCGTACTCGGCATCGTCGGTGCGCACCAGCAGTGGGCGCCTGGCAAAGTCCACGGCGGTGACGTCGACGTTTTCGATGCGGGCGCCGAAGCGCTCGGCCTGTTCGCGAAAGCGGATCATCAAATCCGGACCCATGATGCCTTCGGGAAAGCCGGGATAGTTTTCGACGTCGGTCGTCAGCATGAGCTGTCCGCCATAGAGGCCGCCTGCGAGGACGAGCGGCCGGAGATTCGCTCGCGCGGCATAGACGGCGGCGGTCAGTCCAGCCGGCCCCGAACCAATGACGATTACGCGTTCCATTACGGGCTTCTTCGACTCGCGCGGATGCATGCCCGGTTGCAGCCGGATGGGCGAGAAGCGTCGAAGGTGCGGGCCATGCCAACTACGTTG
This sequence comes from Candidatus Cybelea tumulisoli, assembly GCA_003167155.1. Lineage (GTDB taxonomy): Bacteria > Vulcanimicrobiota > Vulcanimicrobiia > Vulcanimicrobiales > Vulcanimicrobiaceae > Cybelea > Cybelea tumulisoli. Next base: position 35,351 of record PMTY01000172.1, read on the forward strand.
CCATTAGAAGACACCTTCGGCGACATCGTCAAAAAGGCGATGCGCGGCACGGGCGTCGGCAGCGCGAAGCTCGCCGGCGCGACCGGCATCCCCGCCGATACGATCGAGCAGTGGCTCAAGGACGAGGGTGCCGCGACCGATGAGGAGGCCCGCGCAGTCGCCGCCATCTTGCAGCTCGACGGCGGCAAGCTCGCCGACAGTGCGGCCCAGCGATGGTACCCGCCGGTAATCGAGCGTCCCGACGTACGCCGCCATCCTCAAGATCCACAGCCCAGTAACGGCTACGTCTTTTTTCTCGAAGAGGGGCGTCGCGCGGCGCTCGTCGATCCGGCCGGCCTTCCGCAGAACTTACTGCGAGTGCTGCGCGAGGGCGATTATCATCTGCAGTACGTGCTGATCACGCACAAGCACGCCGATCACTGCGATGCGACGGGCGACGTTGCTCGCGCATTTCCGCAGGCCCAGATCGTCATGCATGCGCTCGACGTCCACGCGATCGGGCCGCTGGCGAAGAGCGCCCTGCTGCTGCGCGACGGCGAAACCGTGCCATTCGGCGCCGAGGCATCAATTCGCATGCTGCACACGCCCGGCCACACCGACGGCTCCTCGTCGTTCCTCTTCCGGGGATCGCTCTTTTCGGGCGATACGCTCTTCGCGGCCAGCGTCGGCGGAGCGTACGGCGACAAGAGCACGTACCGCGACATTCTCAACAGCGTACGCAGCAAGTTCTTTACGCTCCCTGACGATACGGTCGTCATGCCCGGCCACGGTCCGCCGAGCAGCATCGCGCTGGAGAAGCAACACAATCCGTTCTTCTAAACGGCAAGCCTGGTATTTGCTCCTACTGCTTCCGTTCGTCGGAACGCTCTGGGTGCCGCTCTATTCCAGGCTCGAGCCCACGCTCTTCGGGATTCCGTTCTTCTATTGGTACCAGATCGCGTGGATCGTGCTCGGCTCGCTGCTGATCGGCGCGGTGCTGCTGCTAACCAAGAGTCGAGGCGATGTCTAGCGCGTTCGTCGTTTTCGCGATCATCTTCGCGGGCGTGAGCGTGCTTGGGTTCGCGGCATCGCGGTGGGGTTCGGGCGATCGGACGTCGCTCGAGGAGTGGGGCCTCGCGGGACGCGGCTTCGGCACGATCGTGAGCTGGTTTCTGCTCGGCGGCGATCTCTACACCGCCTACACNNGCTCGCGTATATCTTCTTCTTCGTCGTCGTGACGCGCTTTTGGGTGGTGGCGCGAAACCGCGGCTACGTGACGCTGGCGGATTTCATTCGCGATCGCTACGATGACCGTCGCCTCGAGGTCGCCGTGGCGCTCACGTGCGTTGCTGCCGCGATGCCGTACGTCGCCCTGCAACTCGTCGGCATGCAAGCCGTCCTCACGCAGTTTGGCGCCGGCTCGCCGTTCGTCCAAGACTCCGCGCTCTTCGTCGCCTTCGCAATCGTCGCCGCCTATACGTACATGTGCGGCTTGCGCGGCCCGGCATTGGTCGCCTTCGTCAAAGACACGCTGATGTACGTGACGATCGTCGCCGCCATGGTTATCATTCCCGCAAAGCTGGGCGGCTGGGGACACATTTTCAGCGCCGCGAGCGTCGCGCTGTCGAAGCACGCGCCGCCCGGCGGGCTGCTCGTCCCACCGAACATGTATTTCGCCTACGCCACGCTGGCGCTCGGTTCGGCCTGCACGCTTTTTTTGTATCCGCATTCGATCACGAGCGCGCTTAGCGCAAAGAGTAAGCGCGTCATCGAGCGCAACGCCGTCTTCTTGCCGCTCTATTCGATCTTGCTGGCGCTGCTCGCGCTCCTGGGTTACTGCGCGCTGGCGGCCGGCATCCATCTCGACGCTAAACACACCAGCCTCGCCGTCCCGCTCTTGCTCAAGGCGCTCTTCCCGGGTTGGCTCGCCGGCGTGGGCTTCGCTGCGATCGTTACGGGCGCGCTGGTTCCAGCCGCGGTCATGGCGATCGGCGCGGCCAACCTTTTTGCCAGCAACGTGCTCGCGGAGTTCACCCAAGATCGACCTCCCGGCGAAACGCAACGCGCAAAACTCATCTGCCTTGCGGTGCTTGCAGCGGCGCTGGTTCTGGTGCTTACGGTTCCCGTGCCGTTCGCAATCAACTTTCAACTGCTGGGCGGCGCGTGGATGCTGCAGATCTTCCCCGTGGCAGCGATCGGCCTCTATACGCGTTGGTTCAACCCGCAGGCTTTGCTGGCCGGCTGGGCCTGTGGGATCGTCTGCACGACCGCGATGGCGGTAGCGACCGGATTTAAATCGACGTTCGCACTCGGCGGAAACGGTCTTGTGGGATATATCGGCTTCTACGGATTCGTGCTCAACCTCGCCGTCGCCACGGGCTTGACGCTGCTCTTACGCGGAACCGGCAGCGCGCGCGGGGTCGATCGAACCGTCCCGGCGGACTACGCCTAACGGAACGTTTTCGTACGCGGCTTGGAGTACGATGGCAGTGTGATCCCGATCGGACCGGCCCTCGCTCGGGTACCTGGGCAGGAGAAGCTCGCGCATCTCCTCTATAGCGCAGGTACCGCGCGTACGCCCGCCGGTCGGGTCTTTTAGCCACACCCGTCACGTACTTTCACGTATTTAAAGGAGAGTTTGGAATGCGTTTTCTCAAGATGTCGCTCGTCCTCGTTGCCGCAACCCTCGTGATAACGGCCTGCGCGAGCAAGTCCTCGTCGAACGATCAGAGTCAATCCAATGCCGAGGCTACGTCGGCCGCCTCGTCTGCCGCGACCACGGACAGCGGCGGCACGACCACCGACAACACCGCCGCGAGCACGGCGCCCGCGGGTGAAGCGCCCGCCTATCCCGGCGCAGTCACGCAGGCCTCCGGAACCAACTCCAGCATGGGCCAAACCGCGGCAGGCACGGTCATGACGACCGATGACTCCTTCGATAAAGTCTACGCCTGGTACCAGAAGAACATGCCGGCCGGTTCCGAGAAATCCCACACCACCGCGCCGATGCAGAGCGCCGTCTTTATGGTTGGCGATCCGGGCTCCGGGCAGACCTCGGTAACGATCACGGTATCGAACGGCAAGACGATGATCACGAGCGCCAAAGTAAAGATGTAGCCGCTCCACTTCATCGCTACGGCGTGAATTCGTAGACCGTTCCTTGGCCGAAAGCGCCGCCGGCCACGGTCGCGCCGTAGAGGTTGCCCTTCGCATCGAATGTCAATCCGTAGTAGGGATACGCGCCGTCGCTGCCGCTGCCGAACGCATGGAGCACGCTTTCACTTCCCGATGTTGCGTTGACTTTGAAGATCGTGCCGCAGCCGCAGCTTCCGCCGCCCGCGGATGTCGTTCCGTAAAGTTCGCCGTTTTGAAAAACTAGCGTCGCCGTCGGAGAGCTTCCGTCGCTGCCTCCCTGGAAACTGTAGAGCACGCGCTCCCGATACCGTCCGTGCGTTCTCGCGGCGAGTTCGAAGACGGTGCCTTGCCCATCGGCGCCGCCGTAGTAGGTCGTTCCGTAAAGATCGCCGGCCGCGTCGGCAACCAAACCGCCGTACGGGGAGTCGCCATCGAGCGAACCCGTAAAGGCGTAGAGCGTCGTCAGTTTCCAGCGTTTCCTCGACGTCACACGTAGTTTGAAGACCGTACCATCGCCATGAGCGCCGCCGATCTCCGCGACGCCATACAAGTTGCCCGCGGCATCGCGCAGTAAAAGGCCGAGTGACCCGATGCCCCCGTCCGTGCCTCCGGTAAAGGCGTGAATGACCTTCTCGTGCCATTGGTGCCCGGCACGCCAAACCTCGTAGATCGTACCCTGGGAATGCGCGCCGCCGTCGGGAGTCATGCCATAGAGGTTGCCGCTCGGATCGAAAACGACGCCGCCGCCTGGTCCGAATCCGTCGCTGCCGGCGCTAAAGTTGTGCAGGACGTTCTCGGTCTGTGGGGTCAACTGGAAGACGATCCCGCAGCCGTCGCTGCTGCACGATCCGCCGGAACCGCCGGCAACGGTGGTACCGTCGAGGTTTCCGTGCCGATCGAAGCTCACTCCACCGTGCGGATTCTTTCCGTCGGCGTAACAGCCGAAATTGTGCAGCACGCTCTCCGGCCACGGCGGACTCGCTTGCGGCGTCAATTTGAAGATCGTGCCGCACTGCGACGTTCCGCCGATGACGGTCGTACCGTAGAGATTTCCGTTGCCATCGAAAGCCAGCCCGGTCGCGGCATTGCCTCCGTCGCCGCCACCGGTGAAACTATAGAGAACCTGTTCGGAGCTCGTCGCAGAGCGGCTGCGCGCGACGACGGCGTGTGCGGGATCGTAGCCGCTTAGACCGTATGCGCAGCCGGAAAGCATCATCGCGAGAACGATGACCGCGAGTCCGCGCACGACGCTACCCGCGGTAGGCGGCTGGAACGCTAACGCGGGCGCCGCCGTTCTCGCTGATGGTTGCGGTGCTTTGCTTTGGCGCGGTATCCGCTTCGCGGATCAGCTCGAACTGGACGACGGCTTGGCCCGAGGCGGGTATCGTGACGTCAACGCGCTCCGGCGAGCAGATCTTTGGCGTGCAAAAAGCCGCGAGCCATCCGCTGGCCACGCCGGACGCCTGCAAACGGATCACGGCCTGCGGTTTGCCGCTGACTTCCAGGCGGTACTTGGCGGCCGCGCTGGTCGTCGCCTGAAGGTCGTTGCCCGTCCATGGCTGGATCGAGAGATGAGTGGCAGGCGAGACGGCGAGCATCATCGCGAGGCCGGCGACAGCTACGTTCATGTTCGCAGCTTATAGCCGATTGCCATCAGGCGCAAGATAATGCCGAGTGAAATTGCGGTGAGAAGCACGACCATCCCAATCGAAAACACGGGCGCGAGGTAGCTCTGCCCGGTGTAACTGCGACGAAAGGCGTCGATCGTATAAAAGATCGGATTGAAAAGCTCTAAGGTCTGCAGCGGTCGCGGAAGCATTCTTGCCGAGGTGAAGACGCCGCCGACGAAGGTAAGCGGCGTGATCACGAACGTCGTGAGGATCGCGATGTGGTCGAACTTGTCGGCGAGCAGCCCAAAGATGAGGCCGAGGGCCGAGAATAAGACCGAGACCAGCGCGATCACCACGAAATAGATCAGCCAGTCGTGGGGAACGCTGTGCACGAGCACCACGCCGAGCACGGTGATGAGCCCGGCGATGAGCATCGAGCGCGCCAAACTGCCGATGATATATCCGCCGACCAGCTCGTAGGCCGACATCGGCGCGATCAGCAGCTCCTGGATCGAGTTCATGAACCTTCCCTGGAAGAGCGAGCTCGAGCACTCGCCGTACGACGAGTCGATCACTTGCAGCATGATCAGCCCGGGGATCAAGAACTGCGCGTAGCTGACGCCGTCGACGACCGGGATGCGGCTGCCCAGCGCCAAGCCGAAGACGAAGACGTAGAGCACCGTCGTGATGATCGGCGGCCAGATCACCTGGTTGATGATCTTGAGGCTCCGCACGATCTCACGCCTGACCAGCGTCCACAAAGCTACGGAGTTAATTGCGCGTCAACTCCAAGAAGACGTCTTGCAAGGATGCGCCCAACGCGACCAGTTCTTCGGTCGGCTTTTCGGCAACGATGCGGCCGGCGCGCACGATCGCGATGCGACGGCAGAGTTCTTCGGCCTCTTCCAAGTAATGCGTCGTCAAAAAAACCGTCAGCCCTTCGGCATTGAGCTTCTGCAGCCACTCCCAGAGTTCTAAGCGAAGCTCGACGTCGACGCCGGCGGTGGGTTCGTCGAGAATCAGGAGCTTGGGTTCGTGAATCAAGGCACGTGCCAATGAGAGCCGGCGCTTCTGGCCGCCGGAAATCTTCGTGTACTCGAGATGCGCGTGCGAGGTCAGGCCGAAGCGCTCCAGCAGCATGTCGGCGCGTTCGGCCACGAGCTTTCCCCGCAGCCCGTAGTAACCGGCGGCATAGATCAGGACGTCGCGCAGCGAGAGATACCGGTCGAAGTTGAACTCCTGCGGCGAAAGGCCGATGAGGCGCCGAGCCTCGCGCCATTGCCGTTCGTTGTCGTAACCGAAGATTCGGATACTCCCGGCGCTCGTGCGAGCCAAACCGACGATTGCGTTGATCGTCGTCGTTTTGCCGGCGCCGTTGGGGCCGAGGAAGCCGAAAAACTCTCCCGATTCCACGCGCAGCGAGATTCCATCGACGGCCGTAAAACTGCCATAGCGCTTCACGAGCCCATTGACTTCAATGGCTGGGGCGGATGCGGGGACTAGGGAATCGTGGTCTTTAATCGTTTGTACCGGTGGCGGCGGAGGGTGGCGATGAGTTCGGTACTCTCCGGAATCCCGCAGTCGCTCAATTGAGTTGCGACCTTCTTGACGTCGAAGGCGACGCGCCGGTGCTTCACCTGCCAGCCGCAATCACGCTCGGTAAAGATCGCATAGCAGGCCCGCGGATCGCCATCCTTCGGTAAGCCGACCGACCCTACGTCGACCAGCAGTTTGCCTCGCCACATTCGCACGTAGGGCAAGTGCAGATGGCCGAAGGCAATCGTCGCTGCGCGCTCGTCGCCGACGAGTCGCTGGAGCACCTCTTCATCGGCATCCGGCCAGAGGTGTTCGTCGTCGTTCTTTGGATTGGCGTGCACGATCAGCAGTTGGTTGTCGTCTTCGCCCATGCGCAGGGCAAAGGGCAACTCTCGCAGCCATGCGAGCCAACGTTCGCCGATCTCCCGGCGCGTCCACGCAATCTGCGCCTTCTCGGCCGCCGTCAGCGTCTCGGCGACCGCTTCGTCGAAGACGTAGCGGTCCTTGTTCCCGCGAATGCACGCGGCGCCGATCTCTTCCAGGCGCAGCAGCACCTTCTTGGGTTTCGGTCCGTCGAGACAGAGATCGCCCGCAACGACAACGCCGTCGGCGCCCCCCTGCGATTCGAGATCCGCCAGACAAGCGTCGAGCGCTAAAAGGTTTCCATGCACGTCAGAAAAGACGGCAAATCGCATCGGCCCTCCAACTCACTCGCGTTTGAGAGCCAGCGCCAGCATCGACGGAGCAACTCCAAGCTTCGTAAACTCGTAGAGGTCGATCGATTCGACGGTGATGCCCGCGCGACGCATTTGTGCCAACGCCGTGCGGTAGCGAATGTCGGCGAGCACGTGCCGTTCGCCTAGGCAGAGCACGCCGGCGGCCAGTTCTTCCCCTCGCTCCAGCACGATCGTCCGAAAACCGGCAAACGCGGCAATGTCGGCTTTGTCGCCGCCGACGACGATCGTGTCCCTTGCGACGGCGCCCGCGACGCAGCGCAGCGAAAGCACGTTGGGGGCAAGGCGGACTTCGACGACGCGATACCCGCGTGCGCCCGCGAGTTTCGCAAAGCCCTCGCGGCCAAATGCGTTTCCGCGCGAGCCCACGCCGACAAAGGCGGTCTCGCCCGCGAGAATGACGTCGTTGCCGTCGAGCAATCCGGGGCTCGCAATATGTCCGGCCAGCGGCACGTCGAGCTGCGCGAACTCCGCTTGCATCCGATCGGCCTCCGCGCGTCGCGACAGGGGCGTCGGGCGCATCATCACCGCGCCGTCCTCAAAGACGACTGCGGCATCGCCCGCGCCCACTTCGTAGGGATCGTTTGCGTGAGAGCCGAGCACGATCGTTTCGACGCCGAAGTATGCGAGCGTCGAACGCAGGACTTCGTGCTGCTCGAACGCGCGGGCATAGATTGCGCCGGGCTCGCCGATTCGCGCGCCGGCGCGCTCGATGCCGGCGTTCGGGCGCACCAAAACGGCGCACCGCAGGCGCCCCGTTGCCGTCGCCACCAACCGCGGGCCAAAACCGACCGCAGTGGGCGTCATTGCGCTTGATAGGTTTCGGGAACGGGGGCAACGGTAAAAAAGCTCGCCAAATCGGAGGCGAGCAGATCGTTGAGCGTCAGAGGCGGCAATCCGAAGATCTCCTCTTCGGTCTTTACGATGCTGGCGACGCTAAGATTCTGATCGCCGACGTATCCGCGCCGGGCCAGCGGCGACACGACCAAGGCATAGCTGCGCAGCCCGTCGAGGTGATCGTTGGGCGATTCGACGCCCTCGGGCACGACGAAGATCGCCGTCGAGCTCCAGTGCGGCGTGTGTGAGATAAAATCGACGATTTCACCCAGCGCGGCGTCGGCATCGCTCACGCCGGTCGGCCCGTCCTCCGTCGGAATCAAGACGTAGGTAAAGCTCGGCACCCGATCGCTCGCAACCAACTGCTGCATGTCTCGCACGAACTCGTCGGCCCGAGCCTTATCGGCGACTTTCGGATTGTAGCCCGCGTAATCGAGGTCCACGTTGCCCGAGAGCGCGGCAAGCGCGGGAACGTCGAGATGATAGAGGGATCCATCGTATCCGGAAAGGCGCAACAGGCCTCCGTAGTCGCGGTAGGTAAGGCCGGCCCGCGCAAAGGCATTGAAGAGATAGCCGCCGCGACCATAATCCTCCGGATCGTCACCGTGGTCGTTGCGCGGAGCGCGAGCGGCGCCGGCCGCATCCACGAGCTGCTGGTAGAGCGTTGGTTCGGAGGCCGTTGCGAGCTGCTTGGCAATGTTGAGATCGGTGTCGGCTGCGTAAAAGTTGTCGGCCAGCGCGTAGCTGCGCGCGAGCGCGTGCAGATTTGGGGTCGAACTCTGCGGATACAGATTCAACGCGGCGTCGCCGTTGCCGTGCGGCTTGCCCGAATCGTCATTCAGGTCGCCGAGCATGGCGTCGTAGCCATGCGTGCCAACGGCGATGTACACGACGTGATCGATGACGACGCTACGCTTGTTCGAGCGCAGGGGCGGAATCACGGCGTCGAACTTTGCGAGTCCGGGCGTCCGATTGTAGCGCAGCGCAGCCAGCGTCGCCTTGACCAGCGACGTGTGCTTGAGGTCCACGCGTTGCAGGATCGCTTGACTGCCGGCGCTTTTGGCATTGGCCACGTACAAATAGCGGCCATTGGCGGAGAGTGCGATTGCCGTCGGATACCACGCGGTCGGAATCAGCCCGAAACGATAGCGCGTGGTACGCCGCGAGTCGAGCACCGCCACGGCGTTGAGTCCGGCCAACGCAACGTAGAGCCGCTTGCCATCGGGACTAAGTGCTTCGGCGCTCGGCGCGGCGCCGTACGGCGCGCCGGGATACAGCCGCAGGTCGAGTCCGCGCACCACCCGGGGCGCTCCGGCGAGACTGACGACCGCCACGCGATCCACGTTGGAGAGCGCCACGTACGCCAGCTTGCCATCCTTACTGAGCACCATCGCGCCCGGCGCGGCTCCGCCGACGACTTGCGTGCCATTGGGCGCCGGGTCCAGCGGAACCGTCACAGGATCGACGCTCGCACTCCCGGGAGAGAACTGGAAGACCGAGAGCGCCGACGATTTACTCGGATCGAAGACGGGTGCGGCAAAGTTTGGCTGTCGTGCCGGCTGCGCGAGCACTGCGTACGTCGAGAGGCCGCTCCCGCTTGCCAGCAGCTTGTCGCGCGCGGCGGCAAGGTAGAGCGGAAAATCGCCAGCGGGAATCGTTTGCGTGACGGTTCGGCTCGAGAGATCGACTTCAAGTACCGCGTTGCCGAGATTATCGGCGACGTACGCGGTTCGACCGTCGGGCGACAGGGCAATCTGCGCGGGAAATGCGTGGCCCGGATGTTGCGACGGAAGCGTTATCGCCGCTTGCGCGACGAGCGTGCCGCTAGGATCGAGGTTGAAGACGTCGAGCGCGCCAGCCGCCGCGTCCGAGGCGAGCACGATCGTTTGCGCCGGGTCCCGCGGGTCACGCGTTGCCGCGACCCCCATGAAGAACGATGCCGACGGATTCGGATAGAGGCTCGCTAGCTTCATCGTCCCCACGTTCACGACGCCGAGCGACGAGGTTCCCGACAGAATGGCGTACCGGCCGTCCGGCGAAAGCGCCATACCCAATGCGCCGCTGCCGACTAGGAGGCTCGTGCCCGCCGGTGCGGCGATTCTTCCGTCAGGAAGAACGGCATCGGCGGGGTCTATCCGGTCGGCTCCGGCTGGACGGATGCCTGCGGGTGCGGAGTACATGATGAGAGGAGCCGGTCGACTCCCCGCACCCAATAAGGCGGCGGCCAATAACGCCGCTGCAATTTGTCGAAACGACACGGGAGGTTGCCATTACCAGCGCGGGTCGCGTTGACCCTGCCGTCTTAGCGGTAGCTACGGCCGTTCCGCCCTTTGTGCTCGGCCAAGCCGAGGTGGTCCGGCGCATCGATTTGGCGCTCGGCCCACGCTCGCGGGAAATCGTCCGGCTGCTTCCAATGTTCGGCAACACGGGCATCGAGCGCCGCTACTCCTGCGTCCCGATCGAGTGGTACGAGGAAGCCCACGACTGGCCCGACCGCAATGCGGTCTATCTCGATTCGGCCGTCGCCCTCCTCGAGAAGGCGACGATCGAGGCCCTCGAGCGCGCGGGTCGCCGAGCCGACGAAATTGAGGCCATCGTCGTCGTCTCCACGACCGGAGTCGCGACCCCCAGCCTGGACGCGCTCCTAATGGAGCGCATGGGATTACGCCGAACCGTCCGCCGCTTGCCGATCTTCGGGCTTGGCTGCGCCGGCGGCGTGATCGGGCTGGAGCGCGCCGCCACGATGGCCCGCGCGAAACCTGACGCTCTGGTGCTCTTCCTGGTCGTAGAGCTCTGCGCGCTCTGCTTTCGCCGTGACGACTTCTCCAAAAGCAACATCGTGGCGACCGCCCTCTTCGGCGACGGAGCCGCGGCCGCGCTGCTCTCCTGCGAAGGCCAGGGCCCGCTAGTCCTAGGCGGGGGTGAGTTCACGTGGCCGGAGTCGCTCGACGTGATGGGCTGGGAGGTCACGGGTGACGGGCTCAAGGCCATCTTTTCACGCGATATTCCGGACCTGGTAACGACGAGACTGCACGATGTAACGGCCGGCTTTCTTTCCGAGCACGGTCTCACATTACGCGACATCGATCGCTTCGTCTGCCATCCCGGTGGCGCGAAGGTGCTCGACGCTCTGGCCGTCGCATTTGAAATCCAACCGCAACGGTTGAGCGAGTCGCGCGAAGTCTTGCGCGATTACGGCAACATGTCGGCAGCCACCGTGATGTTCGTACTCGAACGCACGCTTGCATCGCCCACGCCGTGGAAACGCGCACTGCTCAGCGCCCTAGGCCCCGGCTTCACCGCCGGCTTCACCCTGCTCGAATTGTCATCCTGAGCGCAGTCGAAGGATGAGCGTCCTTTACGTCGCCCTCACACTCGTACTGCTACAACGCATCGCCGAGTTAATCTACTCCGCGCGCAACACGCGCCGGCTTCTGCAACGCGGCGGCATCGAAATCGGTGCCGTGCAATACCCGTTCTTCGTCGTGCTTCACGCCGCGTGGCTGGCGAGCATGGCCATTTTCATCCCGCCTGCGACGCCGCCGAACTGGTCGCTGCTGGGGCTGTACGTGCTGGTGCAGCCGCTGCGGATTTGGAGCATCGCAAGCCTCGGACCGTATTGGACGACGCGCATCATAACCGTTCCTGGAGAGCCGCTCGTCCGGCGCGGACCGTATCGCTTCTTCCGCCATCCGAACTACATCGTCGTCTGCACCGAGATCGGCGTCCTGCCGCTCGCGTTCGGTGCCGTCGAAATCGCGCTCGTCTTCTCGATCCTCAACGCGGCGCTGCTTTCGTGGCGCATTCGCGTCGAAGAACGCGCATTGCTTGGCCGCAAAGCGGATGACTAGACCCGTGGCGCCGAAGTTTTATTTATGGATGCGCTAACCGACCACGCACGCAAGAATCTCGAGCACTGGGACCGGCAAAGCGACGACTATGAGGCGCGTCATTCGGAGCAACTAACGCAAAATCCGATGGCTTGGGGCTGTTGGTCGGTTCCGGAGTCGCAGCTCCAAGTGCTTGGGGACGTCGGCGGAAAAGATGTACTCGAACTCGGCTGCGGGGCAGCGCGCTGGGCCATCGCGCTCGCGAAGCGCGGCGCGCGAGTCGTCGGACTCGATATTTCAGCGCGCCAGCTCGAGCACGCGCGACGAAATATGCGCGATGCCTGCGTTGATTTTCCGCTCGTTCATGCCAGTGCGGAAGCGGTTCCGTTGGCGGATGCCTCGTTCGACATCATCTTCTGCGACCACGGTGCCATGACTTACTGTGACCCGTATTGCACGGTGCCCGAAGCGGGGCGGCTGTTACGCCGGGGCGGCCTGCTGGCCTTTTCCGCAGCAACACCGATCCTGAATCTCTGCTGGAACGAATCGGAAGACCACGTTGACGACCACCTCCATGCGAACTACTTCGATCAGCGACGTTCTGAGGATGCCTCAAGTGTCAACTTCTCGTTACCTTATGGCGAGTGGATCGCGCTATTTCGCCGCAATGGCTTTACCATCGAGGACTTGATCGAGCTCCGCCCGCCGCACGATGCCCAAACAAGCTATACGGATTATGCGCCGATTGCGTGGGCACGTGCGTGGCCGGCGGAGCAGATATGGCGCGTCAAGAAACTGCGCGATTCTTAGCAGCCGCCCTTCATGCCGAACGCTAACGCACCCGAGTCAAAATCTGCCCCGCCATAGACATCTTCGAAGACGCCCGGACCGATGTTGTCGGGGTTGGCCGATCCGATGAACACCAATCCGGCGTTCTGGCCGTATCCCTGTACTGGGATAGTCGCCACGAGGGTGTGGTTAATGACTAGGAATGAGCCGTTAGAGAGTTTTTGGCTGCCGGTGTCAAGCGACGCCGAGCCGGCATTCCGGCCATTTTCGGTCAGCGTCAGGCAGGACGTACCGTTGCTGTGTTGTGAGTGGGTCACGGTCACCGGCCAGCTGCCACTGTAACTGTGCGATTCTGGGACAACCATATACATGGTGTTGCCGTTGATACCGTGAGCCATGGCGGAACCGCCCGAGACAACCATCGCGATGGTTGCAACGGTGGCGATTAGAGTCCGTTTCGAAAAATGCATGGGCGTTTCTCCTTGTGGGGTCTGAGTGGAACAATGTCGCAGAGTCTAAGCTAGGTTGATGAAAAAAGCCTGAAGAATATCTTTCAGTCGCTGATCCGTTCGCGGAAGCGAGATGGGGTAAGGCACATGAAGGGATTTGATTTCGGTCGGCATGCGTTAAGCAGTTGTATGGCTGCAGCCATGCTCGCGAGCTGCGGTCTCCAGGACGAAACGCAGCCGCCGATCGGAGCTCCGCGGACGATGCCGCGGAGTGCCTCGCACCCTCCCCGGCTAACCGTTCTGTACGCGTTCCGGGGCGGTCACGATGGTGCCGGACCCGGGGGAGCTCTCGTCATGGATGCGAGCGGGGCGATCTACGGCCTTGCGGGCGGAGGCGGTGTGACAGCGTGCTACCACGGGTGCGGCACCGTGTTCAAGCTCACGCCATCCCGCTCAGCCTATAAAGAGAGAATTCTCTACAGATTTCTCGGTGGAAGTGACGGCGAATCCCCCGACGGGGGGCTGATTATGGATGCCGGGGGTGCGCTGTATGGAACGACGGTCGGCGGGAGTTCCGGGTGTCCGCCGAGTTGCGGTACCGTTTACTCGCTAGCGCCCACCAAGGCGGGATGGGTTCACGACGTCCTTTACCGGTTCAAGGGCGGCTCCGATGGTTACGGCACGTATGGCGGTTTAACCATTGACTCGAGCGGCGCGCTCTATGGCACGACCGCTGAGGGCGGCGCACACGGTGCTGGGACGGCGTATAAACTGACGCCGACGAAATCGGGTTACGAAAAGTCCACGCTATTCAGCTTCCCAAGGAGCCACGACGCGGAACCCGTGGCGAGTCTGCTCCTCGGCAAGCGCGGAGCCCTCTACGGCACGGCGCTTTTTAGCAGCGTCTTCGCGTTGACGCCCAAGTCGTCGCATTATGTCGCGCGAATTCTCCACGAATTGAGCGGGTCTCCCGACGGCTCTTTACCGTACGCTAACGTCATTCCCGGCCCCGACGGAGCGCTCTACGGTACGACGTACGAAGGCGGCACGTCGCACTGCAAGTACCACACTGGATGCGGAACCGCGTTTAAACTCAGCCCCGCGAAGTCCGGCTACAGCGAGACGGTCTTTAGCTTTGCGAACGACGACGGTGCCTATCCGCTCACGGCTCTGCTACTCGCTAAGGGCGGCGCGCTGTACGGTACAACGACCGGCGGTGGTAACAAGTGCCCCGGCCGCGAACCGACCTATGGATGCGGCCTGGCTTTTAAGCTCGAACCCGCAGGCTCGGGCTTCAAGGAAACGGTGCTCTACAAATTCACGGGCCGAGCCGACGGAGCGGACCCGTCGTCACCTCTGATTGCCGACGCGAGCGGCGCGCTGTACGGCGCGGCTGGAACCGGAGGTCCAAGCCTCCGGAGGTGTCAGGGCGGTTGCGGGATCATCTTTAGCCTGGAGCCATAGCGTAGCGGTGCTCGCGCGCGCTCCGTTTCAAAGGCGGTACGACGAGCTGCGGCGGCGACGGTTACGGAACCGTATTTACGAGCAAGCCGTAGATGAAGGGCGATGACGAACATGAAGAGCTGTCACGTGAGCATTTCAGGCTTTAGCCTTTATACGTTAAGCTTCTGCCCAGCCGTTGCGTCGCTCGCAGCGTGTGGCACCGTTCCGCCGCCGATCGGCGCGCCGGGCGCAATGCGGCAACCCTCTGCAATCGCAACGAACACCGCTCGTGGCAAGTCGTGGATGCTGCCTGAAGCAAAGAGCCACGACTTGTTGTATATTTCCGATCCGGGGAGCTCGTCCATCGATGTTTTTACCTATCCGGCGCTCAATTTAGTCGGTACGATCGGTATCGAGGACCCGGAAGGCTTGTGCGTTGACAAGACAGGCGATGTGTTCGCCACCAGCAATGAAGGCTCCGATATCTTGGAATATGCGCACGGTGGCACCAGCCCGATCGCAAACCTCATTGACGAAAATGAGAGCCCTCGGGGATGCGCAATAAGCCCGAGAACTGGGGACCTCGCCGTCACAAATCTCGATACGTACTACAGCACCGTCGTCGTTTACCGTAAAGCTCGGGGGAGCCCGCAAGCATACTCGATTCCCAGTATGGGCGCCAGTTTCTGTGGATACGATACGGACGGCAACCTTTTTGTCGACGGCGGGCACAACGGCCAGTCCCTTCTTGCGGAACTCCCCTTTCGAAGCGAGACGTTCAAGATGATCCAGCTGGAAAGAGCCATCGGAGCATTCGGCGGCGTCCAGTGGGATGGTAGACACTTGGCGGTTGGAACGTTTGTGTCCGTCTACCAGATTGACGTTTCGGGCTCAAGTGGGCGAGTTGTTGGTGTTACGCCGCTAAGCGGATCGAAAGGCATCTTTCAGTTTTGGATTCAGGGAATGACGCTGATTGGGCCCGACCTGTATGCTGATGACGTTGGATTCTGGAACTACCCTTTGGGGGGTGAGAGCACCAAAACGATTCCTTACCTCTTTTCAACTCCGTTCGGCTCCACCGTCAGCCTCGCGCGGAAATAAATCCGACTAAGGCGTCTCGGTTATGGCGATTCCAAATGCCTCGGACGAACTGGTCGTCGTAGGCGTAGAAGCGACCACCTTGCCGCTGGGAAACGCGTATTCGACGCCGCTGGTAACGAATTCGGAGCTGCTTGGCACGTTGTTGGCAGCCCAGACGTGCGTCGTATCCTTGCCTGAGGGATCGACCGACAACGCGGTATCGATCCCAGAGTACCTAAAGGTACCTTCTTTGGTGAGCTTCTCGCCCTTGAGCAACCATTCCGTAATACCGGGAGGGCCGTTTGCCGTTCCTTGATCGTTGACGAAAAGATAGCCGGTCTTCCCGGTGTTAACTATTACCGCCAGTCCACCCGGCGTGTAGCCCATTTGGCCCGATGGACCAAGGGACTTGAACGTGTCGCCGGCCTCAAACTCGTCAACCTCGATTCCGCCGCTCGCTTTCGATTGCCCCTCGACGTAGATGTCATTGCGCCTGTCTACGGCGATGTAGCTCAAGCTCAGGAGATTCGAGTCAGTGTAAGTTTGGGATGGCGACCGTGCGCCCGGATAAAATTCGCTGATCGTTGCCGACGGCGAGTTGGTAACCCACAGGTTGCCCCTAAAATCGCTGGCGATTCCGGTTGGATTGCCGGTCAATCCGGTCAAGGTGCCGGCTTTTGTATATCGGCCTTTCTTCCATTCCGCAACGGCCACGGTGCCGTTTGAGAACCCAGCGTAGGAGGTCTTGGAGTCGTTGTTACCTTTGAGGAAGGCGACGGCATATAGCATGGCCGCTTTGCCGGCTCCACAATCTTTGGAGACGAGCACCCACTCGTCTCCAAAGATTTTCTTGGAGCTGCTACCGCAACCTGTATCGCATCCGTAGAGGCAGCGGCAGTCCGCACAAGACACATAAGCGTAATTATTGTAAGCATGGTCTGGTTCGGACTTCCAGCCGCGAAACGAGGCCGGAGCGGCGAACTGAGATGATCCGGCATTGCTACAGCCGCCCAGCAGGAGCCCGGCAATCGCGATGGTCGCCGAACACTGTTTTAAATTCAAGGGCTTCACGACATACTCCATTCTCTCGAGATTCTCGCACGTTTATCGCGAGACGCGATCGATAGCGTCCTCGCCTTCGATTTTGCCTGGCGTGCGGCGTGCGATGCCCTCTTCTTGTGCGGCGTTCGCAACGGCTTTGGCGACTGCATCGACAACCCGAACGTCAAAGACGCTGGGGATCACGTATTCGGCGCTGCGCTCGTCCTCGCCGACGATCTCGGCGATGGCAAAGGCGGCGGCGAGTTTCATCCGTTCGGTGATGCGCGAGGCGCGAACGTCTAGAGCGCCGCGAAAGATTCCCGGGAACGCCAGCAGATTGTTCACCTGATTGGGAAAATCGGAGCGCCCGGTTGCAATAACCGCCGCGAACGGAGCCGCAACGTCGGGCATGATCTCCGGATTGGGATTGGCCATCGCAAAAACGATGGGATCGCGTCCCATGCTCGCGATATGCTCGGGTTGGAGGATGCCCGGGGCGGAGACCCCGATAAAGACGTCCACGCCGGCCAAGACCTCGTGCAGTGACCCGCGGCGGTTCTCCAGATTGCAATGCTCGGCCAGCCAACGCCAATGCGGGTTCTCATAGCGGTCGGTGCGATTGAGTGCGCCACCGCGGTCGACCGGAATGACGTCGCGCACTCCTGCGCCCAGCAGCATCTTGATCGTCGCGGTACCCGCGGCGCCGCTTCCCGAAACGACGACCTGTAGATCCTCCAGCGGCTTGCCGACGACGCGCGCGGCGTTGATGAGCGCCGCGAGAATCACGACCGCAGTACCATGCTGGTCGTCGTGCATTACCGGAATGTCGAGCGCTGCGATCAAGCGATCTTCGATCTCAAAACAGCGGGGAGCGCTGATGTCTTCGAGATTGACTCCCCCGAACACCGGCGCGATGCGCACGACCGTTTCGACGATCTCGTCGACGTTCTTGGTGTCGAGGCAGATCGGGAACGCGTCGATGTCGGCGAACTGCTTAAAGAGCATCGCCTTACCCTCCATCACCGGAAGCGCGCCGAGCGGCCCGATGTCGCCCAAGCCAAGCACGGCCGTCCCGTCGGTAACGATCGCCACCGTGTTGCGCTTGATCGTGAGTTGGAAGGCTTTGCCGGGGTCGGCGGCGATCGCCATCGAGACGCGGGCCACGCCGGGCGTATAGACCGTCGAAAGATCCTGACGCGTCTTGATCGCGATCTTCGGCTCGATGCGAATCTTGCCGCCGATATGCGCGAGAAAGGTCGAGTCGGCCGAGAAGATGATTCGAGCGCCGTCGATGCCTTCGACCGCCTTGCGCACATCGTCGGCAACGGCGTCGGAGGCGACGCTAATCGTGACGTCGCGAACGACGCGCGTTCGCGCGACGGTGTGCATATCGACGGCGCCGATCGCTCCACCGGCATCCCCGATCGCATTGGCGAGCACGCCGAACGCGCCGGGCTCGTTGGGTGTCTCGATTCGCAGGACGAGGGTTAGGCTGATTGCGGGTTGCGTCATGTTAGTTACCGCTGACCATCAGCTCGGAGACGCGAAACGACGGCGAAACGACCCCCGCATCGAACTGCAGATCGTTCGCGATGCCATCGATGTTCGCAAGCATGTCCACATACTGTCCCGCGACGGTAAACTCATCGATGGGATAAGCGACTTCGCCGTTCTCGATGAAGAAGCCGCGGGCGCCGCGGCTATACGTCCCCGAGGCATGTTCGGTCGCGAAGCCGATCGTATCGAGCACCAGGACGCCAAGCGGCGTCGAGGCGATCAGTTCGGCAAGCGACATCGCGCCCGGCTCGAGGTAAAAATTGTTCGGCCCGATTCCGCCGCCGGTCGAGTTCCCGGTGCTGACGGCACCGAGTTTGCGCGCATAGTACGTGTCGTAAAGAAACGTTCGCAGCGTTCCACGCTCAAAGACTGCAGTACGCTGCGTCGGAACCCCTTCACCGTCGAACGGCGAGCTTCCGAGTTTGCCGACCAGCCGTCCGTCATCCACGATCGTCACCAGCTCGCTGCCGATGCGTCTGCCGGTCCGCTCCGTCAGCCACGAGTTATCGACCGCCACGTTGGCGGCCGAGATCGCCGAGAAGACGTCGTCGAGAAACGTGGCGGCCACGTCGCGCTCGAAAATCACCGGCACGCGCATCGTCGGCGGCTTTCGCGCGCCAAATAGATCGACTGCCCGGCGGACGGCCGTCGTCGCCACGGCTGCCGGCGCCTCCAAGTCGCCGAGATAGCGTCCGGCGGTTCCATAGTGTGCGATTCGTTTGACGCCGCCGTCGATGGCGACGGGGCCGGTCGAGCGCCCCGCGCGCGTCCACTTATAGACGGCCGAAAACCCCGACGTATTCGCGATCGCCGAGACGGCGATGGCGTCGGTGTAGTTGGAGCCGCTGGAGTTGACGACGCGCGCGTCGGCTTCGCGGATCAACCGTTCGAGTTTGATCGCGTCGTCGAGCTTGTCGGCGCCGTCCCGGTCGGCGATGCGGGAATCGAAGAGGGCCAGATCGACGTCGTCGGTCGCGACCACGTCGGGAAGCCCCGCAAACTCGTCCACCGCGACTTGGTCTGCCTGTGCGACCGCGCGACGAATCGCTTCGTCCATTCCCTCGAGCGAAAAATCGGAAGTTGTCAGCGTTGCCTTTCGCCCGCCCCGGAAGACGCGCATGAAGAGGCCTTTGCCGGTAGAGGCTTCGAGCTTGGAAATCGCATTGTCTCGCGCTTCGGCATGGAACCGCCGAGCGATCGAGACGGAAGCCTCGGCGCTTTCGGCGCCCGCGGCGCTTGCGAGCTTGAGCGCCGCGGAGGCTAACTCGATCGCGCTGGCGTCATTCATGTTGCGTTCCGCCGACGGTAATGGACGAAATCTTCACCGTCGGCATGCCGACGCCGACGGGCACGCTCTGGCCACCCTTCCCGCAGGTGTAATGGCCGCGCGCCAGGCGACTGTCGTTCCCGACCGCCACGACCTTCCTCATCGCATCCGGGCCGTTTCCGACGATCGTCGCGTTTCGAACCGGCGCCGTGATCTTTCCATTCTCAACCAGATAGCCTTCGCCAACCATGAAAACGAAATCTCCCTTGGCGATCTCCACTTGGCCGCCCGCGAAGGACTTCGCATAGATTCCGCGCTTGGTCGAAGCCAAGATCTCCTCAACGGTAGAGTCGCCGTTGGGCATGTACGTGTTGCACATGCGCGGCTGGGGAGCGTACCGGAAGGATTGTCGCCGCCCGCTGCCCGTCGAATGGGTGCCCATCAAGCGCGCGTTGAGCGTATCTTGCATGTATCCGCGAAGCACGCCGTTTTCGACCAACACCTTATGCTGCCCCGGCACGCCCTCGTCGTCGACGTTGATGCTGCCCCGCTCCTCGTGCAAGTTTCCGTCATCGTAGATCGTCACCAGTTCGCTGGCCACGCCTTCGCCGACCCTTCCGCTGTAGAGTGAGGTGCCACGCCGGTTGAAATCGCTCTCGAGGCCGTGGCCGACGGCCTCGTGGAGCAGCACGCCGCCGCCCCCGGCTCCGACGATCATCTCCATCTCGCCCGCCGGGGCCGGCGCCGCGGAAAGGTTGACCGTCGCGATCCGGGCGGCGTCTTCGGCAAGCATCTCGGGCGTTTGCCGATCGAAATAGGCGATGGACGTGCGACCGCCATCACCGACATATCCGGAGCTGCGCTCGCTCTTGTCGGTCGCCACGGTTTGGATGCCGAGCGTAACGAGGGGACGGCAATCCCGAACGATCCGCCCTTCACTCGTCGCAATCCATACTTCTTGTATCTCGTCGACGACCTGCGCATTCACCGCGACGATGCGAGGATCGTAACGGCGCGCGGCGACATCCGCGCGTTCCAGCAGAGCGGCATAGCGGGCGCCGTCGATTGCCGTCAGGAGATCACAATCGTAGAGCTTCGGCACGTTCTCGAGGCGAAGCTGCGCGGCACCGACCTTTCCCGAGGGCGCCGTCCGGGCAATCAAGGAAGCCGAGTCGGCGGCCTCCATCAGCGCATCGGTGCTTAGATCGTCGGAGCTCGCGAAGCCGGCCGATTCGCCAACGACCACGCGCACGCCGACGCCGAGCGTCACGCCGTAGCTGGCGTCGTGGATTCGGCCGTCTTGCAGCCGGTAGCTCACCGTTCTGCGCCGCTCGCAGAAAACGTCGGCGTATTCGCCGCCGCGCTGTAACGCGCGATCGAGCAATCGTGAGAGCAGAGACTCGTCGAACACTTTTGTGCGAACCCTTCTTAATACTCGACCAAACGGTCGACGGCGCGTACGATTGAGGCATCGGGATCGGCGGAAGATCCGTCGATCAGAAACGCGAATGCAACGCGGCCGTGGTGCAGGGTCGAGGCATAGCCGGCGAGCGACGAGACATTCGAAAGGTGCCCGCTCTTGGCGCGAACCCGGCCAAGCGCGGTCGTGAAATCGTAATCGGCGAGCGTTCCGTCGCGCCCGCCGCGCGGGAGTAAACCATAGAGCAACGGCTCTTCGGCAACCAGAAGACGCGTTACCGTTATCGCCGCGACGCGATTGTTGTGCGAAAGGCCGCTGCCGTCCAAGAGCCTCAAGCCCGGCGACGGAACGCCGAGCCGCGTCAGAAAGAGACGTTCGGCGCCAACGCCGGCATCGTCGCTGGACTCGCCGGTCACTTCCTCGCCAACGGTTCGCAAGAGCTGCTCGGCATAGTGGTTGTCCGAGACGAAGAGCATGTGCGTTTCGAGAACGCTCAGGGGAGCGGATTTGTGGTTCCACAGGACCAGCGTCCCCAGCGGCGCGGCGCCGAGGCTGGGCGATGTCGAAACCAGGATTCCGCGCGCGCGAAGCATCGTCGCAGTCTGCCCCGCCACGTAGCGTTGGACGTCTTGCATCGGCGTCCAGACCGGTTGCCCGTCGTCGTCGGACTCGACGGTATCACCGTCCAGAGATATCCCGCTCGTCGGCGGAGCATAATCTTCACCGGCATCGTCGGCGTCCCAGTGCGGATTGTACGCGGGCCCACTCATCGCGGTCGCATCGATCACGACGCTGCCGTCGATCCGGCGCAATCCCGAACGCAAGAGCACGGCGATGCCGTTGCGAACGTCCGACGACTGCAGCGACGGATCGCCCGATCCGGCCAGCCAAAGATTTCCCTCGAGCACGCCGTCGCCGGCCGGCTCTCGAGAGGCGAAAATTGTATGATAGCGGTAGTTCGGACCCAGCGCATCGAGCGCGCTCGCCGCAACGATCAGCTTTTGAACCGATGCCGGGGCCACGGCGTCGCCCGAGCGATCGCCGTAAATTGTTTGGCCGCCGGGGCCGGCGACGGCCAAACTCCAGCTTTCGGCGCCGTCGAGCGCCGGCGCAAAGGCGCCTCGTAAAGCCGCGGCGAGCGCGAGCCGTTGCGAGTTGGTCCAGGGCGGTGCCTGGGTCGATAGCGGCGCGCGCGTCGTCGGAGACTTCGCCGAAACGCCGTGGCCGAGTGCGCCGCCTCGTCCGTCGTTCCAAAGCCAAGCCCCCAGCGTCGCCAGCGTGACGATAAGCGCGAAAGCGAAGACCCGGCGCTTATGCACGCGCGAGCGCTTCGATCTTCTCCTGTAGCCTACGCTGGTCTTCACGTAACTCATCAATGTCCTCGCGCATGCCTTTGACCTGCGCCGGTACCTTCGCCGCCGCACGAATTCGGATTGCGGCCTCCATCGCGTCGCGGCGCATGCGTCCGTCGACCGCCTGTTGAGCGACACGGTCGAGTCCCGGCAAAAGGCGCACATCCGAGAGCGCTTCGGCGGCAACGATCGCGTCGAGCGCTACCATGAAACTGGAATCGCCGAATCGCTCTTCGAGTTCGTCGACGACGTGCGTGCGCTCCTCTTCGACCAGCGCGCCGATTCGTCCCAACGCCATCGCTGCCGCGCGGCGCAGGCCTTCGCTGCGCTCGGGACGCAATGCGTCGACGATTGGCGCCATCGCTCGCGCGTCGGCCAACTCGGCTAGTCCGATGACTGCGCCGGCTTCCACCGTTCCATTCCACGTCGTCCGCTTGACGGCCGCCAAAAGAATGTCGAAGGCTCGCGGATCCCGCGTCTTCCCCAACGCGGCCAGCGCGGCCGCGCGCACGAAATAGGAGGCGTGATTTGCAGCGGTCTCGATGAGCGCGGTCGCGGCGTCGGCCTCGCGGAAACCACCCAACGCTCCGGCTGCGGCGCGGACGACTTTCGGATGCCGGTGCGAGAGCGCCGAAATAAGAACCGCGCGGGCCCAGGGCGCGCGCGTTGCGCCGATAGCATAGGCCGTTTCTGCAAGGACGCCCCAAAAAGGCTCCTGCGCGAATGCCGTCGCGATGGCCTCACGGGCAACGCGGCCTCCATCTCTGGCGAGTTCGCGCGCGGCTCGGATACGGGCAACGACGTCAGGATCGGCTCGCAGCGCCCCCGCCGCCAGATCTTCGCCCAAATGGTAGCGCACGTCGGCCAAGAGAAACGAGCCCGGATCGAACCGGAGGAGTTTGGGTTCGAAGTCGAGCGGCACGGTAATCGTCTCGTGCCGCCGCTCGATGCTGGCGCGCACGCGACGCTCGCCGGGCACCGGGTCGTGCGCCGGTTGCAGCGGCAGTGCCGCCGCGTCGGGCGAAAAGCCGATCTCGACATCGAAGAAATAGGCGGGATTGTCGGCATCGACGGTTTGGTTCTGATCGATCGTCAGCGTCGCGACGCGGCGCACGGCGTCCCACACGACGGCAACTTGGAGCTTTGGATGGCCTTCGCGATAAACCCACTGCTGGAAGAATCGCCGCATGTTCCGCCCGGTTTCGGCTTCGATCGCGCGAATCAAATCGATCGTCTCGACCGAGCGCTGTGCGTTATCCTCGACATACCGCCCGATCGAGCGCCAGAAGCGGTCCTCGCCCAACTCGCCGCGCAACATATGTAAGACGGTGGCGCCTTTTTGATAAAGGTGGCGATCGAAAATCTCGATCGGGTCGCGATAGACGTTGCAGACGATTGGGCGCCGATAACGGTGCGCGTCCTCTCGAAGGTACGCCGTCAAGCACCCGAAGATATCGTAGAGGTACTCGTCCGCACCGAGATCGGCTTCGCGCCAGACGGCCTCCATATACGTCGCGAAGCCCTCGTTGAGCCAGGCGTGCGCCCAATCGCGGCAGGTCAAGAGGTCGCCGAACCACTGATGCGCGAGCTCGTGAGAGACTAATGGGTCGCTCGAAAAATCGAGATGCGCGACCTCATCGTGAAGGGTTCGATCGGTCTGCGTCGTCGCCGAAGTATTTTCCATGCCGCCGAAAATGAAGTCGGAGACGGCGATCTGCGAGTAGCGAGCATACGGATAGGGCACGCCGATCCGCTCTTCGAAACGTTCGATCATCTGCGGCGTCTTGCCGAAGGCTCGTTCCCCGTCGTCTTCGCGGCCGGGGAGCACGTAATAAAAGACCGGGACGCCGTTACGCCCCGCCTTGCCTTGCGCGACCTCGACGAACGGGCCGGCGACCATCGTCATCAGGTACGTGCTGTGCGGCACGTCCTGCCGGTAGCAAAAGGTGGTGCGCTCGCCCTCGTCTCTGCGCTCCACAAGCTCGCCGTTGCCGAGCGCGAACATGCCCTTGGGGACGACGATCGTCGTCGTCGTGCGCTGCTTCTCGGTCGGATAGTCGAAGCACGGAAACCAATAACGCGCGTATTGGTCTTGGCTCTGCGTCCAGACGTGGGTAATCTTCTCGGGATGCGCCGTCGTCGGCTTGATAAAAAACAGCCCGGCTCGGGGCTTGGAGGCGCGATACTCGATCGCTATCGCGGCGCGCTCGCCCGGCGCAATCGGCGCGGGCAAATCGATGTCGAGCTTCCCGTCATGCGCCGCAAACTTTGCGGCCGGCTCGACCCGAAGGATTTCGAGATCGACGGCGTCGAGCGTCAGGCGCGAAACTGGTTCGTCGAGCGCCCGAACCGTCAGCGTGCAGATGCCGTCGAGCGACTCGTTTTCGAAGTCCGGCGTAAGGTGCAGATCGATATGCTCGACTGCAACGATCTTATCGGGTCCGAAGTGCGGACGCGCGCCGGGCAAGGCAAATGCCTGATGTTCTTCTCTGTCGTCGCGAAGCATCCAGGCCGGGCTTACGAGCCGAGCATAGCTTTGTCCTGTGCTCGGCAGGCTCCGGTCACTCTGCGGCGGTTTGCAGGCCTCCGCCCACTTCAATTACCGCACCGGTGATAAAATCGCGTTCTGCGGCGACGAAGAAACGGACTGCATCGGCAACGTCTTCGAAACTGCCCGGCCGGCCGCGCGGATTGTTGGCGCTGCGTTCGTAGGCCTGCCTGCGCGCGAGCGTCTTTTCGCGAATGTCGCCGGGAGAGACGACGTTGATGGTAATGCCGTGGGCCGCTTCTTCGAGGGCGAGGCACCGCGCAAATGCAACCAGCGCGCTCTTGGCCGACTGATAGAGCGAGAAGCTGCGGAAGGGACGCGTCTGCTCGGAGCCCAGCATTCCGAAGAAGACGACTCGGCCGAACTTTGCATCGCGCATCGCGGGCAGCGTCGCGCGCGCTGCTAGGATCGCGCTTCGCACGTTACCGTCGAACGTCTCCGCATACTCCTCCAGCGTCGTGCGAGCGAAGCGCTTGACGACGAGCGGCCCGACGGCGTGCACGAGCGTATCGAATGGACCGTGCTGCCGCACGAGGGCGTCGAGGCTCTTTTCCACACGAGCGGGATCGTCGAGGAAGTCGACCCTCTCGGCGGATGCGGCGGCGCCGGCGGCTTTGATTGCGGCAAGCGTCGCATCGGGCGGCGTGTTGCGATAGGTGATCGCTACGCCGCTGAAGCCGTCGCGCGCCAACGACGAAGCGATGCCGGCCGCGAGGCCGGCTGCCGCTCCAGTTACCAGCGCTCGCCTAGGCAGGCGCCCTCTCCAACGGCTGCGACATCTCCGCTTCGATGGCGCGGCGATCGGCACGGCGCTCGAAATAACCGATCCACGTCTCGTAGATCATCGGCACGAGGAAGAGCGTTAGAATCAGCGAGCTCAAGAGTCCGCCGATGATGACCGTTCCCATCGCCTGGCGCCACTCCCCGCCCTCGGCATAACCCAGCGCGAGCGGCAGCATGCCGAAGATCATCGCGGCGGTCGTCATGATGATCGGGCGGAAACGCGTGGCCGAGGCTTGCAGCACGGCATCGTGCACGCGCATGCCGCGTTTGACCAGCGTGTTGGAGTAATCGACGAGCAGAATTCCGTTCTTTGCAACGAGTCCGAAGAGCATGATGACGCCGAGCATCGAGATGATGTTGAGCGACTGGCCTTGGTCCGGCTGCAAGCGCCCCATCAGGGCCAGCAGGATCAGTGCTCCGATGATGGCCAGCGGTACCGAGAACATGACGATCAGCGGCTCGAGGAACGACCCGTAGAGGATCACCATCAAGATGTAGACGAGCATGAACGAAGTGATCAGCGCGATGCCCATGTTTGCAAAGGTCTCTTCCATGAACTGCGAGTTGCCTTGCGACTTGAGGCCGACGCCTTGGGGAAGAAAGCCCGGCATTTGCATCTTCTTCTGCAACGGTCCGACGACTTGACCGAGCGAGTAGCCGGGAAGGATGTCGCCATACACGTTGACGACGCGCTCGCGATTGAGGCGCTCGATTTTCGTCGGCGCGGTCGTCCAGCTAAAGCTGGCAACGTCGCCGATGGGCACCAGCGAACCGTCGTTTGCGCGAACCTTCACGTATTTCAGCGCGTCTTCGGTATTGCGGTCGGCCGCGGGAAACTGCACGCGCACGTCGACCAGGCCCGTCGGCGTGCGCACTTTCGTCGCGACCGCGCCGTCCACGGCGATGCGGGCGACCGTCGCGACGTCGGACGGGTTGATTCCGAGAAGCTCGCACTTGGCGCGGTCCACGTCCACGTTCATTCGCGGTGCGCCGTTTTCCGCGCTGGTCTGCACGTTAACGGCACCCGGGACCGTGCGCAGGAACTGCGCGACCTTTTCGGCCGCCGGACCGAGCGACTCGTCGGGACCGGTCAAAGAGTAGTAGATCGCGGGTCCGTTTTCGTTATCGCCGGCCACGTCGAACTCGGCACCGGGCACCAAGTAGCCAAGCTTACGAACGGATTTGATCGCGTTGTTGGTATCCTTGATGCGGTTATCTTGCATCTGCGCGTTGAGCTGCGCGTAGTTGCCGCCGGTCACGCTGCTCCACCCCGCAGGCTTGCGCCCGGTGGTGGCGCTGACGGATTTGATGCCGTCGATCTTCATGATCGCATCTTCTAAGTGGGATACGTAGCCATTCGTAACGGCAATCGGCGTTCCGGGCGGATAGCTGACGGTCATGCTGATCTCGCCGGTCTGCTGCGCCGGCATGAAGTCGAAGCTCACGGCCCCGAGCGGCAGCATCAGCAGCGCCAGCACGACCGGAAGCGCAAACGTCGCCACCGTCGTGGATTTCGTCGTGCCAATCGAACGAAGGAAACGCAACGGTCCAAACCGTTCGGCCCGGCGCGAGGCGCGCGGCCTGCGCAAGAGCATCCCGGCTGCGTGGGCGAGTGCACAGACGACCAACAAGACGACGTCGACGGCCACGGTCGCCATACCGCCGCCCGCGACCAGTGTGATCGAATTGAGGAGCAGCGCGAGGCAGACGAAGACCACGAAAGCACCGTGGCGCAATGCGAACGGTAAGAACTTCGAGCGATAGAGCTGCAGTATCGACTCGTACCGGTGGACGAACGCATTGAGCAACAACAGCGCCGCGACGAAAATCCCGAGCGCGTTGAGCAGGAACCAGCCCGTGAACGTTCCGATAGCGAACATCGCCGCCGCCAGCAGGAGCAGTCCGATATCGACGCGCCGGTCGTCGAGCAGTCGCAACCAGGCTGGGGGCGCTTCGGAGCGGCTGAGAACGCTCCACTTTGCGGCCAGCAGCGGCGTCAGCGTAAAGGAGACGAAGAGCGAGAAGAGCGTGGCGGTTACGACGACCGCGCCGTACTCGCGCAAGTACGCTCCGACGATTCCGGACATGAAGGCGATCGGAAGAAAGACGACGACGTCTACCATCGTGATCGCGATGGCCGCGCTGCCGATCTCGGTGCGGCCGGTGATGGCCGCGGTCATTGGATCCAGCCCCATATCTCGATGGCGCGTGATATTCTCGAGAACGACGATCGAGTCGTCCACGAGGATGCCGATGATCAGCGCCAGACCCATCATCGACATCGAGTCGATGTGGAATCCAAAGAGCCGCATCACGATGAAGGTCGCGAGAATCGAGGTGGGAATCGCGAGAAAGACGACGACGGCGTTGCGCCAGGCGTGGAGAAAGAGCAGCATGACGATCGCCGTTAAGATGATGCCCTCGATCAGCGACTGGCCGACGCCCACGAGCATCTTCTGCGTGTAATCAGCCGGCGCGTCGATCTCGTGGAACTGGAGCTGCGGGAACTGTGTCTGAATCTTCTTGAGTTCGGTTCGCAAGGCCGCAGTCGCTTTGATCTGATCGGCGTCGAGGGTCGGGTTGATCTCCATGTAAACGCGCGGGTGGCCGTTGTATGAGGAGATCGTTCGCATCGCGATGTGGCTGTCGTACGCGTTGGCCACGTCGCCGATCTTCAGCGACTTGACGGGGAACTGGAGCACGGTGATCGGCGAGAGCGGAATGCCCAGCAAATCGTCGGACTTTTCGACGTAATCGTGAATCGCGACGCTGCCCTCACGCGTCGGCTGCGTCATGATGCCGCCCGGCACGTTGAGGTTGTTGATCGCGACGGCGTTGAAGATGTCTTCGAGCGTGGCGCTGGTGCCGTCGAGCCGAACCGGGTCGGGCTCGACGTGAAACTCGCGAGTGGCCGACCCGTAAACGTCGACGGATTGAACGTTGGGTATCTGCTCGATCAGCGGCGTGATCTCACTGTTGATGAGGTCGGCAATCTGCGGCTGGGAGAGCGTCGTCGAACTGACGGCCACGTCTAAGAGTGGCGGTTCGGCCTGTCCCGCCTTCGTCACGACCGGCGGATCGAGGTCGGTGGGCATGTAGACCCGCGCGATATCCACGCGCCGCTGGACGTCGACCGACGCGAGATTAAGGTCGGTGCCCATCTTGAACTGCACGACGACGATCGCGGTGCCTTCCTGGGCGTTCGCAGTTAGCTGGTCGAGATGGTCGATGCCGGACATCTGGTCTTCGATCGGCTTGATGACCATTCGCTCCATGTCTTGGGGCGAGGCTCCCGGATAGCTGGCAAAGACGGCGACGACCGGGAAGTCGGTGTTGGGCGGACTCGAGCTACGGCCGAGCTGAACGAACGAGATGATGCCAAAGATGACCATCGCGGCGAAGATCGCGATGGTGACCGTCGGACGGGAAAGCGCGAAACGCGTCAACCACATGATGCGAAATCCATTGTTGTTTACTCTACGCTCGGAGCCCGCCGTCTGTTTCAGGCCCAGGGACGCCCGGCGCATCTTTTCGCCCGGGCGGTCACATTTTCCGGTCCCACTCCGTCAATGGCAGGACGCGGCACGTACCGCAAACGTAAAAAGAACGGAGGGGAAACGAATGAAAATCAAGTTGATCAGCGTCTACGTAGACGACCAGGAAAAGGCCCTGCGCTTCTACACCGACACGCTCGGCTTTATTAAGAAGGGCGATTTCAGCAAGGGGCCGTTTCGCTGGCTGACCGTGGCCTCGCCCGAGGACCCCGACGGAACCGAGCTGCAGCTCGCGCTCAACGACAACCCGGCGGCCAAGGCCTACCAGGAGGCGAGGTTCGCGCAGAGCCAGCCCGCCGTCATGTTCTTCACCGACGACATCAAGGGCGACTACGAGCGCATCAAGGGGCGCGGCGCCGAGTTCACGATGCCGCCGACCGAGGTGACCGGCTCGACCATCGCCATGCTGAACGACACCTGCGGCAACCTAATCCAGATCTCCCAGCTAGCCCGCTGGTAGCCCTAGCGCCGCTGCGGTTTAACGATTAATTCGTAAAGTGAGGACTGCGCTCTGGCTCTCCACGTACAAGATAGGTTCACGTCATACGGTGCGTCATAATAGGTCAGCGTCGCAACGCGGTCGTGGTAATGTTGAACGTGAACGAATCGGAGGGCGAGCTTTGTTGGCTGCCAGGATAGCGTACGGGTAGGGTTTCCCACCGGCGCCAACTGACTTGCGTTGGAAGGCGCTGGGGATGTGACGTTAGCATGTGTTTTGCCCCCAAAATCCCCTAAATGCGCAAGACAGGACTCGAACCTGCACGAGATTGCTCCCGCTAGCCCCTCAAGCTAGTGCGTCTACCAATTCCGCCACTTGCGCAGGGAGGGCTTTGAGCGTTTGGGCCCGCCGGCCGTCCGGCCCTGCCTAGCGCATGTTGGGGTCGAGGGCGTCGCGTAATCCGTCGCCGATATAGTTGATCGCCAAAACGGTCACCAGAATGCACAGACCCGGGAAGACGGCCGCCCACCATGCGATCTGCAGATCGCTTTGAGCGTTCGAGAGCATGCTGCCCCAGGAAGCCGTCGGCGGCTGGATGCCCAGCCCTAAAAAGGAGAGCGTCGACTCTAAGACGATGACGCCCGCGACGTCGAGCGTCGCCTGAACGATGATTGGGGCGACCGCATTGGGCAGAAGGTGGCGAAAGATGATGCGGGCGTCGTTATTGCCGACCGCTCGCGCGGCTTCGGCAAACTCGCGCTCGCGCAAACTCAGAAACGAGGCCCGCACCAAGCGAGCGACGCCGGGCCACGAGAGCGCGCCGATGATGATCACGATCACACCGAAACTCAACGCCGCCTTGGACGATGTCGCCGCCACGATCGCCGTCAGCACGAGCAGCAACGGCAGCAGCGGAATAGAAAGGAAGACGTCCGTGAGGCGCATCAGCGCATAGTCGATCCAACCGCCGTAATATCCGGCAATCGCACCGAGCACCGTGCCGATGAGCACCTCCATGAGCACGGCGAAGAGACCGACGGTTAGCGAGATGCGCGCGCCGAAGAGCAGTCGCGAGAGTAAGTCGCGCCCGACCTCGTCGGTTCCCAGCGGATGCCCCCAGCAGAGCGACTTGTCTTGAAAGCACGGCGGCAGCGGCGTACCGTTCCAATGCGGCACCGCCGCAGTCCCGTTATCGATGAAGTCGGGGTTGAACGGAGAGACCTGTCGGGCAAAGACGGCGGCGAGCACCATCAGCGTCAGCACCGCGACGCCGGCGATCGCAAGTTTGTGCCGGCGGAAGCGCGTCCAAAACGTTACTTTGGAGTACGGAAGTTCTTGTTCGACGATCGCCGCGGCGGACATCAATCGTACTTCACGCGCGGATCGAGCCACGCGTACACGACGTCGGCGAGAAGGTTGGAGAAAACGACGAGAAATGCCACGAGGATAAGGTACCCCATGAGCAATGCGAGGTCGCTCTGCGTCAGCGCGTTGATGAAGAGCCGGCCCATCCCCGGCCAAGCAAAGATCGTCTCGGTAACGATGGCGCCCGCGACCAGGCCCGGCAGCGAGAGCGCTGTGACGGTGACGACGGGTATCAGCGCGTTCTTCAGGCCGTGCTTGTACAGAATCGTTCTGAACGAAAGTCCCTTGGCCGCCGCCGTCCGCATGTAGTCCGTGCCCAGAACCTCCAAGAGCGAGGACCGCATGAACCGGCTAAAAAGCGCGATCTGCAGCAACGAGAGGACGACGGCCGGCAAAATCAGGTGCACGAGCCGATCACCGAAGTCGAAGCTGTCACTGCTCGAGATGCTGGCTGACGGCAGCTGGATCAGATAGCCCCCGGGGAGCGGAATGCCGTGGACCGCAAACGCGAGCTGCATCATGAGGGCGAACCAGAAGACCGGCATCGATTGTCCGAAAAATGCGAAGGTCGTGATCGCATAATCGAGCGCGGAGTAACGATAGACCGCCGAGACGATGCCGGCGCTGATGCCGACCAGGATCGCGATGAAGAGCGAAGCGCCCATCAACTCCAGCGTCGCTGGGAAGCGCTCGATCAGCGCTTGAAAGACGGGCTCCGAGTTGCTCGTCGAGTACCCCATGTCGCCGGTCAAAATGTGTCCGAGCCACTTGAGGTATTGGATCGGCACCGGCTGGTCGAGGCCCATGTTGTGTTTGAGGCGCGCAATGTCCGCCGCCGTAATATGCGGATTCTGCAGGTAAGGCGCCAGGGGTCCACCCGGCATGTTGTAGAGGATGCCGTAAAGGATGACGGAGATGGCCAGCAGCAGCGGAATTGACTGAAGCGTCCGCCGCACGACATAGGTGAACAATCGGCGGCGTTATTGCGGCATCGGCAGACCGAGGACCTTCCGGGCGTGCTCGGGCGTGGCGATGGTACGGCCGGCCTCAGTGGCAAGTCGAGCGACGCGCGCCACGAGCTCCTCGTTGCGAGCCAGCCGCCCGCGACTGTAATAGAGATTGTCCTCCAGCCCCACTCGGACGTGACCGCCCATCGCAATGGCGGCCATCGCCATGGGAAGCTGGCGTTTTCCAATGCCTGCGACCGACCACGTGCAGCCCTCGGGAAGGTCGTCGACGAGATCGCAGAGATTCTGGACCGTCGCTTCCAAACCGCCCGGCACCCCGAGTACGAAATCCACGTGTTGCGGGAGCATCAGCACGCGCTCTTTGGCGAGGCGGCGCGCGTTGGCAAGGTGGCCCTTGTCGAAAATTTCGAGCTCGGGGCGCACCCCGTACTCATTCATCTTCTTCAAGAGACCGCGCATGATCGGGAAACTGTTCTCAAAAATGTCGTCGCCGAAGTTGACGCTTCCACAGGTGAGGGTCGCCATCTCAGGGCGCAACTCGAGTACGCTCGAGCGCTCCTGCGGCGTCATCCCGATCGCGCCGCCGGTAGAGAACTGCACGATGAGATCGCTCGATTGACGAATCGCCTCGTACGCTTGACCAAAGCGTTCCAGGCTATGCGTGTTGCTGCCGTCGTCGTTGCGGCAATGGACGTGCAGAATCGAGGCGCCGGCCTCGCGTACCAGCCGGGCTGTCTCTCCAAGAAGTTGCGGCGTGTACGGCAAATGCGGCGTCTGTTCGGGCCGGATCTCCGCTCCAACGGGTGCGCACGTGATGATCAGAGGGTCCATGGCGCTCATTGTGACAGCGCGCGGTAGGCGGCCTTTACGAACTCCGGATCGAGGCCGAGCAGCTCGGCAAGCGCGATGGCGTCGGCATGCGGAGGGTCATCGCCGCCGACCACGGCGATGGTGTAATCCATTGAGGCGGCCAACGCATCGAGCGCGTCCTTCAGGTCGCGCGCGGCCGGAGGCGTGCCGATTGCTTTGAGCCCGCGAACCGCAAAATGCGCGACTCCGGCAGCCGCGGCAACGCCTTGCAAATGCGTCGCTATTAAAGCGCAGGCATTTCTTTGCCGCAAACGCTGGGTCAGCGCTACGACGAGCGCCTTTCCTTCGTGCGGCGTGGTCGTGCGGGCGAACTCGTCGACCAAGATCAAGAGCCGCGGAGCGAATCGCGTCAGGATCTCTTTGAGCGACGTCACCTCTCGGGCAAACGAGGAGAGCAGACCCCCGGAGCGCTCTCGGAGTCCCGTCCCCAGCCACGCGATTTGATCGAAAAGCCCGACTCGCGCCTGGGCGGCGGGCACCGGCAACCCAAAAGCGGCGCACAGCGCGAGAAAACCGCAAGTCCGCAACGCGATGCTCTTTCCGCCCATGTTCGGCCCGGTCAAAACGCCCGCACCGCGCAGGTCGAGATCGATCGGAACGTACCGGCGGCCCGCGACCCTCAACTCGGCCTCCAACGGGAGGAAGCGCGCCCGCTCAAAGGTCAGCGCCGCCTCGGCGATGACGGCCGGGGCGGTGCAGTGATGCGACTGCGAAAAGCGCACGGCCGCAAGGCTCACGTCGAGCTCGCCGATCGCGCGCGCGGCGACGCCAAGTCCCGCGGCATGCTCGCGAACGACGCATGACAGCTGAAGCCGAACGCGCTCTTCGAGCGCACTCATCCGGCCGAATGCCGCCTCACGGCGCTCGAGCGCACCGCGCGAGCTTTCGCCGTACTCCAACGCACAGAGCAGATAGGTCACCGCTTCCCGCACGACGCGCACGCCTGCCGGCAACCTTCCGAGCACCTCCGATCGCATCACGATGAACTCGTCGCCGGCGACCTCTTCGCGCCCTAGCTGGCGCGCAACGCGCTCCTGCTCTCGACCGCGTGCCGCATCGACCTCGGCCTGCGCTTGCGCGTACGCAGCGCGCGCCGCCGCCAAGTCGGCGTCGAAGGCGTCGGAAAGATAAAACCCCGCCGCTTCGTTGCGCCCCGGAGCGAGTGCCGCCGAAACCGCTTGCGTCGCTTCGCTTGCAACCCGCTGCCCGAACCCGCTCGCCGGTAGCGACGCGTCGACGCGCTCGACGGTCTCGCAAAATAGACGCAGCTCGAAAAAGCCGGGATCGTCGAGCATCGCTCCCATCGAGACCCCAGCGACGACCCCGGCGATGTCGGGCAGGTGTTCGAGGAGGGAGCGCGCCGCCGAAACTCGATCCGGATGAAGCTGCTCGGCGATCTGCGCAATGGCTCGCGCGCGCGATTCTGCGGCTGCCTCGTTACCGGGGCGAAACGGCACGAGTTCGGAGAACAGGCGCGTTCCATACGGCGAGATGGGCGCCACGGCGTTGACGAGCCAGTCAAAACCCAGCAGCTCGGCACTTGCGGCATCGAGTAGATCGAGCGCCTTCACGCGGCCTCTCTACCGGCGAAGACGTCGAACGAGGGCAACTTCGTTGCGCCGGCAACGGCGGCAAGAAAGGGCCCGGGATCGAAGCTGCGCTCCGGCGCAACGGCGCAGACCGTCGTCGCGATCACGTCGAGCGTGCGCCGGCAACGAATGCGCAGCCGCGCCAACGCTTCGGCGAGCGATCTGCCGTTCATGACGATCTGCGTCGAATCCCCAACGACGATCTGCCGCTCTTCCCCTGCGGCAATAAAATCCGCGGCCATCGTTGCGGTGAGGGCTCCTTCCAACTCGAGGGCACCGGCAAGCGGATCGAATGCTGGGACGCGCAGGCGCGCAGTCAACGTTGCGACGTCGCCGACTGCTTCGGACTCCGTCTTGGCTGCTGCGGCGCCGCAGGAGACGACGATCGCGCCGTTGGCGCTGGCCAGCGTTGCGAGCCGATCGATCGCACCGTCGATCAAAACGATATCGCTGCGCGCTGCGATCTCCTCGACGGCCACGCGGAGTCCCGAGGCGCTCGAAGGACCGGCCAAATCGTACAGGCCGCCGTAAGCCGTTCGAGCATAAAGCAGCGATCCCGAGGAGCTCTCGAGTTCCGAGATCTTGAGAATTTCGGCGGAGGGCGACGACGGCAGCAACGGGCGCGCCGTAACGAAGATGGTGTTTGGATGCAGCCGTAGGCGAGGCTTAGGACCGATCGACGCCAAGCCTACGCGCAATCCCGAGTTGCAGGCCGCTTCGTACATCGCCAAGAGCGCGGTGGTTTTACCGACGTTCTTTCCGGTCCCAACGACGAAGATCGCGCGCGCGCCTCTTTCGCGCGCAAGCTCCAAGAGTCTCAGCCCGACTCGCACGCGTCCGATTTCAGCTACCCAGCGTGCAGCGCCTTGAGCGCCGCGAAGGCGATGCCGGTAAGTGAAAGCAAGAGCCCGCCGACGAACGCGGCGTTGCGTTCGGCAAAGCGTCCCAGCCGGGATCCCACGGTGAGGCCGAGGCTCGTCGCTGCGATCGACACGGAAGCGATCACGATCAGCGAGACCGGCATCGGAACGCCGATGTAGAGAATCGAAAACCCGATTCCTAGCGAGTCGAGGCTGATCGCCAGCGAGGCGACGATCAAGCCCGGCCCGCGCGAGAGGTCGACCGGTGCGCCCCGCAGATCGGTGCGACTCTCATTCATCATGTATGCGCCCAGGCCCACGAGCGCGGCAAATCCGAAGTAGCCCGCGACGTCGCCGATGAGCCGGCCGGCCAACAAACCGAGGCACGCTCCAAGGATATTCATCACGACTTCGGCACAAGCAAAGGCGATGCCGATGCGAATTTTCTGCCGAAGCGAGACGCCGCGAACGCCGGCCCCAACGCCGACGGCAAAGACGTCGAGCGCCAGGGCAAGCGCGATGACGAGGACCTTGAGCAGTGCTGCGCTCATCGGCACGCTTTGCGCGCTACGTCGGTGAAGGTTCCTGCATGAGGCGCCAGTCCGCGGGTCCGATCTTTTTCCTCGCGGCGTTCCTGCTGCTGGTTGCACTCGTTGCGCCGGTGGTCGCCGTCATCACGGCGATGCCGCCCACCCAAGCGTTTGCCATATTCGCCAAAATTGGAGGCGACGCGTTGCGCGTTTCGCTTATCGCGTCGGCGGGAGCCACGCTGGTCGCGACGCTCTTGGGAATACCCGCGGGATACTATCTCGCGCGAAAGGCCCCGAGTCTGCGCGCGGCGGCCCTCTTTTTGCTGGCTCTACCACTGGCCTTTCCGCCTGTCGCCTCGGGTCTGATGCTGATCTACGCGCTGGGCACGAACTCGCCGATTGGATCCTGGCTGGCAGCGCACGGATTGATGGTGCCGGATTCGTTGTTGGGCGTTGGCGTTGCCGAGTTCTTCGTCTCCGGATCGTTCGTCGCCATTGCCGCAACCGCTGCGTTCAGCGCCCTCGATCCAATGTACGCCGATGCCGCCCGAACGTTGGGTTCGAGCGAGTGGCGCATCTTCTCTCGCATCGCCTTGCCGGCCGCGTCGGGCAGCATTGGCGCCGGAATCGCGTTCGCATGGCTTCGCGCGATCGGCGAATACGGAGCGACGAGCATCGTTGCCTTTCATCCCACATCGCTGCCGGTCGCGCTGTACGTCGCGCTTTCCGCTTCGGGCGTTCGCGAAGCGCTGGCACTCTGCTACGGCTTCATCGTTCTGGCCGCTGTCGTGCTCGCCACCGCATGGCTTCTGCGCCGCGGCGTAGACCGTTAGGGTTCAGAGGCGCTAGCGCCAGGCGATTATAATCCGGCCGTTGCCTGCCGGCGCGGCCCCGCCGCCGTAGTATCCGCCGCCACCACCCGCGCGGCCGTCGTTCCAAAGGCAGCTGAAACGGCCAAAGCCTCCCTGGCCGAGACCCCCTGATTCGCCGCTGCCGGACGCGCAACAGCCGCTGATTCCCGGGCCGCCGGAGCCGCCGCTCCGCCGCCGCTTTGCGCACCTCCACCGCCTGCCGCGTACCCGCCATCGCCGTTACCGCCTGCGCCGCCGGTCCTTCCGCCGCCGGAGCCACCGTCGCGCGGCTAGGTGCCTAAGGCGTTGTCGGGACTCACTGCGACTGGCCACTGGCCGCCGTTTGTCGAGAGCTTGTTGCTTAGCGACGTGCCGTTCGGATAGGCAATACTTTGAATGACGAACGGCGTTCCAACGTCGACGCTGACGTACAACTCTTTCTCATTGCTGCTGAGCGAAAGCTCGAACGGCGAACCGCTCGTTACGTCGATCTCTTTTGACGGCTGCGTCTGGCCTGCCGGAAAATACTCGATCTCGCTTCCGTAGACCACGATCAGGTTGCCCGAGCGATCGACTTCGAGCGCGCCCGGATAGCTAGGAAGGCCGAGGTTGACGCCGTTGCTGGATCCCGGAGCGAACTCTAATACGGCGGCTCCCACGGAGGCGTACAGATTATCTTTCGCATCCGTTGCGAGGCTCTCGGGGCTGGACGACAATGAGATCGTGAGCGACGGAGAAGTCTTCCCGCGCGGATAGACCGTAATCGTGTCGTTACCGACGTTGGCGCAGTAGACCGTGCCCGCTGCGTCCACCGTGAGACCCGTAGGCGAATCCACCCCGGTGCTGATGGTCAGGAACGGCGAGGTCTTCCCCGGCTTGTACGCGGTTATCGTGTCGTTGTCGATGTTGGTGGCGTACACGTTACCCTTTTTGTCGACGAAGAGACGCTCGGGGTTCGAAAGGCCCGCGGTGATCTGACCCTCTTCTTTTCCGTTGACGCCTTTGCCCGAGTAGATCGTGATCGTGTTGTCGTTGTAATCGCCCCAATAGATCAGGTTCTTGCCCTTCTTGGCGTCGGGGGACAACCAACCGCCCGTCTTCGCCTGCAGTTGTTGCGTGCTCACGCGATGACCGTTTGCGAGCGCGCGGTAATCGCTCGCTGAATTACTCGCTGGACTAGCCGTAGGCACCCCAGAGTTCGAGCACCCAACGGCGAGGGCGCCAAATATCGAAATCGTCGCCGCACGACGAACAAACGAAGCGGTACGATGCAACATCTTAGTCTCCTTAAAAAATCGGTAGCGCGCCGTTCCCCGATGCCTCACGCCAAACCTTTAGAGCAACTCGCTCGAAGGTCGGCCGCATATCCG
This sequence comes from Candidatus Cybelea tumulisoli, assembly GCA_003167155.1. GTDB lineage: Bacteria > Vulcanimicrobiota > Vulcanimicrobiia > Vulcanimicrobiales > Vulcanimicrobiaceae > Cybelea > Cybelea tumulisoli. The sequence continues at coordinate 73,137 of PMTY01000172.1, forward strand.
CCAAGGGGCGCCTGCACCGCACCGCCAATCCTCATGAGGATTTTCATCGTCGCTTGCGGCCTCTTAGAAAGGTCTCCACCATGAATCGTTTCCTTATTCCCGGCGTCGCCTTAGCTGTCGCGCTGGCGGGGCCCGCTTCAGCCGGAAGCTACTTCCGCGATCTCGCGCCGGCTGCCTCGACGCCGGTAGGAGGCATCGTACACGCAAACGGAACGGTCGAACGCGGTCGCGGTTTTGCCGTCGAACTCGAAAACTCCGGTTACTACAAAATCACCTTTGACAAGGGCGTCTTCCCAACGGGGTGCGCGGCAGTCGTCGTCAATGGAGAAGTCCAGGGACCAGTTCTAAGCTCGAGCGTTGCCGTCAACTGCCATAACCTTGCACCGCTTGTCGTGCAAGTGCACCTCTACGATCCCCGCGACGACCGCATGGTCGAGGCGAAGTTTCAGTTCGTAGCGGTTGGCGTCTGACGGCGGAATGATAAGAGACACGGTCCAGCGGAACTTCTATTTTCTCGCCCGGCGTTTCGTCGCCGGCGACAAGATCGGCGATGCGATTGCGGCCGTGCGGGCACTCAACGCCCAAGGGATGTCGGCGACGCTCGACTTTCTGGGTGAGGACGTCCACGTTGCCGACGCGGCACTCCGCACGCGCGAGACCTACGAAGAGATTCTCGACGCGATTGCGCAAAGCGGCGTCGATTCGAACGTTTCCGTCAAACTAACGGCAATGGGCCTGCTCTTCGACGAAAAGTTTGCCTTGGACAACCTCGTTACGATCCTGGAGCGTGCCGAACGCAACCGCGATCCGTTCGTGCGCATCGATATGGAAGGTTCTCCCGTCGTCGAGGCCACGCTGCGCGTTTTCCAGCAAGCCTTCGCGGCGCATCCCAACGTCGGGCCCGTGCTGCAGTCCTACTTGAAGCGCACGCCCGCCGACGTGGAAAACGCGATCGCGCTTCGCGCTCGAGTTCGGCTCGTCAAGGGCGCCTACAACGAAAGCCCGGAGATCGCCTACAAGTCGATGCCGAAGATCCGTGCGCAATACCTGGAAGAGGCGCGCCGGCTCTTGTTGCATGGAAACTACCCTGGCATCGCGACGCACGATCACCGTCTGATCGCCGCCGTCAAGGAGTTCGCCGCCGTCGAGAGCATCCCGCGCGACCGCTTCGAGTTCCAGATGCTCTACGGCTGTCGTCCCAGCGTGCAGCGGCAAATAGTCGCCGAAGGATACCGGCTGCGGATTTACGTTCCGTTCGGGACGCATTGGGCGGGATATTTCTACCGGCGCGTCTTGGAACGCCGCGAGAACGCGCTCTTCGCAATCTCCTCCATCTTCTCACGCTAGCGAGCCGCAAAGTGCGCGCGGTCGTTCAACGAGTCAGTCACGCCGGCGTGCGCGTAGGCGATCGCATCGTGGGGGAAGTTGGCGCCGGCCTCTTAGCGCTGGTCAGCGTCGGAAGTGACGACGACGAACGCGACGCCCGGTCGATGGCCGAAAAGATCGCCGAGCTGCGCATATTTCCCGATGCCGGCGGTTTGATGAACCGCTCCCTGCGAGAGACGGGCGGAGCCCTCCTACTGGTCTCCCAGTTCACCTTGCACGGCGACGTGCGGCGGGGCCGGCGCCCTTCATTCATCGCTGCGGCACCGCCGGCGCTGGCACGCACCCTTTACGAGGTCGTGGGCGGGTCGGTGGCGTCGCTCGGGGTTCCGGTGGCCTACGGGGAGTTCGGAGCCCAGATGGCCGTCGAGCTGGTCAACGACGGTCCGGTCACGATCCTGATCGACACGAAAAGGCTCTTTTAACCGAGCAGGAGCTTCCTGCCTAGGGCTACTCGAATTGCACGCTCTCATCGGTCCCCAACCTAGGCACCAAACTTTTCTCCTCAAAATGACGTTGTAGTAGTTAGAAAGAGTTTGCCGCCCTTGCTTGGCGGCAGACGGACAGGTGAACAGCAATAGTCATGGCAGAAAAAGATAAGGAACCCAAAGTCCGGGCCGGCGGCATGTCCGTCCGGGAGGCCGGCCAAAAAGGCGGCGAGACCGTCAAGAATAAGTACGGCGCCTCGTTTTACGAGCAAATCGGCCGCAAGGGCGGCCTAGCCACGAAACTTGCCCACGGCCACGAGTTCTACGAACAGATCGGCAAGAAGGGTGGCAAGAAGGGCGGCGAAGCCACGCGAGACCGCTATGGACCCAACTTCTACGAACGCATCGGACAAAAGGGTGGGCAAAAAGTTAAGCAGCTCATCGAAGAGGGCAAGCGCGCAGCCAAAGCTCAGAAGCGCGCGAGCTAAGGTATCCCGGCTTGGGATCCGCCTAAGCCTTTTCATGTTTGCAGCCGTCGCGATCGGCGCGGGAAGCGTAGGGGCTTATCCAATGCCCCTAAAGCCCATGCCGAGACCGTCGCCGAGTCCGACGGCTCCCCCAGTCAACGTCTTGCCTTTTGACTCGACGCTGCTCTTCATATTGGACGATCCGATTGCGTCGAACTCATCGCGGGCCGGACAAATTGTGCGCGTTCATCTCAAGAGCCCGATCGTCGTCAGCGGCAAGACCGTTGCGCCCGCCGGCACGCCCGGCCAGATCCGCATCGTGGCCGTCTCGGGATCGGACATCGAGGATAAGTACGGATTTGTAGACATTTTCTTCGAAGCGCTTACGCTGCCCGATGGCCGCGTTTTGCCGTTGCGCGCTCCGGTGGCACGTCTCGAGCCGCGCGATTCAGCAGGACACGAAAGTACGGTCGAGGCTGAGGACACCGCAGGCGACATCTTTGTGCCGTACTACACCCTATGGCAGATCTTCCGTCGCGGGAAGAATTTCGTGCTGAGTCCCGGTTCCGAACTTCCGGCACGAACCGAAGCGACGATCACTTCCCAAGCCAATGGAACGATCGCGATCGTCACGCCGCGCCCCTTGCCGCAAGGATCCGAGGTTCCCGATGCGACCTTTCCCTTATCGCCGCTAGCGACGCCGCTCCCAACGTACGCCCCCATTCCGAAGGTCCGGCAAACGCCGTCACCCACGCCATGGCCGTCGCCCTCACCGCCCTCGACGGCGGCCCCTACCCCAACGCCGTAAGACCACGATGTTTTTGGCCTCACTTCGGGAAAAGAGCCCGGAGAAAGTGAGGTTCCGCTCGTGTTGACTCGACTATTCTTTGCGTTTGCAGTCGTCGCCCTAACCACGATCCCCGGTTTTGCCGCGACACCGTCACCCGTCCCATCGCTCTCGCCCGTGCCGCAGGGCACCGAAGTGGCCTTCGTTGCGATGATTCAAAAAGATCTGATGGCTCGCTTCTCAACGCCCGCAGCAGCCGAAAAGGCCGGCTACTTCCGGTACGGCAATGAAGACGAAGACGGCGCGATCAGCTACGCCAACCTGCAATGGCAGAGCGGGAATCCCAAGGAGCCCAGCCAGCTCTGGTACGACGTCCACGGCAACTTACTCGGTGCCGATTTTTCCGCGCTGCAGAGCAGCTCGCCGGAACCACCCTCAGTTTGGGGCGTCAGTTACCGCCGCTGGACTTCGTTTCGCGAGCACGTTCATTACATTCTCGTTGGCCCTAACGGCACTGAAGTGTACGGCGCCACCAGCGTAAAGAAGTTCGCGGCCGCGGGGGGCGACGTCGATAATCCTACGGCCGAGACGGTCGTCAAGCTGGGCAAAGCCAAAAACGTCGCCGACGTGAAGCGCGTCTTTCTTTTCCCCTCGATTTGGGATCTCATCGTCTGGATCAAGCCCAATCCCAGCGGCGCCTTCGCCGATAAGAATCCTGACGTAATCCCCAGCGCCAACGCCGAGAAACCCGACTAACTACTTCTTGGGGACGCAGTAGGTTTGGGCGGCTGAGTAGGCGGTGTCGACGGCTTGGTCTTCGGATCGCGCGATCAGGGCGCGCTGGGCGTCGAAGTGCAGCCAGTTTTTCGAGTCGCGCATTGCCTGAGGCTCGATCATTTCGCGCTCGCTGAAACCGCCCATCGGCGGGTTGGCATAGTTGACATTGTAGTTGCGCATCGCTTGATACAGATGCATCAGGTCGATCGCTAGTTGGCGCTGGTGGTCGTAGGCGGTCTGGAGGTCCCAAACGGCATTGGTGACCTGCGCTTTCGCCTGGGCGTCGGTTGTTAGCGCCGCGCCGTCGTGCAGCATGGCTATGTTGCGCGAAATTCCGGCAAGCGAGTCGTTGAGCGTCGTTTCCTGACGCTCGATCGCATCTTGCACGTGCATGTACTGTTGGGCGTAGTTCGTCTGATGAAAGAGCGTGTTGAGCGTATCGAGCTGGCCGCTCGTGCCCTCAAGTACGCGGTCGTTGGCGAGCATCGGCGCCATCGCGCCGTTGAAGTGATCGGCCAGCGAGTTGCAGTACGGCGACGAGATCACCGTCACGATCGTCGGCAGCTCGCGCTCAGCGGGCGAAGCCGACGGCGATGGATTCGGGAGTGCTACCGCGACGAGCGCGGTCAACAAATTCAGCAATACCATTTCTTTTAAACCGTAGGGCGGCGTTATTCGTTAGTCCAGTAGTCCTTGAGCGCTTTGCCGCGCGAGGGGTGACGAAGCTTGCGCAAGGCCTTCGCTTCGATCTGCCGGATTCGCTCGCGCGTGACGCCGAACTCTTGGCCGACTTCCTCGAGCGTGCGCTGGTGGCCGTCTTCCAGGCCGAATCGTAAGACGAGCACCTTGCGCTCGCGCTCGGTGAGATTCTGCAGCACGTCCTGCATCTTCTCCTTGAGCAGCATAACGGATGCCGCCTCGGCCGGCGCGACCGCCTCCTGATCTTCGATGAAGTCGCCCAAGTGCGAGTCTTCTTCTTCGCCGATCGGGGTTTCGAGCGAGATCGGTTCTTGCGAAATCTTCATGACCTCACGCACCTTTTCGGGAGTAAGGCCCATCGATTCGGCGATCTCCTCGACCGAGGGCTCGCGTCCGAGCTCTTGCAAAAGCTGGCGGGAGACCTTGATCAAGCGGTTGATCGTTTCGACCATGTGCACCGGGATCCGGATCGTCCGCGCCTGATCGGCGAGCGCGCGCGTAATGGCTTGGCGAATCCACCAGGTCGCGTAGGTCGAGAACTTATAGCCTTTGCGGTAATCGAACTTTTCGACGGCCCGAATCAAGCCGAGATTGCCCTCTTGAATGAGATCTAAGAAGAGCATGCCGCGCCCGACGTACTTCTTGGCGATCGAGACGACGAGCCGAAGATTGGCTTCGGTCAGCTGACGCTTCGCTTCTTCACCAGCGTCGACGGTCTTCGAATCGGCCGCGCCGTTGCGGCTACCTTCCAGCTCGCCGGCCTCGATGCGCATGGCCAGCGACTTCTCCTGCTCCATCGAGAGCAGCGGAACGCGTCCGATCTCCTTGAGATACATGCGTACGGGGTCGTCGAGCGAGAGCCCGTCTGGAATCGTCTGCTCGGCCTCTTCCCCGCGCTCGACTTCGGGCTTTTCGTCTTTTTGCTCGTCGGCAAGCTCGATCCCGGCGCTCGTAATCTCCTCAAAGAATTCGTCGAGCTGCTCGGGAGTGATCTCCTCGAGCACCTCAAAAGCGGTGTTGATTTCTTCGTAGGTCAGCGATCCCGCAAGCTTGCCGCGAGCCAGGAGCTTTTTCTTGAGCTCATCCAGCGTCGCCGGCGGAGCAGCGTCCGCGACCGGTGCGTTCTTTTTACGTGCCATTATCTTTTCGTTCACCTCCTCTCGGTTTGTTTTGTTTCCTTTTGGCCCTTAGCGCTTCAACTTAGCGACAAGCGTTTCGAACTCTCCGCGCAGCTCCTCCGAAACCTGCTCGCCGCCGGCGAGCCGCTCGTCGATGAGATGCGATAACTCTCGGTACCGCTCTCGTTCGTTGTCGAGCCGCAGCCGCTCGACCACCCGTTCGAGGTGCGCGCGCCGCTCTTCGGTGTCGCCGTACCGTACGGCGGAGCTTCGGTCCCGCCGTCCCAGCTCGACGACCACGTCGAGAATCTCCTGGTCCTCGGCAAAGAGGCCGAAGACGTCTGCCGTAGTGCGAAGCGTACCGGCCGCGCCCACGATCCGCTCGTAAACCCGGCGATACACCTCGTTGCGGAAACGTGATGCACCGATGCGCTCCCCATACTCCCCCGCCAGCAACGGCTCCTCGAGCAGTATGCTCACGACTTCCCGTTCGAAAGAGAGCGGCTCCAATGCAGTGCTGACGTGGCGGCTTTCGGGCAACCCATTTCGCACGCGCGGCGCGAAGTTCGAGCTATCAGCGAGGAATCGGCTATTCCGAAGATCGTCCACGTTTACCTGCAGACGGCTTGCGACGTAGACGACCCAACGGTCCCATTCCTCACGCGGCGCTAACCTTCGAATCAGCCCGGCGGCCTTGGGCATAATGCGCGCCGGTGAATCGAACCCAGCGCGCAGTTGCTCGATTTCCGCATCTATCTTGAATTCGATTGCCGGCTTAGCGGCGTCGAGCAAGCGGCGAAACTCGGTGGCGCCGTGAGCACGAATGAAACTATCGGGGTCGTCTCCGGAAGGGAGAAGCACGATGCGCACCGGGGAACCGGTGCTCTCAATCGCGTTAGACGCAATATCGATCGCTTTGGTTGCGGCGCCGCTGCCGGCTGCATCGCCGTCGAAGCAAAGATAGATGTAGTCGGCGTACTTGCGAAGCTCGGCCCCTTGCTCGGCGGTGAACGACGTTCCGAGCGCGGCGACGGTGTTTTCGATCCCGGCTTGATGCAAGGCGATGCAATCGAGGTAGCCCTCGACGACGATCAGCGTACGATCGCTCTGCGCCGCGCGGCGTGCGAGATTGAGCGCGAAGAGATGATGGCCTTTGGTGTACACCGGCGTCGTCGACGTGTTGAGGTACTTCGGCTCGCCGTCGCCGATCGCGCGGCCGCCGAAGGCCAGGACTTCGCCGGTGGTTGCATACGTCGGCACCATGAGGCGATCGCGGTAGAAGTCGTAATAGCCGCGTTGGCCGCTCTTGAGCAAGCCGGCCTTGGCGGCCAACCCCAAATCCACACCGTTGCGCTCGAGCTCGGCCACCAGGCCGCTCCACGAGTCCGGTGCGTATCCGAGGACGAATCGCTCGATCGTCGCGGCGGTGAAGCCACGTTTGGCGCAGTAGGCTCGGGCCGCCTCGCCTCGCTCGCCGGCCAACATCCGCGCGAAATAGGCGGCCGCGATGCGGTTGGCTTCGAAGATCGCTTCGCGCTCGCTGCGCACCCGCTGGGCGCGAGGATTCTCGGGCTCCAGCTCCACGCCGGCTTTGGCTGCCAGCATCCGAACGGCATCGCCGAAACCGGCGTTCTCCAACTTTTGGACGAAGGTGATGACGTCGCCGCCCACGCCGCAGCCGAAGCATTTGAAGAATCCACGGTCGGGATGCACGTGAAACGAGGGCGTCTTTTCAGCGTGAAACGGGCAGAGACCCACCAAGTCGTTGCCCCGCTTTCGAAGCGGTACGTACTGTCCCACGAAGCTCGCGATGTCGATTCGCGCCCGAATTTCGTTAAGAGCGCCCTGGTCGTATCTCAATGTCACCGGTTTCCCACGAAGGGAGTTCTTCGGTTTGCCCGCGTATTCCGTCGCGCGTGGCATGAAGCGCATCTTTGACCCGGTTCATCACTTCATCGAGTTATCCACAGCGGAAGCGCGGCTCCTCGACCTTCCGGCAATGCAGCGTCTGCGCCGTTTGCGGCAGCTGGGCCTGGCGTACCTCGCGTTTCCGTCGGCGGAACACTCCCGCTTCACGCACGCGCTCGGCGCGCTCGCGATCGGGACGCGCGCATTCGACGAGCTGGTGCGCCACGGGCGCCATTTCTTCGGGGACGAAAAGGACGTCGCGTATCAACGGCGCCTGGTGCGCGCGGCGCTACTGCTGCATGACGTCGGCCACGGGCCCTTTAGCCACGGGTGCGAAGAGGTTCTGGAAGTTCGTCACGAGCGGCGTACGGCCGACATGCTTGCGTTGCCCGACGTCGCCGAGGGAATCGCCGCGCTCGAGGTGGACGCGGGCGACGTCCTCGCCCTGATCGTGGCGGATTCCGCCGGGCGGTACCCCGAGCTGCGCGAGCTCGTGAGCGGTCCGAATCTGGACGCCGACCGCATGGACTACCTTCAGCGCGACGCCTATTTCACCGGCGTCGCGACGGGACGCTACGACGCCGAGCAGCTCCTTGGATCGTTGCGCATCGTCAGCCACGCCGGCCGCAAGACGGTCGGCATCGATCGTCGCGGCGTCGTTGCGCTCGAGTCGTTCGTGATGGCGCGCTACATGATGTTCGCGTCGGTCTATTTTCATCACACCACCCGCATGTTCGAACACGTGCTGCACGACGTGCTGCGCGAACTCTGGCCGAACCCGCGCGCGCTCGACGAAATCGGTGAGTTTCTTCGCTGGGACGACTTCCGCGTGCTGAACTCACTCGACGATTCGGGCAGCGAAGCGGCCTACGCGTTGCGCAACCGCGTACGCGTCTACGCGTTGGCCGCCGAGTTCAATGCCGAACGCGATCTGCGCGCCTTCGAAGCCTGCTCGGCGGCCCTGCGCGAGCGCTTCGGCGAAGCCAACGTTTGGGCCGACTCGCAGTCGCAGCTGCTGCACCGCCTGCCCTTGGGAATCGGTCAGCCCTCGACCGTTCTGGTCGACGGCCCGAGCGGTCCGGTCGATGCGCGCGAGGCCTCCGACGTCATCGCCAAACTGAGCGGGACCGCCTACTGGCGCAAACTCTTCGTGCGACGATCCCCCGGGCGCGAAGACGACGTGCGCGAGGCACGCCGCATTTGCGCAGCCACCCTACTTGATAACGCCGATGGCCGATTGCGCGGCGGCTAGGCGCGCGATCGGAACGCGATAAGGCGAACAGGAAACGTAATCCAAACCCAAGTTGTCGCAGAAGGCGATACTGCTCGGTTCGCCGCCGTGTTCTCCGCAGATGCCGATCTTGAGACCGGGACGTGCCCCGCGCCCCAGCGTGACGGCTTGCTGCATCAGCGTGCCGACGCCGTGACGGTCGAGCACTTGGAACGGATCCTCTTTAAGGATTCGCTTATCGAGGTAGACTGGAATGAAAGAGGCCTCCGCATCGTCGCGGCTGTACCCGTAGGTCGTCTGCGTGAGGTCGTTGGTTCCGAACGAGAAGAATTCGGCGTCGACGGCAAGCTCGTCGGCGACGATGCAGGCTCGGGGAAGCTCGACCATCGTGCCGATGCGATACGGCACTTCGACGTTCTGCTGCTTTATGATTTCGTCGGCAACGCGCTTGGCCGCCTCGCGCGTCGTCTGCATCTCTTCCTTCGTGCCGACGCCGGGGATCATGACGTCGGGCCGCGCGTCCACGCCGCGGCGCCGCAGCTCGCACGCGGCTTCAAAGATGGCGCGCACTTGCATCGCATAGATCTCGGGATAGACGATTCCCAAGCGGCAGACGCGCAGGCCGAGCATCGGGTTCTGTTCGTGCAACTGCTGGACGCGGCGCAGCATCGCTTCCTTCTGGCGATATTCCGCCGATTCGACGCCTTTGGTGAGACGCAGCTCGGTCGTTTCGACGAGCAGCTCTTCAAGCGAGGGCAGAAACTCATGCAATGGCGGATCGAGCAGCCGGATCGTCACCGGCAGCCCCTGCATTACTTCCAGGATGCCGGAAAAATCGTCACGCTGAAAGGGCAGCAGCTTTTCAAGCGCTTTCGCGCGCTCGTCGACCGACGTTGCTAAGATCATTTCATGGACGATCGGCAGGCGGTCGGGCTGCATGAACATATGCTCGGTACGGCAGAGACCGATGCCCTGCGCGCCGACCTCGCGCGCCTTCGCCGCGTCTTCGGGCGTATCGGCATTCGCCCAGACCTGCATTCGCCGCAACTCGTCGGCCCACGAAAGAAACGTCGCCAGCCAGTCGGGCAACTGCGATGGCGGCGCAATCAATCCCAGCTCGCCGATAAATACGTTGCCCGTGGTGCCGTCGATCGTCACCCAGTCGCCTTCGCGCAGCTCCCGCTCTCCGAAGGTGGCGCGCTTGTTGCGCAAGTCGATTCGCATAGCTTCGCAACCCGCGACGCACGGTTTGCCCATGCCGCGCGCGACGACCGCCGCGTGCGACGTCGCGCCGCCTTTTTGGGTCAGCACTCCTTCGGCCGCGATCATCCCGTGAACGTCGTCGGGCGTCGTCTCGGTTCGCACCAGGATCGTCTTGCGGCCCTGTTCCCTCCACGTGACGGCCTCGTCGGCGGTGAAGACGATCATGCCGGCCGCCGCTCCCGGCGCCGCGTTGAGCCCTTTGCAGGCGACGGCAACGCTTTGGCTGGGATCGATGCGGGCGTGGAAGAGCTGGTCGAGCGATTGGGCGTTGACCATGCTAACGGCGCGCCGCTTGTCGATCAGTCCTTCTTCGACCAGATCGCGCGCGATTTTTACGGCGGCTTCCGCCGTGCGCTTTGCGTTGCGAGTCTGCAGCATGAAGAGCTTACCGCGTTCGACGGTAAACTCGAGATCCTGAACGTCGCGATAATGCCGCTCGAGGCGGGTGGCGATCTCTTCGAACTGCGTGTAGACCTTCGGCGCAATCCGCTTGAGGTCCGAGATCTTTTCGGGAGTCCGAATCCCCGCGACGACGTCCTCGCCTTGCGCGTTGGTGAGATACTCGCCGAAGAGCACGCGCTCGCCGGTGTTCGGATCGCGCGTAAAGGCTACGCCGGTTCCGGAGTCGTCGCCCATATTTCCGAAGACCATCTCCATGACGTTCACGGCGGTGCCCCAATCGTCGGGAATTTTGTTGTAGCGCCGGTAGTCGACGGCCCGCTTGGAGTGCCAGGACTCGAAGACGGCTTCGATAGCGGCGTACAACTGCGTGTGAACGTCTTGCGGAAACTCTTTGCCGTGCTCCCGCACGATGGCTTTAAAACGATCGGTCAGGGCCTTCCAGGAAGCTGCGTCGATTTCGGCATCGGTCCGGACGCCCAGCGAGGTCCGAGTCGCGTCGATCAGCTCTTCGAACCGATCCTTAGCGATGCCGAGAACGACGTTTGAAAACATCATGATGAANNATCGTATCCATCATGCCGGGCATCGATACGCGCGCGCCGCTGCGGACCGAGACCAGCAGCGGATTTCCGGCGATGCCGAACTGCTTACCGGTGCGCTTCTGGAGCTCGCGCATCGCGACGTCGACCTGCGCTTGCAAGCCGTCGGGGAACTTGCCGCCGGCGTCGTAGAAGCGCAGACAGGCTTGCGTCGTGATCGTAAATCCCGAAGGGACGGGCAGGCCCGCGGCCGTCATCTCTGCCAGGCCGGCGCCCTTGCCGCCGAGCAGATTGCGTGCGGCATTGGGATCGGAGTCCGACGCGAGCGTTCGAGCCTCGTCGAAGAAGTAAACGTACTTCGTCACCGCAAGCGTTCCCGAAGCAACTCGTTGAGTTGGTCACCCGGCACGCGCTCCTGCTGCATCGAATCGCGCGAGCGCAAGGTTACGCTGCCGTCGTCCATCGTCTCGTAGTCCACGGTAACGCAGAACGGCGTCCCGATCTCGTCCTGGCGACGGTAGAGCTGCCCGATGTTTCCCTCGTCATACTGCGTCCGAAACTCCGGGCGCAGCGCCGCCTCGATGCTCGTCGCGCGCTCGACCAGCTCGGGCTTGTTGCGCGCCAGCGAAAAGATCGCGACCTGCACGGGAGCGATGAAGGGATGGAATCGCAGAACCGTGCGCTCCGTCTCCTTCCCGTTGGGATCCACGCTGCGTTCCCGTTCGTAGGCATCGATCAGAAAGGTAAGGGCGGTGCGGTCCATTCCGGCCGAACTCTCGATCAGCAGCGGCGTGTAGTGCGCCTTGGCCGCTTCGTCGAAGAAACGCAGGTCCTTACCCGAGAGCGCCATGTGCGCGTCGAGGTCGTAGGTGCCGCGGTGCGCGATCGATTCGAGCTCTCCCCAGCCCCACGGAAAGAGATACTCGACGTCGATGCCGGCCTTGGCATAATGCGGGCGCTCCGAATCGGTCAGCTCGTAGAAGCGCAGCCGCTCCGATGCGATGCCGTAGCTCGCATACCAGTTCTTGCGGCGCTCGACCCACGCTCGAAAGGTTTCCATGTCGGCACCGTCGTCGGGAACGAAATACTCCAGCTCCGCCTGTTCGAACTCGCGAACCCGAAAGGTGAAGTTGCCGGGCGTGATCTCGTTGCGGAACGATTTTCCGATCTGCGCCACGCCAAACGGCGGGCGCTTGCGCGCACTTTGGTAGATATTTTTGAAGTTGACGAAGATGCCTTGCGCGGTCTCCGGCCGCAGGTAGGCCACCGACGAGGTGTCTTCCATCGGGCCGATCGACGTGCGCATCATTAAATTGAAGTTGCGCGGCTCGGTAAAGGAGTCTTTGCTGCCGCAGTCCGGGCACTGCGACCGATCCTTGAGATGGTCGGCGCGAAAGCGATGCTTGCAGACCTTGCAGTCGATCATCACGTCGTGAAAGGCGTCCAGGTGGCCCGACGCCTTCCACACCAGAGGATGCATGATGATCGACGAGTCGAAGGCGACGACGTCATCGCGCAGCTCGACGGTGTCGCGCCACCAGGCGCGCTTGACGTTTTGCTTGAGCACGGCACCGAGCGGACCGTAATCCCACAAGCCGTTGATTCCGCCGTAAATCTCGCTGGATTGAAAGATGAAACCGCGGCGCTTGGCCAGCGCGGTGATCTCTTCCATCGTCACGCGACGAGCCGATGCTCCACTTTCCATTGGGTCGCTTTGTTTATCGCACGCGGCGCAAACCCCCGCCGTAGCGGCGCCCGCGCCACTCGACGCCTCCTCCGAGCAACGTTCGATAGAGCGACGTCGCAAAGATGGCCAACGTGACTACCAGCCCCAACGGCACGGCAATGCCGGAGCCGGGAGCGAACCGAGCGCGGCGCATCCCCACTTCGGCGACTGCGGCGACTGCCGCACCGCTGAGCACGAGAAGGGCTGCCGCGAGCCATTGGCGCTCGATCAAACAGACCAGCGCGACCAACGGCGCGATCGGAGAGACGCAAGCCAGAAGCGCCGTTCCGGCGATGGCGCGCAGCGGCTGGCCGCGAGCGCCGATCGCGAAGTTCTTGACGAACCCTTGCCAGATCTCAGTGAAGGATCGGTACATGCGGGTTCTGACGAGCCCATCGGCGCCGGCGAGAAAGATTCGAAACCGGCCGTCGCGCTTGAAGCGGCGCGCGAGCTCGAGATCCTCGGCAATCTCGCCGCGAACGGCTTCGTGCCCGCCGATCGCGTCGTACGCAACCCGTGAGACCAGAATGTACTGTCCGTTGAAGATCGCCACATCAGGCTCGCGCGGGTCGTTGACGTCGTCCGTAGGTCCGACGCCGAGCATAATGACGAAGAGAATCGTCGGCAAGAGCAGGCGTTCGGCGAGGCCGATCGTTTGCTGATCGGTCAGCAGGCTCACCACAGCGTAGCCGTTCTCCAGGGCGCACGTAAGGGCGCAGGGTGCCGCAAGCGGCTCGTGCTCGGTATCGGCGTCCGTGAAGAGCAGCCACGCTTCGCGAGCGATGCGCGCGCCCTGAGTGAGCGCCCACGGTTTACCGACCCAGCCGTCGGGAAGCTCCGAGCCAGCGACGACCTTCAGGCGCGGATCGCGCTGCGCGAGTGCGTCTACGATCGTGCGCGTTGCGTCGGTCGAACCGTCGTCGACAACGATTACTTCAAAATCGGGATGGCGTGTTGCCAGCAGGGAGTTTATGCACCGGGCGATGTTCCGCTCCTCGTTGCGAGCGGGAACGATGATGGAGAGGCTCGGCAGATCGAGTTTTGCTTCACCGCGGTCGAGCTTCGTTCGCGAGCGCAGGACGACGTCGAGCCAGCGCAAAGCAAGGATGAGATTGGCGCAACTCAACACGGCCGCGACGACTAATAGCACGGAGTACCCACCATGAACAGTCCCTCGAGTTTGATTCGCGCCTGCTGGTGCCTTTTTTCGGCGGGAGCCCTGCTGGCCGGCTGCGGCCAGTCATTGCCGGGGCAAACGCGATCCGCAACGGGGCAGGCGTGGATGGCCCAGGTAGTAACGGCGTCTTCGTTTACTGGCTTGCGGCTCGGCCGCCGCAACTCAAACTCGTTGGCTTTTTAAACGCCGCATTGTATCCCGCGGGCGAGTGCGTCGACAAAGCCCAGAATATCTACATCACGGATGCAAACGGGCCTGTTAGCGGCTTGCATGAAATCTTTGAGTACGCTCATGGCGGTACCACCCCCATCGCCGCTTTACGCGATCCAGCCGGCGAACCGAACAGTTGTGCCGTCGATCCAAACACGGGAAACCTCGCGGTCACGACTTCCCAATACGGCGCCCCCAATTCCGAAGGAATCGCAGTCTTTAAGCAGGGTCGTGGAAAACCAAAACTCTACTCCGACAACCAATTCTCGGCGTTCAGCTTCTGCGCCTACGATGATAAGAGCAACCTCTTCGTAGATGGTGCGAGCCGTTCGTCTACTGAGTTCGCCGAGCTTCCGGCGGGGGGCACAAACTGCGGGAGATCACGCTCAACGAATCGTTCAGGGCTCCCGGCGGCGTCCAATGGGACGGAAAGCACGTCGCCATCGGCGACAGCGGCGCCGCTGTAGTATATCGGTTCGACATCAGCGGCAGCGCCGGTACCGAGGTTGGTTCAACTCAGCTCGGCCGCAGCACGACGATACACCAGTTCTATATCGAGCTGAGCAACTTTGGTCAGGGAGCTCGCAAACTGATCGACCCTGTCATACGCGATCAGTCCGGGCTTGGTTCCGTGGACTTTTTCGATTACCCGTCCGGCGGGAACTCGACGAGGAAACTGGCCAAGTTCTCAACTCCGTACGCGGCGGTTGTCAGCGCAAGTTTGTAGGCATTTCCGGAGATAAGCAGCGACGGCGCGTTTCTGCGCGCGCGCGAGCCACGCCTCGACGATCACATCTTTGAGTTGACTAGTCGAAATCTTACCGAGTCGTATCAGCACCGCGGGGTAGCCATCGAAATGTGGCGTAGTGAAAAAAACCGTCGGATCGCTGCTCAGTAAGACGTCTTTCATCTCGAGATCGGGCGTACGCACGCCTAGGATCGGTCCTTTCGGTGCGCGGTCGCCTAGCGCCGCGAGATCCGCGCGCAGCAACGGCCGCTCCCACGCGAAAAACTTCTTATTGACGATCCACGCCGACTTGCCGCTCGAGCGAACTTCTTCGCTCGTGCCGGGCAACTTGAGTGCGATCCGCCGCACGTCGCGCCACGTAGCCATAATGCTTAAACCGCACTCCCGGCCATGGTCGGCCGCGGAATCAGAAAAAGTGACTAGGGTTATTTTTTCTGGCATCGAACTGCTGCCACGGAGGGGGTCACGGGCCAAGAAACGCGACCCTCTCCCCCGTCGCATGGGGGAGTCGAATCTCGGGTCTTCACCAGCTGCTAAGAGGGGGACAGGCCAAAGCCTGTTCCTCTTTTCGTCCTCGCGGAGAGAGGATCGCCCCAGGAACGAACGCTCGTTCGTTTCTTTTTTTTTATTAGGGATAAAAAATGACTTTGGTCACCTTTATTGAACCCGAACTGCTGCGGCTCCCGGCGCCCTCCTCTAGCAGTGGTCGCCGGGGGTCCTCGAAAGTTGAGGAGGCGGAAGTGGGCGGAGTCTTTGGGCAACAGACGGGTTGGATTCAGGTGGGCGACCTAGCCATCGCCTTTGTGTTTCCGGTTCGCGTCGTACAGACCGAGGAGCCTGAATCAGAACAAGCGGCTGCCTAATACCATAGTCGCGTTGTGAAGCCGCGTGCCTCTTCAGCGACGCTCGTTGTGGAGCATCCCGCCTTCGGAGAGGTTACGTTCGTTTTCGATAATCAGTATGCGGGCGGATTCGCGGTAACGGATGGTTTCGTTTTCTTCGGCGTGGAGTATCCAAGGTTTGCCTTCGGATTCCAGCGCGAGGGGAGCGACTTCGTCTCCTGCAAGCTAAACAGCTTCACGAGACAAATGTTCAACGACCGTCTGCTAACAATATCCGAAGTAACGCCGCGAGCGTTTAGCTCGTTCGTGCTCTCAAAAGCAAAAGAACTCGCTAAGACTCTAGAACGAGACTCGGACCGGGATCTTCGTTTAGCCGAATGACCCGGCGATTCCAACGGNNCGCTTATTCGTTCTTGTCAACACCGCCAAACCGCGGGATTGAACGTGGCTGGGGCGTTTCGATGGTCTCGACCGGTCCGATACACCGCGCAGTGCCGGGTTCGATTCCCGGGCGCTCCAGCCAGCGATGGGTTAGCGCCCTTGCCGAACGCAGTGGAAATGTGATAACGTCGGTTTGTATCGGGCCGGCAAGACACATCGAAACGCGCGAGGCGCCGCAGTAATGCGGCGCCTTGTTCGTCCTTCGACGGAGCCTGTCCTGAGCGCCGTCGAAGGGCTCAGTATGACAAGAGTCCTCAGCCTGACACTGCGTGCGCTTTCGGCTGTGTCTCTGCTCGCAGCTGACCGCAGGCGGCGGCGATGTCGCGGCCCATGTTCTGGCGCACCGTAACCGGAACACCGGCGTCGTCGAGAATCTTTGCGAACTGCCAAATCTTCGCGTCCGGTGACGCTTGATACGGCGCGTCCGGCGTTGAGTTGTAGGGAATTAGATTGACGTGGTAGAGGTGGCCGCGCATCAACGCAGCAAGCTCGCGCGCCGACTCGGGGCTATCGTTCACTCCCGCCAGCATCACGTACTCGAAGAAGACTTTGCGGCGCGTCTTTTCGACGTACCGTTCGCAGGCCGCCATCAGTTCCGCAAGCGGGAAGCGGCGATTGACGGGCATGAACGACGACCGCAGCTCGTCGTTGGGCGCGTGCAGCGAGATCGCGAGGTTGACTTGGCACTGCTCGCCGCCGAAGGCGTCGATCTTGTCAACGAGGCCGACGGTCGAGATCGTGATGTGGCGGTGACCTAACCCAAAACCATGCGGATCGTTGAGGAGCGCGACGGCCTCCATCACGGCCTCGTAGTTGTGAAAAGGCTCCCCCATTCCCATGAAGACGATGTTGGTAATGCGTTTGTCGCGCGCTTTGAGCTCGCGCGCGAAGAACCAGGCTTGATCGAAGATTTCGCCCGCCGTCAGGTTCCGATTGAACCCCGCCTGTCCGGTCGAACAAAACGCGCAGGCAAACGCGCAGCCTGCCTGCGACGAGAGGCAGAGCGTCGTGCGATCGCCGTAATGCTCCATCAGCACGGCCTCGACTTCTTTGCCGTCGTGCAAGTGAAAGAGGGCCTTGGTCGTCTGCGAATCCTGCGATCGCTGCAGCACGACGGNNCCGAGCAGCTCTTTGGTGGCCGCACGATAGAGCTGGCGCAACCGGTACGGCTTGAGGTTGTAGTGCGCGGCGAAGGCCTCGACGCCGGCAAAGCCGGCGCGCGTTACGACGTCGCGCAGCCAGATCTCTAACGCGTCGCGGTTCACTCGAAGAGACCCGCTTGAAGGATTTCCTCTTGTGGCCCTTCGACTGCGCTCAGGGCTTCGATTGCGTTCAGTCCTTCGACGGAGCCTGTCCTGAGCGAAGTCGAAGGGCTCAGGATGACAGATGGCTCATCGAGTTTTGTGCGGATGGCTTTGAGATCGGCCCAGACCATGCGTTTGACGGCTTCGATTTCGCCGCCGGTTTGGCGCAAGATGTAGGCCGGATGGAAGGTCACCATCAACGGCGTCTCTCGCGGACCGACGTACCAGCGGCCGCGCATCTTCGTGATCTGGAAATCACGTCCGAGAAACGACTTCGCCGCCGGCGCGCCGAGCGCCAAGATAACCTCGGGCGCTACGATCTCGATCTGTTCTTCGAGAAAGGGCCGGCAGTTCTCCATCTCGTGCGGCTCGGGCGCGCGGTTGCGCGGACCGCTGAGGCCCGGCGCCGTCGGGCGGCATTTCACCGTGTTGCAAATGTACACGTCGGCGCGCGGCAGCGCGATCGCGGCGAGCATCCGATCGAGCAGTTGTCCGGCTCGACCGACAAAAGGGCGCCCGAGCTCGTCTTCGGTTTCGCCCGGACCCTCGCCGACCACCATCACACGTGCGCACGGATCGCCCTCGCCGTAAACGTTGTTGCGGCGTTCGTAGCCGATCGCGCATCTGCGGCATTCGCCGGCCGCAATCGCCGCTCGCATCAGCAGGTCCCGGCGGCGCTCGAGCTCGCTTGCGTCCATTTAGGCGGGGTCCACCTTATCGAGCGATACGGCTTTGCCGGAAGCGACGACCTGGCACGAACCGTCGCCGCCTTCCGTTACGTAGAACTGCAGACCGATCACGGCGTCGGCTCCTAGCGAGTTCGCTCGCCGGCGCAGCGCCTCGAGCGCTTCGGCGCGTAACTGCTCCGCATCGCTCAAAAGCTCGCTCCCGGCCAAACCGATCAGCATGCCGAGGCTGCGAAAAGTCGAGCGCAGCCGGTTGCGAGTGCGCGAAGCGCTTCCCGAAATGTAACCAAAACTGCGCACCGCTCGAAAGCCCACAAGCTCCTCGAAGGTTACAAGGTTCCGGCAATCCGAAGAGAGCGGCATGCCGAAGGTTTCACCGTCGGTCCTGATCATCCGCCTGGATGCGATCGGCGATGCTTTGGCCTTGACGCCTTCCCTTGCGGCGTTACGACGCCACGCGATCCCCGTCGACGTCGTCCTGCGCCAATCCAACGCGAGCGCGTTCGCTGCGCATGCGGTCCGCGACGTCATCGTGGCGGACTTTGAGCTTCGCGACGGCGCTCGATCGAACCGCAATGCAATCGAACGGCTCGGCCGCGACCTCCGCGAGCGCCGGTATACGCACGTGCTCGTCGCCACGGAAGATGAGGGTGGTTACCGGCTGGCAGCCGCGGTTGGTGCTCCAACGCGCATCGGCTTCGAAGACCTGTGGACCAAACCGCTCAAAGCGCTGTGGTCGCGCCGGATTCTTACGAAGAGCGTTTACCGCAGCGCCAGGCTGACCGTGCGCTCGGAGCACGAGTGCGCAACGCTCTTTGGGCTGATCGAACCGCTTGCCGGCGACGAAGAGCCAACTCGGGATCTCGCGCAACTTCGTCCGCTGGTGCTCGAATCCGAACCGGCGCCCGACGATCGCGTTGCCGTTCAGATCACCGACAAGTGGGAGCGGCTCGGCATCCCGTTGGAATCCGTCGTGGATTTGGTGCGCCGTCTCGCGGCAAGCAGCGAGCTTCATCTCTTGTCGTCGCGCCGCGAATCCGGATACGCACAATCGGTGGAACGCGCGACGGGAATCGCCATTAGCTATTTCGACGACCTTCCATCCTGGAAAGCGGCAATCGCCGCCTCCGTTGCACTCGTTGCTCCCGATTCGGGAGCGGTGCACGTCGCGGGGATGACCGGCGCGCCCGTCGTCGCGGTCTTTCCTCCGATGCGTCTCTACGACGCGTGGGTCACGCGCTGGGCTCCCTGGGCAACTGCGCATCGCATCGTACGCGCCGACGAAGGCTGGCCGGCGCGCGCCGCCGATGCGCTCGCGCTTCTTCGCTCGACCTAAGTGCAGCGGTCGGCCCGACGATACAAAAGAATGCCGCCGCTGCGCCCAACCAGCACGTANNGTCGAGTAATACGAAACACGCGCTCGCCGGCACACTAGGAGACTCCGGCAAGAGACGCGCGTTCGGATCGCTCAACGCGAGATGCGTGTAGGCTTCCTCTTGGGTCGCGATTCCCGCACCCGCTGGCAGCGTGTGCAAAAAGCGGTCGAGCGCGACGTCGCGCGTTTGCACTCTGCGCAAGTTTAAGCCTGGATGCAGCGGATCGGCGACCAGGAACTCGACGGCAGAGAGCGCGATGCACGCCCAAAGTAGAGCACGCAGGCGTTCGCGCGGAATGCGCCGCAGCGCAAACGCAAAGGCGACGAGCACGTAGCCGATCCAGGCTCCGGCGTAATGCGTGCCCATCGTAAAGGTGGTCGGCATGCGCGAAAGCAGCACTTCTGCCAGCGGGGCGATCACAAGCGCGATGGCGGGAGAGAGTAACGGGATAAAGAGCAGCGGCCCAAACGCAAGCAAAAGGGAGCCGAGCCTCGGCGGTACGCCGCTTATCAGGCTTCGCGCATCACCGCCGGTCCACGCGTAGAATCGACCGGGCTGCCATCCGGCGTGCGGCGCGATCAGCGCGAAGTACGTCACACAAACCAGCACGCTCGCAAGAGCGATTCCCGCGGCCACTCGACCTCGCGGCGTCCCCCGAAACCACCACGCTCCAAGTGCGCCGGCGATCGCAAGAAAGATCGCTTGATCTTCCTTTATGGCCAGCACGATCGCAGAGCCGGCGAGCGTTCCGGCCATCGAGCCGGCATCGAACGCGTACAGCGTCCATGCGACTGCGGCCGGCGCGAAGCCGTTCTCGTGGAAATCGCCGAAGACCAAACCGGCCAGCGGCGGGTAGAGCCAGACCGTCAATGCGCCAAGCCGTGCGATCCCCACGTCGCCGCTCGAGCGCAGCACAAGCGCATAGATCGGCGGCGCCACAGCAGCGCCCGCGATTGCCTGCAGCACAACCAGCGTCAGCGGTGAGTGGAATGCCGCTACCGCCGCTCCGACGAGGTAGAGGATCGGCGAAAAGTGAAAGGCCCAGTGGCTGCCTTCGATCGGATTGCAAAAGCAGCCGAACGCGCTCGCGGCCGTCTGCGCGAAGATTCCAAAATCGACCAAATTGCGATGCACGTCGTATTTGAGCGCGCCTAACCCCGTGAACAGCGCCGCGTACGCGAGGCATCCAATCCAAAGGAAGCGATCGCGCACGAGTTAGCCGGGCCGCACCGCGTTGCGCTGTTGCAGATACGGCCAAACGAAGAGATCGACGTTGCCGTCGAGCACGGCGGCCACATTGCCGGTCTCCACGCCGGTGCGGTGATCCTTCACCAGCTGATACGGCTGCAGAACGTACGAGCGAATTTGGGAGCCCCACTCGTTGGCCTGGCGCTCGCCGCGCAAGTCGTCGAGCCGGCGATTGCGCTCTTGCGCCGCCAGCACGGCGAGCTTCGCGCGAAGAATCGTCAACGCAACCTCGCGATTTTGGGCTTGCGAACGCTCTTGCTGCGACGCCACGATAATCCCGCTCGGCAGGTGCACGATGCGCACGGCGGATTCGGTCTTGTTCACATACTGGCCGCCCGCTCCGCCCGATTTGAACGTCTCGACGCGCAACTCGTCGGGCTTTATCTCCACATCGCTCTCGCCGGCTTCCACCTCGGGGATGACGTCCACCGCTGCAAACGACGTGTGACGACGATGCGCCGCATCGAACGGCGAGAGGCGGACGAGCCGGTGCACGCCGCGCTCGCTTTCCAGCATGCCGTACGCATTTCGCCCGCGCACGAAAAACGTCACCGACTTCAGACCGGCCTCTTCGGCAGGCGATTCGTCGGCGATCTGGGTGGAGAAACCCTTGGATTCCGCCCAGCGCAAGTACATGCGCATGAGCATCTGCGCCCAGTCCGCCGCGTCGACGCCGCCTGCGCCGGCAAAGATGCTCACGATAGCGTTGTGCGAGTCGAACTCGCCGCTAAAGCTCGCCGCCATCTCGAAATCGTTCACCGCGGCTTCGGCCGCGGCGATGCCGCGATCGGCCTCGGCCTCGGCAGCCGGATCGCCCTCAAAAAGCGCGAGCATCTCGCGAGCGTCACGCAGCGCCGCGGCTATCCCGTCGAGCGAGGCCGCGCGGTCGCGCAACTCGGAGAGCTCCTTCATCACCCGCTGCGCCGAGTCGGAATCGTTCCAGAAATCGTTCGAGCGCGAACGCTCGTCGAGCTCGGCTAGGCGGCGGCGACTAGCGGCGTCGTCAAAGGCGCTCCTTGAGCGACTCGAGGCGCTCTTCGAGGCGGGCAATCGTCGTTCGTTGCGTTTCGCTCATGAGGTGCACTCGTTTCTTGCCGCCCCGATGCGCGCCTCTTGTCGCGCCCCACTCCGGTCGTGAACGAATGGCACTTTACGACGGAGGTGTCTATGTACGTTCAACCGCTCGAAGGCTCGCTGGGCTCCAACTCGCTCTCGTCTCTGGCCGGAAACGCGCAAGAGGGACCGTTTTTCGAGGGAGCGGCTGCGCCGGCCGCAGGCGATAACATTTCCCGCTTCGTTCCCCCGTGGCTCAACGATGGGGCCGCCGCCTCTCCTTACGGTGAGGCATCCTATAACAACACGTCCCTGCAGGGGCTCTTCGGATCGCTGATGGGGATGCTGCAGCAGTTGATGACGATGATGCAGTCGATGATGGGTTACGGCGGCAACGGCAGCTGCCTGCCGCGCAACGGCGAGCACTTTTTTCAAAACGCCACCGGCTCCAGCGACGGCGACCCTCACTTGTCGTTCAACGGAGCAAAATGGAATAATATGGCCTCTCAGCCTGACCTCCTCAACTCCCGCTCGTTTTCAGGTGGATATCGCGTCTCGACGCAAGTCACACCGCCGAACGGTAAAGGGGTCACGTGGAACCAATCGGCGACGGTCGCGTTAAACAACGGGGCGACGACGATCACGATGAACGATAACGGAGAACCGTCGATCACGACCTACGGGCAGCCGCTCTCCATCGCTCGCGGCCAAACGCTCGAAATGGGCGACGGTGAGTCGGTGAAATGCGAGCAGGACGGTGCGTTGCGCGTCACCGCGCAAAACGCCCGGGGCGGTCAGATCTCCACGACGCTCTCGGCCCGCGGCAAGGGCGTCGACGTGGACGTAACCGCGCACGACGTCGACCTCGGCGGGGCTCTGGTCAACGGCGGCGAGGGCCAACCCGGGCCGGGCCCGTTTCCGCAGCCAGATCCGATTCCGGACGAGTAGCTCGAAGCAGGTAAGCGGGTCTGGCAACGCGGAGATTAAGGAACGACTTCGGCCTGAGAGGTGCGGCATGAGATTGCGAACGCTTAGCTATCCGCGGCTTCGCGGCATTTTAGGATGCGCGGCAGCCCTTGCGTTTGCGGGCTGCGGCGCGAATGGCAGCATCGCGCCCGCGACCGGCTCGACGACGCCCGCTCGAGTCGGGACGGTGCACGTTCTGCGTTACCTGCCGACGCGCTATGCCGCCCGCACGGTCGTTCCCGACGGCAGCAGCGGCACCGGCCCTCTCACGTACTTCAAGGGCCCCGTGCTCCTCAAACCAAAAGTTTATCTCATCTTCTGGGGTTACAAGAAGTACGGCGATCCCGACAAAGTCGCGCCGTTGCTCGAAGCGTACTTCAAGTCGGTGGGTGGAAGCGGCCACGACAACATTTACACCCAGTATTACGACGTCGTTGGCAGCAAGACGAACTACATCACAAACTTCAAGGGACAGCTTGGCGGCGTCTGGTTTGACAACAGGAATCCCGAGCCCCCAGAACCGACCGACGCGCAGATCGCCGACGAGTCCCTTCACGGCGTATCGCACTTCGGCTACGACGCGAACGGCTCGTACATCGTGGCGACCCCCCACGGCCGCAACAGCCAGGGCTTCGGCACGACGAACTGCGGCTACCACAGCAGCGTCTATGACAGCGCAAACCTGGTTGCGTACACGTACCTTCCATATGTGCCCGAAGCCGGGGCGGAGTGCGGCGCGGACTATATAGCGCCTCCAAAGGATGAAAGCGGTAAGGACGAGGGCGTAACCATCATCGGAGGAGGCTTGTACGGCGCGTCGATCACCGACGCGGATCCCGGCACCGCCTGGTACAACGTCGAGTACGGCGAGATTACCGAATGCACGTGGAAGGGGATCCAGAACGATCCGTTCGGCAAGAAGTCCTACACAACGGGATCGCTGTACAGCAACGCTACGCAATCTTGCATCCAGGCATATTAATCCGTAGTAGCCCCAACCAGCATGCTGCCGCGCGCTTACTCTGCCTTTTCTTAAAGCCTTCTGGGAGTCGCAGGGGAGGTGAAACCTCGCGCTGAAGGCCCATTCTTTACCTGCTAGCTACTCCGAGCTACTCCCTTATTAAGAGGTTGATTGCGTATGTATAGGCACTCGCGGCTTGTCGGCATTTTAGGATGTGCGGCAACGCTCGCAATAGTGGGCTGCTCTGCAAACAGCAGTATGGCGCCCACGACCGGTTCGACGGCGGCTCAAGTCGGCGCGACACGCGTTGCACACTATATGGGGACCCGTTATGCGGCCCATAACGTCGTTCCTAACGTCAGCGGCATTCTGTTCACCTATTTCAACGGCCCCGTGCTCCTGAATCCCAAAGTGTACTTCATTTTCTGGGGTTACAAGAAGTACGGCGATCCCGACAAGGTTGCCAAGCTCCTCGAAGCGTACGCCAAGGTCGAGGGTGCAAGTCCCCACAACAACGACTACGTCCAATACTACGACATCGTAGGTAGTAAGACGAATTACATCACGAATCCCAAGAAACAGTTCGGCGGCGCTTGGTTTGACAATACGAATCCCGTCCCGGAGAGTCCGACCGACGCTCAGGTCGCTCAAGAGTCCCTTAACGGCGTAGCGAAGTTCGGCTACGACGTCAACGCCTCGTACGTCGTGGCAACGCCCCACGGCCACAGCTCGGAAGGTTTCGGCACGCAGTTCTGCGCGTATCACAGCAGCGTGCAGCAGGGTTCCAACCTCGTTTCGTATACGAACCTTCCCTACATGCCGGATGCCGGCGCAGCCTGCGGTGCCAACTACATGCAGGCTCCGAAGGATGAAAGCGCCATCGACGAGGGCGTGACCATCGTCGAAGGCCACGAGTACGGCGAGTCGATCACCGACCCGAATCCGGGCTTGGGCTGGTATAACTTCGAGTACGGCGAGATCGGCGACGCTTGCGCGTGGCTGGACATCGCGAACGACACGTTCGGCAAGAAGTCCTACACGATGCAGCCGATGTACAGCAATGCCAGCGAGTCTTGCGTACAGTCCTACAGCCCTTAGAGGAATCGGCGCGGCGCTAGGCCGCACTGCTAAACCTCTGAAACGATGGGCCGCGCGAATGTGCGGCCCATTCTCATTCCTCCAGCCTGCGCACTAGGAGCCTTTTGGGGAGCGATGAATGTATCGGACGAGCGTTCTCCAAAGGCCTCCGCGCGTTTAGTTCTACTGTATCTAGAGGAGTACGATGATTCGTTTTCTGGGCATACCGCTTCTCGTCGTTGCGTCGCTGTTGGTCCTGGGGGCCTGCAACGGCAAATCTTCGTCAAACGGAGCAGAGCAGTCGAGCGGCACCGCGAGCACCGCCGCTGACGCGACGACTGCCGCGCCTAGTCCGATGGCGACGACCCCGGTCACGGTTTACGGCGTCGCAGTCTTCCCAGGTGCCCGCGTCCAACCCCCCAGCACCGTCAATATGAGCGGCGCCAACACGACCGTTTTGTCCGTAGACGAGACGTATAGAGAAGTCTTCACCTGGTACGACGCTCGCAACCCCGGCGTCCCGCAGATTCAATTGAGGGGAGTGATGGAAAGCGACGTATTTACGATCAAGGCCGGGAAAAACACGGTCAAGGTGACGGTAAGCGACACCCCCGACCATCAAAATACTCTCATCACCTACGTACGATTGTAGTGCGATGAAATCCATCGGTGGCGTCTTCGCCTTATCGCTTGCCATGGTCGCCTGCTCCGGCTTCGCGGTCCCGGCGGGCGTGCCGGCCGGATCGCGCGCGCAGACAACCACCGCCGGCAACGCCGGCGCAAACTATAAGACGCTCCTGGGCTTCAACGGAACCGACGGTAGCGATCCGACCGCGAGTTTGATTAGCTTACACGGAGCGCTCTACGGCACGACGTACACGGGCGGAACGTTAAACGACGGGATCGTTTTTAGCATTAGTACGACCGGCAAGCAACACGTGCTGCACAACTTCGGCAACGGGCAAGACGGCTCAGAGCCCTTCGGGGGATTGGTCGCGCTCGATGGCCGGGTGTACGGCACGACCTTCCGGGGCGGGGCGGAGAACGAAGGTATCATCTTTAGCGTTGACCCCGCAGCCAAAGAACGGGTGCTGTATAACTTTGGCTTGGGCCGCGGCTCGGCGGCCTTCGTAGACGGGCGCAATCCTGAAGCAACGTTGACCGTGCTCAACGGCACCCTGTTCGGCACTACCTACAACGGTGGGACGAAGCATGCCGGCACGGTCTTCAGCGTGAACACGGCGGGGGACGAAACTTTCCTCTACAGTTTTGGCGCCGCCGGCGACGGCGCGCATCCCTATGCCGGCCTGCTTGCACTCAGCGGCACGCTCTATGGCGTGACGTCGGGCGGCGGCGCGCACGGCGATGGAACGTTATTTAGCATAAGCGACGGCAAGGAGCGCGTGCTCTATAGCTTCCGGGGCGGGAGCGACGGCGCTCGCCCCGACGGACGGCTAGTCGCGCTCGACGGGACCTTATACGGGACGACCTACAACGGCGGCGCGCACCATGCCGGGACGGCGTTCAGCGCGACCACGCAAGGGAAAGAACAGGTACTGGAAAGCTTTGGATCGGCCGGCAAGGGCTCTTATCCCTTCGCGGGCTTGACCGTTCTCAACGGCATGCTCTACGGCACGACATCGGGCGGCGGCGCGCACGGACAAGGCGTCGCGTTCGCAATGACGGTTGCCGGCAAGGAGCGCGTGCTCTACGCGTTCGGCTCGGACAGCGGCGGAGCAGCGCCGTTTGCCGCGCTGACCAATTTGAACGGCACGCTCTTTGGCGTTACGGCGGCCGGCGGCGCGACCAATCAGGGAACGGTCTTTAAGGTCTCGCCATAAACTAGATTTGGACCTCGACGCCGAGCGCTATTTGGCGGCTCGCCTTGATTTCGAGCTCCGCCGCCAGAGTGCGCGAGTTGCGCTGCAATACCTCGAAGAACTCCCGCCGCCAACGGGGCCATCCGCCCGGGCTCTTTCCGACGATGACGGGATTGGCAAAGATGAACGAGGTCGTCTCCTTGTCGATGTTCAAGTTCGCGGCGCCGCATGCATTGAGAATCGGCGTCAATCTTCGCGTCTCCATGTAACCGAAGTCCGCCCGGATGCGCACGAAGCGCTCCGAGATCTCGTCGATCGTTACACGCGCAGCTTCGGGGACATATGGGCGCGCTATGCTCTTTACGGTCAGCAAGATGACGATCTCGTCGCTGACGAGCCGCTCGAGCCAGCGATGGGAGTTGACGAACGGGACGCCGGTAGGATCGCCGCTGAGGAGGACGACGGCGCCTTTGGGGGCGCAGGTCAATGCGCCGTGCTCGGCCGCGAACTGCTCGACCGGTTCTCGCTGCTCGAGCAGCTCGCGCGCGACCACTCGCCGTCCCATCAGCCAGGTAACTGCGGTGAGCGAAATCACGGCGGCGATCGCGAGCGGCAGCCACGCGCCGTCAACGAACTTGTGCAGGCCGGCAAGGACGAAGGTCGCGTCGAGCAGTGCGAAAGACCCGGCTACCGCCAGGGCCAACACCGGCTTCCACCGCAGCGCGCGAGTCGCGACGACGTAAAAGAGGATATCGGTTGCGAACATCGTTGCGGAGACGGCGAGACCGTACATGGACGCGAGCCGGTCGCTGCTGCGGAACGTGAGGACGAGCAGGATGCAGACGACGGCGAGCATCGCGTTAACGAACGGCACGTAGACCTGTCCGCGCTGATCCTTGGAAGTATGCCGCACCGCCATGTTGGGACAGAGATTGAGCGCTATGGCTTGCTCGGTCAGCGTAAACGCCCCCGATATCAGCGACTGCGACGCGATGATCGTGGCGGCCGTAGCCAAGGCCACCATCGGCATCAGCGTCCAGCCCGGCGTGAGCGCGTAGAACGGTGAGTCGAGCGCGCTGGGATTCGCCGCGACGACCGCACTCTGACCGACGTAGTTTAGAATGAGTGCCGGGAAGACGAAGCCGTACCACGCGAGCGTGATCGGAATGCGCCCGAAGTGCGACATATCGGCGTACAGCGCTTCGGCGCCCGTCATTCCGAGAATGATTGCGCCGAAGATGAGAAACCCGAAGATTCCGTGATGCATTACGAACCGCAGCGCGTGCAGCGGATTGAGCGCGGCAAGGATCGCGGGATGCGCGGCGATCGCGATTAGGCCGCCCGCGGCGATTGCGACAAACCACACGGCCATGATCGGGCCGAAGATTACGCCAACGCTCTGCGTTCCGCGCCACTGGATGGCGAACAGCGCCAGCAAGATGCCGGCCGCGATCGGAACGATAAACGGTTGCGCGGCGGGCGTGGCGACTTGCAGCCCCTCGACCGCCGAGATCACCGAGATCGCGGGCGTAATCATCCCATCGCCGATGATCATCGCGCCACCGATCACCGCAACCCAGACGATCCAATCGGGGCGCATTTGAACGCCAAAGATCCGCGGAGGCTCGGCGCGCGCGAGCAAGGCGAGAATCCCGCCCTCGCCGTCGTGATCGATGCGCATCAAAACCGTGACGTACTTGATGCAGACGACGAAGAAAAGCGTCCAAATGAGGATCGACGCGATGCCGATGGCGTTCTCTGCCGTCGGCGCGGCATCGGCGGTGGTGAAGCAGGTCCTGACCGTGTAAAGCGGGCTCGTTCCGATGTCACCGAAGACGATGCCGAGCGCCGCAATAGCAAGGCCGGTTGGAAGCGGCCGGCGCGTTCTAAGTGCGACCTCCATGCCGTACCACGCGTTCGTCCGGTGGTTGCAATTACCTCGGGGGATATCGCGCTGCCCTTAACCAAGAACGCCCAATGGCCACGATAGAACGGCGTAAATTCTTATTCGCCCTTGGCGCATCTGGGTTAGCACCGGCCTTGCTGGGGGTATCGCAGAGCGGCACGCAGGAAATGGAGCCGCTCGATCGCGCCCTCGTGCTTAGCGGCGGCGGCGCGCGCGGCGCGTACGAGGCCGGCCTCATCGGCGCACTAGCGGCTGCCGGCGGCGTGAGCGATGGGTCACCGATCCCGCCGTACGAAATCGTTTGCGGAACGTCGATCGGGGCGCTCAACGGCTGGTTCGTTGCCACCGGTCAATACACCAAACTTCACGACCTCTGGTACGGCATCAGCGGCGAAGGGCTCATGCGTCTGAAGCCGGAGTATCAAGCTTTGCGCGATTCACAGAGTGGGCTCGCCAACCGCGCCGCGTCGGTAGTTCAATTGACAGGGCTAGCACGCAATCAGACTGGCGTCTTGGAGAGTAAACCGGTCTACGACTGGATCGTGCGCAACCTCGATCCCACGACGCCGCTCACGATGGTGATGGTCTGGGCGGTAACGAATCTCACATTACAGCGGCCCGAGTACTTTTTTCTGCGCCCGGGAGGCACGGGCACGGACCTCCCCGAGCGGGTCGTCCGCGCGCTGCAGCTCTCGCTCGGCTCCAAGACCGTCGTGCGCGAAGCGACTCCGGACTTACTGCATCGGGCGATCTTCGCGTCGGCGGCGCTTCCGATTGCATTCGATCCGGTCCTTATGCCGGGACCTGACGGTACGATGCACGAGTACTGCGACGGTGGCGTCGCGAGCAACTCCCCGGTCGGCATCGCTCAGGCGGTTTCAAAGGCGGCCGACGTCGTGTTATTGGACCCGCCGTTCCAACCCGACACCGAGATTAAAGACGCCATCGAGATCGCATTTAGCGTATTCGGAACGATGCAGCGAAAGATTCTGGAGACGGAGATGCACAATGTGTATTTTCAATCGCTGGCCAGGCGGGCAATAAGCCGCCTCACGAAGGACGAGTTTGCGCGCGCCGCGGGCGGCAACGAGCTGCTCGAAAGGTTCGTGCGGACGCTTCCCGTGACCGACTTGCGCTACATCAGGCCGCAGCAGACTCTGCCCGTAAGCGTCGCCGGCTTCGGGGATGAAGAGGGCATCGGTAAGGCCTACCGTGCCGGCTGGCTCGACGTCGCACGCGGTTTCACGCCGTACGACTGGACGACGTTCGAACTCTGAGCAAACGCGGGGTCCGGGCAACCGTCCGCCGAATCGGTCAAGATGAAAACCTTAAGTTTTGCGCGGTTGGCGGCCGGCGTAAGCTTGGCTGCCTTGCTCGCTGCCTGCAACGGCGGTGGCTCTTCGAGCCTGGGGCCCACGGCAGGGAGCTTCGCGCCCCTCTCCCGCCACGGTTCCATTGCGCTGACCATGCCGCACTACGTTGCCCGACCCGTCCATCCGGATCGCGGCCGATCGTGGCTTAAGCCGCTCCCAGACAAAGCTTCGGCGCTCCTCTACGTCTCCGACGAGGACACCAACGACGTCTACGTCTACGACTATCCCAGCGGCTCGGCAGTGGGAGCGCTGACCGGATTCAACCAGCCCTACGGCCAGTGCGTGGACAAGAAGGGCGACGTCTTCATCGCGAACTACGGCGACGGCACGGCCGTCGAGTATGCGCGCGGCGGCACGAGCCCGATCGCCACCTACAGCCCAGGTGGCACACCGATCGGCTGTTCCGTCGACGCAAACGGCGACGTCGCGATCACCAGTTTCGATCCTGGGGAAGTCACGGTCTATCCCGCCGGCAACCCCAGCAGCGGCACGACCTATAGCAACTCGTCCTGTGAATACCTCTGGACGATGGGCTACGACAGGCACGACAATCTCGTAGGTGCGGGTGAGAGCACGAGCAACGCCATCTGCGAACTCGCGGTTGGCGAAGGCACGATGACGACGGACTCGTTCACCGGAACGATCTATTTCCCGGCCGGCACGATGTGGGACGGAAAATACATCGCGGTCGGCGACCAGGAAGCCGGCGGCGCCTTCCAGACCGGTATTTATCAGAGCAAGCTTGGCGGCACAACGCTGACGGAAGTCAGCGACACCGTTCTCTCCGCCACGTGCTACGACGATTACACGGACGTCGTTCAGCCGTTCATCGTCGGACCGAAGAACACGCCGATGAACAAGAAGCAAGGCAAGAGCGTCGTCGGCAGCAATCTCTGGTGCATTGACGGCGGCTCCGGGGAGGTCGAGTGCTGGAACTACCCTGCAGGCGGCAACACGCCTTGGAGTTTGGGCTCACCGCCGGTGGAGCCCTACGGTCAGGTGGTTAGCTTTACGCAGCACGGTGCACCAGCCGTGCACCGTTCGATCAATCCGACGTGCGATTCGGGCGTGTGAAGACGAGGAGCAAGAAACTTAGGTAGCGAGGCCTTCCGCGATGGCTCGCTCCTTGCTCCACATTTGCCCTTCCGCCATAAGCCGTTCGAGCTCGCTCTGCTCGAAGGTCTCTCGGAGCGCGGCGATCGCGCGATCGTATTCTTGTTGCTCCGTGAACTCACGTTGATTTTCGAGTTCGGTCAGATGCGCATCGACAAAACCGATCAGACGTGCGGCGCGCGTCTTATCGGCCTGCGCTTCTTCTTCGACAACCCGTAATGCCGCACAGGCCGCCAGATGCTGCAATGCCGTTGCAACAAGGACGGCGTTCTCTTGACGAGCCGCAAGCGTAAGCGCTTCGCGAGCGCGGTTTCGCCCTTCGTCGTAACGGTCCAGGGCGATCAGGTATGCCGCCATGTTGCTCGAAGTGAACATCGCACGGGTTTGGTCCGGCAACTCGCGGTCGCTCGCGAGTGCTTCGCCCGCGAGGCGTACGGCGGTTTCGGCGTCGCCCTCCAGGAATTCGAGCTCCGCGAGGAACGTCGCCACGAGCGCTACATTGCGTTCGGCACCGGCCGCTTTGAATATCTCCAGGGCTTCCGCGTACAGCGAGTGCGCTGCAGCATGATCGCCGGCATGGTAACGAGCCGTCGCCAGGCGGCGCAGCGTGCGGCCCGTAAGCCTGAGCCCTCCGCGCTTGCGGGAGACGTCGAGCGCCGCTTTCAACAGCGTCTCGCCGTCGGCAATCCGTCCATGCTGTGCCAGCGAGCTGCCGAGAATGTGTTGCGCGTAGGCCATGCCCATTTGGTCGTCGAGCTCCGCAAAGCGCGACAAAGCGCGTTCGGCCGGTATGTAACTCAAGCCTATCCGGCCGAGTGATTCATACAGCAGCGCTTCGGCAAGATCGAGCTGCGCGACAACCAAGGCCGGCGTCGTCTCGTCAACCGTTTCGAGCGCCGTTCGCACCCAACGCAGTCCTTCACTCGCGCCGAAACTGTGCCAGAAGTCACCGAGCTTAGCGGTAAGGCGTTGACCGAGCAGAACGTCGTTTCGCGCGCCGAGCGACCATGCCAGCGCCGCACGCCAGTTCTCCAGTTCCGGTTCCGTCTGCGACAACCACACTCTGTCCGGAGTCGAGTCGAACAGACTGTTTAAGCGCTCGGCGAGAGCGAGATAGGCGTCGGCGTGTGCGCGCGCGATCGTCTCCAGCTCGCCGCTTTGCGCCAATCGTTCGCGCGCGTACTCTCGGGTCGACTCGAGCGACCCGTAACGCTGCTGTTCGCCCCCAGGCTCGGCAACGACCAGCGATTTGTCGACCAACGCCGACAGTAGATCGAGCACGTCGTCGCCGGAGCAGACCTCGACGGCAGCGTCGAGCGTCCATCCGCCGGCAAAGATCGAGAGCCGCCGGAATAGCCTCTGCTCCTGCGCAGAGAGCAGATCGTAGCTCCAGTCGATCAGCGCGCGCATCGTTTGGTGGCGCGGTAACGCCGTGCGGCTTCCACCGGTCAGCATCGCAAAGCGCTCGTCCAGCTTCTTGGCGATTTGTGGCAACGTCAACACCTTTACGCGTGCCGCAGCCAGCTCGATCGCTAACGGAATGCCATCGAGGCGACGAACGATCTCGCCCACGACCGGCGCGTTCTCGTCGTTCAGCCGGAACTTCGTGTCGGAAATCGCGGCCCGCTGCACAAACAATGCGACCGCGCCGTATCCTGCCGCCTCCGCTGCGGTGAGCGCGGCGCCATCCGGCGGAGTCGCCAGCGACGGCATCCGGTAAGGATGCTCGCCGGCAATCCGCAGCGCTTCGCGACTGGTCGCCAGCAATCGAACCTCCGGGCAGTTTCGCAGAATCGCCTCAGCAATTCGCGCGGTCTCCTCAACGACGTGCTCGCAGTTGTCCAGGATGAGGAGCATTCGTCTATTTTTCAGGTATCGCAGCAGCGTTTCGAGCACCGGACGCTCCGGCTGCTCGCGTAATCCCAACGTCGACGCAATCGTGACCGCGACCAAACTCGGATCGCTCAGCGGCGCCAACTCAACGAACCACACGCCGTCGCCGGAGCCGTCGAGTAGGTCGGCACCGGCCTGCAACGCAATGCGCGTCTTGCCGACGCCGCCGGTTCCCACCAACGTGACCAGCGGGGATTGCTCGATCAGCGCTTCGACCTCGGCGGCAACCGCATCGCGCCCGATCAGCGGCGTTACCTGCCGCGGCAGATTGTTCGGAAGCGACCCCAGCGAAAGCAGCGGCGGAAAGAGATCGCGCAAGCCGGGCGCCGTTAGTTGCCACACCTGCTCCGGCTCGACCAAGTCCTTCAGACGGTGAGTGCCCAGGTCGCGCAGCTTCGCTTGGCCCGGCAGCACGCCGCGCAGCAGTTGCGCAGTCTCCCCGGAGATTACGACCTGCTCGCCGTTCACGACGGCCAGCAATCGCGCGACGCGGTTTACGGTTGGACCGAAATAGTCGCCATCTCGCTCGTGGGTCGTGCCGCTATGCACGGCAATGCGCACGCGCAGTTCGCCGACCGCCGAGAAATCTTCGGCCGCCAACGCGCGCTGCGCATCCAATGCCGCCGCAACCCCGTCGGTCGCGCTCGAGAACGCCGCGCAAAAAGCATCGCCGACGGTTTTAAAGATATGGCCGCGGTTGGCTTCGATCGCGCCGCGCAGCAGCTGGTCGTGACGGTGCAGCGCCGAGACCATCGCCTCGGGCCGCTCCTCCCAGCGCTGCGTGCTTCCCTCGATATCGCTAAAGAGCAGCGTGATCGCTCCGGTCGGCAGCGCCATGGAACGGCGCTTCTCCCAGCAACCGCCCCGTCCCCAGGGGCGCGAACCGCTCGAAGGGAAGTTTTTCGCATGATCCGGCCGCGCCAGCTTTCACTCACGGTTGCCGTCACGCTTGGCTTGGTCTCCTGTACCCCCAACTACTATATGCCCAACATAATCCGGTTAACGCCCAATGGAACGGTATCGAGCCCGGCGGGAGAATCGATTAAATCGTCGTTCACGCTGATCGCCGTAGAAGACGGTTATAGCGGGCTGTTTACCGCCGAGACGATCGTCGGAAAATGTTGGGTGGTTCAATCGCCGGTCACAACCAGCGGGGCTTGGACCGTGGTTCCGCAGGGACTCACGTGCAGCAAGCTCGATACCGAGCAGATCCAAGTCAAAGACACCAACGGCCATTCGGCCGTCACGTATATTCGCTCTACATCAGTGGCGGTCAAATGACTGCGGATGCGCGCCGGACGGGTACTGCTTGTCCGAAGGCACGAATGCGGCGCCGACGTTGAGCGAGTTAATGTCGATATTCGTCGCGGCACTCCACGAATTCGTGGCGACCCTTCCGATGTCAACCCAACCCCAGGCGTCGCCTAGAGCGAGCCTCTTCTCTCCGTAGTTAAAGCCGCCGGAGTAGGGTTGCCCGTACCCTGCGAGGTTGAGCAGCGTCGGGCCCAGCGTATTGAAGACTACGCCGGTCCAAGGAAGATGATACTGCGAAGTCTTGCGCGATAACCCGTCGGTGACGTTCAACACCGTGCCGCGGTCGCTGACGTAGACGCCATACAAATCTGCGCTATAGCTGGGAGGAACGAGGTTGGTTACCGTGGCCGAGGCGCTGGTGGGATTCTCGATCTCGTCGAGCAGGTAGCCGCAAGCGGTTGCGATGCATCCCTGTCCGGTCATGTAGAGGTTTCCGCTGGAGTCAACGTCCAGGAAGCCGCCAAACGTCGTGATATTCGGATCCTCAATCGGCGTAGGCACCGAGTTCGGCGAGCCAGCAGGCCACCAGACGGCCGCGACCAGGGGGTTCGTGCAGCTCGGACTGCACTCGTTGGAGTCGCCGTCTGCCGCAAACACGTGTCCGTTCGAATCAAAAGCAACGTCTTGAGCGGAGGCGTTGAACGACGTGCAGGGCGAGTTGCACCCGGCGTCGCTAAATGTGGCGTACGGCGTCGACGAGCCCGGTTTATATTCTTGGACTACGCCGTTGGTCATCGCCGAGTTGAAAGTGCAGGCGACCCAGAGATTATTCGTAGGATCGACTTTGATGCCGCTGGGATCCAAGCATCCGTTTTGCTGGGTATCGATGGCTGTGACGACTTGCTTGCCGCTTCCGTTCGTCCCGATCACGTAAGAGTAGTATTGATCCGACACCCACATGCTCACGCTGCTCGTACGTCGGAAGCTGAGATGAGGTCGCGAGTGCCCACTGACCATCTCGAGGGCGTGCAGCAGCGCTTTGCGTGGGAAGATGCTGTGCAGTTTTCCGGCAAGTTGAAGCTTCAGCACTTCAGCTTGACTGATGGGTCCCGTCCCGAGCGGGCCCCCAGCGGGCAGGCTTTGAGACGTCTGCAGATTGCTTCCGCAACCCGTAAACGCGAAGACGGCGGCGACGAACAGACTCGTCGCGACAGCCGATGAAAAGCGCATAGTCCTCAACCTCCATAGCAAACGAACGGAAGAAGCTTAGAGTTCAGCGATGCGCCTGCGTTTCCTCGCCGTCGATCGATCGAGCACCGGTCTTAAGACATCCTTTATTTTGCGGGCGCTTAGTAATTGTCGTTGGGGCGGGTGTCCGCGTCGAGCTTTCTATGGAAAAGATTGTCGAACGTGCGATTCTCTTGAACGAGAATGACGACGTGCGAGATTTTCGATCCGGCAAGTTTCGCAAGCATTTCGTCCTGCCAAGCAGCTTCACTAGCCGGCATGGGCGGCGGCAAGGTCGTGACGCTCGAACAGGCTACAAGAAGGGCTGCGTTGGCCATCGCTAAGAGGTTGCGCGGCACAGTCATTCTTCGCATTAAGGCTTTACGGCCGAGCGCAGAATGTCGGTAATGCGGCCATGGTCGGCGCGTGGGACGTCCGCGCCGGAGATGGTGAGCGCTCCGGCGATACGATCGAAACTTGGATGCCAGATCGTCCAGCTCACGATCGGGAGCGAATCTTTTAGTAGGTCGTAGGAGATGGTGATCGTCGCACCCTCCAGCCGCGCCCACTCGGCAACGGCGGCGGCTGCGCCTCGACCATCCGTTCGACAGACTCTAACGCTGCCGTCGTCGTCCACCGCGAAGAGCGCGGGAGTGCCGTCTTGCGCGGTAACCGGAAGCACGTGAGCGAAGCGCGACAACTCGCGCATCAAAAGCCGGTGGACGCGCCTGCCGCGAATGCTCGTCATCTTGGCCACGTAGGCTCGAGCCGTCGCTTTAAGACTTCCTTCCATGAGCGAACGTTCCCAATCACCCACCCACTTTTCCTGGCGTGCGGCGGGCGAGGCGGCTCGCGTTACGCCGGCGAAAGTCTCTACCGCCGATGATAGTTGAGACGGAGCGCTTGCTCATTCGAAAGTGGAACGACGAAGACGCCGCAGCAGTGGCGGAGATTTACCTCAAGCCGGAGGTGATGGAGTTCATTCCGGGTGGCGTATGGAGCCCCGACCGAACCGCTCGTATCATAGCGCGGATGCGGGAGCTGGATATCGAGCAGGGATATGGCTTCTATCCCGTCGTCGTCAAGAGCCTCGGAAAGGTCATCGGACACTGCGGGCTCGGCCACCTCGAACAGACGCCGGAGATCGAGGTCGCATTCGTCCTGGATTCTCCTTATTGGGGAAAAGGCTACGCTTCCGAAGCCGCGCGCGCAATATTAGCCCATGGCTTTTTAAAACTAAACATCTCGCGCATCGTAGCCGTAGCGTTTCCCCAAAACGCTCGCTCGATCGGCGTCATGCGCTCTATCGGCATGACGCCGATCGGACTCGCGCATCACTTCGGCATCGAGGTGGTCAAGTACGAATCGCTCCTAGAGGCGCCTTAGCAAGCGTTGCTTACGAGCGCGCCTTTGAATATCTCGATGACGCCGGTCTTGTCTTTATAGTATTCGTTGATCCACGGCGCGCCGAGGGCTGCGATCGAGCCGCCGTATTTCGTTGATTTCTTCGCGGTCGCGGAGCACGTACCGATCTCCGTCCAAAGGCCGCCGTAGTCGTACTCCCATATTTCAACGGTATACTTGGCGTTCGGCGTGATGTGCGAGCCCTCAATCGGAGTACCATGAGGCAGGGTCCCGCCAAAGCCCGGAAGGCCGTCGAATGCGTACGCAATATAGAAGATCGGCTTCGACGAACCGGCCGGCGGCCAGTTTCCGCCGCTATATGCCGTGGTGCTGCTGGTCAACGTTACCGTAAAGGTCTGCGAATAGTTCAGGTTGGGATACTGCAGATCGCCGCCCCAACCGCCGAACTCCGGAACGCACAAGTTGCCTCCTGCGGTCTTCATGTTTTGAGTGCCCGAGGAAGCATAGTCCTTACTGTTCTTCTGCGTTTTGCACTTCGGTGGCGCGCTCACGTCGGGCGCGCTCAAATTGGTTCCTATTCCCGCAGCCGGCGGGATCGCAGGCGTCTGACCGGCGCAGCCCGCGAGCAGCGCGACCGCGACGGCTCCGAGAAATCTCCAGTATGCCGATTTCGGCGAGTTGCAATGCATGAGGTACCTCCTTAACTTATCGGAATCGTACGTCGCGCCGCTAACCTGGAATATGGGGGGCGACCCTACCTTTGCCCCCCATTCCTCCCGGGCACGCCGCGCGGTATGGTTGGGCTGTGTCCATTCCCGACGTCGTGCGCAGCACGGTTCTGCGGCGCCTTGCGCGTTTGGATCGCAGCGCGCGTGCCGTCGTCATGCGGGCCTCCGTCGTCGGGCGCCACTTCGACCTGCAGGTTCTCGCGGCAGCCACGGCACGCTCCGAGGAACGGGTGCGGGCTGCGCTCGAGCAGGCCTGCAACCTTCAGCTGATTCTGATTGCTGCAGAGGACCGTTACTCGTTCCGTCACGCCCTGACGCGCGACATCATTTATGCAGAGTTTCTCGGCGGAAGAACGCGGCCGCTTCACCGCCGCATCGCGCGCGTGCTGGAACGCCGGCGGCAATTCACCGAGGTGCCACTCGAGGAGCTGGCCTATCACGCTTGGGCCGGCGCCGACGCGCGGCGAGCGCTGCAATACAACGAGCTGGCCGGCGACAACGCCGCAGCGATTCATGCCGGCGCCGACGCGCGGCGTTATTACGAGCGTGCAAGAAGCCTAACCGGGATAAACTCCGCAGCCTACGAGCGGCTGACGCAGAAGCTCAATGGCGCCGAGGGCGGATAGGCTGCCCCTCGGCGGCCAGCGAAACTGGCCGCTCTATGATCGTGCGGCCCGTGCTCTGCCGGCCGTTCATCGGTCGTCGGCAGGAACTCGCCTACCTTCGCGAGCGCCGGCTCGAAGCCGGCCTCTCGCATGGGGGCTTGGTACTCGTCGCGGGCGACGCCGGCGTCGGTAAATCGCGCCTGATCTCGGAGTTCTGCGGATCGCTGGCGTATTCGCGCTGGAAAATCGGATACGGAGCGTGCCTCGAGTTTGCTGCCCGGCCGTATGGGCCGATCCTCGAAGCGGTCTCGCGCATCGATCCGAGATTTGAACCCGTTGCGGCCGCTACGAAGCACGAGCAGTTCGATGCGATCGTCGACCGTCTGGCATCGATCGCTACTCGTGCGGCCTTGCTCCTCGTCGTCGAAGATTTGCACTGGGCCGACGCGGCGTCGCTCGATTTGCTGGCCTACCTCGGACCAAAGCTGCAAAACCTGCGCGTGCTCATCGTTGCATCGGTGCGCGGCGACGAACTCCCGGCGGCCCACCCGACGGCCGGTGCAGTGGCGAAGATCGCTCGGAATGCGCGCGCCGGCCGCATCGATCTCGCACCGCTGCGCGGCTCCGAGTTGCGCGCCTTTATAGACGAAGCCCTCGACGGCGTCTCGCTGCCCGACGAGACGCGCCGTGCGATCGCTCTTGCCGGCGACGGCAATCCTTTCTTTACCGAGGAGCTTCTGAAGAGCGCTATCGAGCAAAGCGACACCTACGCCGACGCCAAACGACGCTACGAGGTGCCAAAGAGCGTTCGCAGCACGGTGTTGGAGCGCTTGCGTCCGTTCGACGAAACCGAACGGCGCGTCGTGATGCAAGCGGCCGTGATCGGCCGTACGTTTGGGCTAGTCTTGCTCGCTGCAACGCTCGATGCCGAGCCGGCGGCGCTCCTGCCGGCATTGCGGCGCGCGCGAGACCTTCAGCTCGTCGAGGAGGTCAAGCCGGAAGTCTTTCGTTTTCGCCACGGCCTGACGCGCGAAGCGATTTACGGTGAGTTTCTCGGAGCGGAGCTGCGGCCGCGCCACCGGACGATCGGGCTTGCGCTCGAAGGCGCGGCGCCGGAGAAGCGTTCGCTGGAAGCGCTCGCCTACCACTGGTGGGCTGCGAAAGACTCCGCAAAAGCCTGCCGTTACAACGAGCTTGCCGGCGACGCGGCGTCGGGCGTCCACGCACACGAAGACGCGATCGCGTTTTACGAGCGCGCGCTCGAGTTCGAGATGGAGGCGTTGGCGCGTGGCGCAATCCTCAAGAAGGTTGCGAACCGCCGCCTCGCGATGAGCTGCACGAAAGAAGCGCAGGCAACGTACGGTGCGGCCGCGGAGGTCTTTCGTTCCGCCGGTGAATACGAACGCGAGGCCGGCTGTCGCGCAGCGGCGGCGATCACCGCTTACGGAATCGGGTTGCCCGAGCCGACCGCACCGCTCGAAGCAATGCTGATCCGGCTCGATGTCCACGAATATCTGGCGCGCAGCCGCGTGCACCTTGGGCTTGCGTGGCTCGCAGCCACCTTCGGCTTTCCGACGCGCGCCGGCCGCCATCTCGAAGCGGTCGACGCCCGCGCGCTGCAAGAGGTCCCAGACGTTCGGCTGCGCTTTCATAACGTCGCGGCTTTTGCGGCGATGACCCTCGGCGATCTCGAGGGCTTCCGGCGGGAGTTCGATGCTTGGAGTGCCGCCGCCGAAGCGAGCGGCGCGCCGCAGACGGCCGCAGGAGCACACATAAACGGCGCGATGTGCTTTTCGTTCTTCGGGCTTCACGAGGAAGCGCAAGCCAATATCGCGCGGGCGCTGCGCTTATCGCGCGAAGCGCGCAGCCGCCACAGCGAAGAGATGGTCCACGCCTTCGCCGCGTTGTGCGCCTTGATGCGCGGGGAGTTGGCGTACGCGCGCGCCGAAATCGAGCAGGTTTCGACATCGAGTGAGAATCGCGTCAGCATTGTCTTTGGCAGCGCTTGGGGATCCGTAATCGGCGCCGCGCTAGACGATCGCGAGCTGATCGAGAGATGGTTCGATGGATTTGAAACGACGATTTCGGCCAGACCCGACGTCGAGTGCGCCGGCGGTTTTGCGGAGATCATGGTGCGGCGCGGGCGCGCCCGGGACGCGGCCGACCTGCTGCATCGCGCGCTGCCCGAATGCGAGCTTTTGCGAGGGAACGTCATCACGCTCTTGGCAGTCGCGCGCTATGGCGCGCGCGACGATCGCGAGCGCGCGAGAGCCTACCTCGAGCGTGGTGCGAGCGCCAGCGTGGAGATGCCGGAGCGCCCGGCGCTCGCGCTATTCAAGGCCTTCGAATACCTGCGCGACGGGCACGCGAGCGAAGCGGCGCCGCTGGCGCGCGATGCCGCCGCGGGCTACCATCGCCTGCGGATGCCGCTGCTCGAAGCCGAAGCGCTCGAGGCCGCCGGCGACGTGCCGGGCGCGCTCGCGCTCTTCCGCCGCTGCGGCGCAACATATCACGTTCATCGCTTGGACGGCGCAAGCGCAGCCGAGGACGTAACGCGCCGAGTGCTCTCGGCGCGCGAACACGAGATCGCAACGCTGGCCGCCCGCGGCGAATCCAACCTGCAGATTGCGAGGCGGCTTTCAATAACGCACAAAACCGTCGAGAAGCACTTGGCGTCGGCGTACCAGAAGCTCGGGATCGGCTCGCGCGCGCAGCTCGGCGCCGAGCTGGGCATAAAAAGAGGCGATAGCGGCGCCTGATGCCCTTTTCGGCGATGGCCCCCTGCATCTCGAAGGAAACGCTTCACGCTTCGCTAGAAAAATCCCAGATGAAAAGCCCATCGCAAAAGATCGACGAGTACGTTTCAGAACTCGATGATTGGCGCCGCGACACGTTTTCGGAAATACGCCGAGTCATTCAAGAAGCCGACCCGGAGGCGGTCGAGGAGTGGAAATGGATGGGAACTCCGGTTTGGTACCACGATGGGATAATCGCCTGTGTCAACGCACACAAGGGCAAGGTGAAGATCACATTCAACCAGGGCGCGAATCTTCCCGATCCAACCAAACTCTTCAATGCGAGCCTGGATGGGAACCAGAGGCGCGCCATCGATTTCTTCGAAAACGACAAGATCAACAAACGCGCTCTAAAGGCTCTGATATTGGCTGCGATCGTTTTCAATCGCAACGCTTCCAAAAAATCCGAATCAAAATCCAAGGCCGGTCGCCCAAAATCGTCTAAGAAGTGATCGGGCCCGGTTGCTTTCGCTCCTTCCACCCGCGGGTAAAAGGCTATCTTCATCGCGATCCAAGGAAAGTGTGGTACATTAGGGCTTCCTAAGGAGGACCGAAGCATTTGAAACGCACGTTGCCGTTGATTGCCGCGCTCGTTAGCGCGAGTTGCGTTGGCGCAAGTTCTCTCGCAGCTAGCGCAACCAAGGAGGATCCCGCGATTGCGGCATTCGACCGGGCGTTTGCCGGTATAAGCAACTACACGTGCGTTCTGCACTCTCACGAAGTCGACGGAGCGCAGACGCAGGACCGCGTCTATCGATATTCGTTCATGAAACCGCACTACCTCAAAACGGTGGTTCTTAGCGGCGACGGCAAAGGCTCGGGCGCCGTATGGACGGGGGGCGACCGCGTGAGCGCCCATCCGGGCGGCATTCTTTCCGGCATCCATGTGAAGATCAACGTGACCGATCCACGCCTCCTATCGCTGCACGGCGTCACGATTCCAGATGGCCTGCTGCCGGGCAATATCGACGACTATGGGACCATCCCCGGAACGCTCACGCAGATCGACGGCGGTAAGATCGGAGGCATCGACACCGACCGTTTGGATCTTAAGGTCGCCGACCCCGCGTCGAACCACGACATCACGGAACAGGTCGTTTATTTTTCGAAGTCGACGCATTGGCCAATCCGGCAGATCATGTATTCGGGATCGCAGATCGTCGTCGACGAATCGGTCAATGATCTAAAGACCAACGTGGGCTTGACACAAAGCGATTTTCCCTTCTAGCTGGCGGCCACTCTAATGGCTACGTTTCGAACGAAGCTCGCGAGCGTTAACGAAGCGGGAACCATGACATTCATTGCGGTGCCCGAAAAGGCGATGCAAGAGTTTGGCGGGCAGCGGCGCGTTCCGGTGGTTGCGACGATCGACGGGCACGCCTACCGGACAACCATCTGCGATATGGGAAACGGGCCGTCCATTCCGGTTCGGCGTTCGGTTCGAGAGGCCGCTGGAATCGCAGCCGGCCAACGCGTCACGGTAACGCTGGTACTTGACGGCGACGAGCGCACTGTCGCCGTTCCGCCATTTCTCGCAAAAGCGTTGACGAAAACCGAGCGAACGGCATTCGACTCCATGTCGTACAGCCATCGCAAAGAGTACGTTGAGTGGATTGTGGCGGCGAAAAGGCCCGAAACGCGCGATCGCCGAGTTGAGAAGGCGCGCGAAAAGCTGCGCGAGGGAGTTAGATGACTGATCAGTTCCCAAGAGATGAAATAAACGGCAAACCGCGCGCGGTCGTTCATATCTGGTCTGCTGCGCTCGACCCACACAAGTCTCAGCAGCTCGCGTCTCGCGTCACCGACCTTATCCGAAGCGTCGGCGTTGGGCTCGAAGGTTTCGTCGAAGGCCGAGTCTTCGAGGCGGACGATGGGAAGAGCGTGACCGCCATGACGACCTGGAAAACGCGACATTTGTGGGCCAGTGCCGTATGGAATCAGCGGGTTGACGTTATATTGGAGTCAGTTCAATCGGGCGCAAAGATACTTGATGTAATCTGTTACCAGCGGGCGACGATCGTTCCAACCGAAGCTTAGCCTCGTAAAACAGCCCCACTACCGCCCGGCGACTTGGACCTCGCATGGCCGCGACCGGGACGAGCTGATCGTATAACCTGGCCGAGGCGACTAAGCGGTCCGCGCCGAACAATCCTAGCCAA
This sequence comes from Candidatus Cybelea tumulisoli, assembly GCA_003167155.1. Classification (GTDB taxonomy): domain Bacteria; phylum Vulcanimicrobiota; class Vulcanimicrobiia; order Vulcanimicrobiales; family Vulcanimicrobiaceae; genus Cybelea; species Cybelea tumulisoli. The sequence continues at coordinate 116,192 of PMTY01000172.1, forward strand.
CGGAGCGCTCAGGCATCAGGAGGCGGGGCAGATGAGGAGCTTGGATTTTTTCCGTTATGCGTTCGGCACCTGGGCAACGGCTGCGATGCTCGCCGGGTGCGGCGTCCTTCGACAGGTTCAGGATGACATGCAGCCGCCGGTCGCTGCGCCGGGCGCGATACCGCAGAGGGCAGCGACATCGATATCGCACGGCACGAGCTCGTCCCGCCACTTGTACGTTGCCGACCCCGGCTCGGGAGCGATCTATCGCTACGCCCTCGCCAACGGATTACCGCAAACGTCTCCCGACGAGGTTTTTGCCAAAGTTCCAGGGGTCGATTACCTTGGCGTGGACGGAGCGGGCCACATCTACGCGGCTGGTTCGGAAGAACAGCAGCGGATTCGTGCAGAAGTTCTCAGCCGCAGGTACGCTCCTCGCGAAGATCGCGCTCGACATCTCGGTAGGCAGCTTCGCCGTAGATAACGACGGCTTTATGTACGTGGCACCGGACATTTATGGACATCAGGCCTTCACGTACAGTCCAAAGTCTTTTAAATCGAGCGGGCACGCCAAGCCGATTGCCACGCTCACGGCGGAAGGCGGCAGCACCGGACCCAGCGAGTTCATCTCGATTGCCGCCGATGACAAGGGGCGCCTGTACGACGCTGCTTATTTCGGATTGAATGTTTTCGATCATCCCCGAAGGACGTCGAGTCAGAGCGCCACGATCGGCGTTCCGAAGGGAGGATGGGGGCCTCGGTTTAGCGGCGCCCTTGCTTTTGACGAAAGCAACCGCGTCTATGCGAATATCGGCTATCAAGATTATTGCGAAGGCCGAGGGTGCCGCAACTATTATTGGCATCTCACCGATTTCGACGCGATCTCGCGTGGTCTCGGCCCCGGTCGCAAGGATCGATGGATTCATGCCGGGGAGTGCGCCAGCGACTACTCGTCCTACCGTATTAATGGATTCGTGAGCGGTATGGCAGTCTTCGGCGGCTATCTCGACGCTGCATGCCGCGGCGGTAACGCCGGAGTATGGGTGTACCGTGCCGATGCCTTCATGCGGCAACACGCTGTGGAAACGCTTTCCGGCCTGACGAGGCCATCCGACGCCAAAATCGGCCCATAGACGTTCGGGCTTCAGGAGGTAGGGCAGATGCGCACTTCATGTTCTGACCGCAGCGCGCTGAGCTGTTGCGTAGCAGTTGCGCTGCTCGCAGGTTGCGGTGTTCCTCCCCTGAGCCTGTCGAAGCCACAAACCTCTGCGCTCACAACGCGCGCCGATCTCGGCAGATCCTGGATGCTGCCCGAAGCTAAGCGTGAGCCTTTGCTCTATGCCTCGAACCTGCGCGCAGTCGACGTCTTCTCGTATCCCGCCGGCCGACGCGTCGGAAAACTCAGTATCGGCTACGATATCGGTGGCCTTTGTTCCGACCCAAAGGGCGATGTGTTCGTCGATTCCGGCAGCATTTCCAGCGGCGAGATGATTCTTGAGTACACGCACGGCGGCACCGACCCGATCGCAACCGTTCAATCGAAGTTTGGCTTCCCCTTAGAATGCGCTTTCGATCCAACGACGGGCAATCTGGCCGTCATCGGAAACTTCGACAGCGGGCCGGAAAACATCGCAGTCTACGAGAACGTGACCGGCACCGCCGAAGATTATGAGGATTACGGCCCGTTCTATAACTTCTCTGACTGCGTTTATGACGGCAGCGGCAATCTCTTTGTCAGCGGCGATACGGGAACGCTTGGAGAGCTTCCCAAAGGCGCCGGCGCCTTCGTCAACTATAAGCTGTCGCTCAAGACCGATGAATCGGTATTGACGGAGCTCCAATGGGATGGCAAGTACGTGACCGCTCAGGAGTTGCCGCCCGACAAACATCACGCGCTGCTCGATCGCATAACCATCGCGCACAAAGAAGCAAAGGTCGTGAGCAGAACCGAGCTCGCCGGCAACCAAATCAAATTTAAATGGCTATATTCCGGCGTCGCCCTCGGATTCGAGGGGCAAAATCATCACAAAATTGGGTTTTGGCCCTACCCCGCGGGCGGCGGGACGACCCATGTTCTTAACGGTTATCGAAAAAGGTTCGGCGCCGCAACCATCAGCGTCGCACCGTAAGTTACGCCCGTTTTGTGTGAACGACCCGTGAAAGCATCTGTGATGAGCGCGTACGGCGGACCGGAAGTGATGAAATATCAAGACATGCCGGATCCCAAGCCTGGCGCGGGCGAGGTTCTGGTCAAGGTGGCCGGCATCGGTATCAACCCCGAAGACATGCTCGAGCGCAACGGCGACCTGAAGGATCGGTGGCCGTTGCACTTTCCGGCGATCATCGGCTTGGACGTGTCGGGAACCGTGGTCGCGACGGGCGACGGTGTCACCGACCTCAAGGTCGGTGACGGTGTCTGCGCGTGGTCGTACCACACCTATGCTGAACTGGTCGCCGACAAAGCGACTCTATTCGCCAAGGTGCCGGCGACGATGGACCTGGTCGAGGCGGCCGCGATTCCGCTCGTGGGCGTCACGGGCAGCCAATTGATCGGCGTCGCAAGCGGGTTGCAGTCCGGCCAGACGGTGCTGGTCGCCGGTGCCGCAGGCGCCGTCGGCCGTTCTGCCGTTTACATGGCGAAGGCATCGGGCGCGCGCGTGATCGCGGGTGTGCGGCGTTTTCAACTCGACCAGGCGGACAGCATCGGCGCGGACGAAACGATTGCCCTCGACGACCCGGTAGCCTTCGCGGCGATTCCGCAAGTCGACATCGTGGCGAACACGCTTCGCGGGAAAACGGCGACGGATCTGCTCGCGAAGGTCAAGGACGGCGGG
>PMTY01000181.1 GCA_003167155.1 Candidatus Cybelea tumulisoli
CGCGCGCAATCGCGTTGCGTGCCTTCGTGACCTGTCCCTTAGCCGCACGAATCTGGCGGAGTAATTTATTGAGAGCGCGGGTCTTCGCGCCTTTCTTGCCTGGTGTGCGCGGCCGCGAGCGTTCGAGCTTGTCGCGCCGCGCTTCGAGGTTTGCAAGACGGTCGAGCGCGTGGCGGCGGCGCGTATGCGGCGAACGTTTAGGCGCGGCCATGCGATACCTCGCGCATCACCACGCGATACGATACGAGGATACCGACGACGGCCGCCGAATCAAAGTCGTTAGGAAAACTGATTCCGCGACCGGCGTTCCCGCGCCGGTCTTTCTTTTTCATCTACATGACACCGCCGTCCGGTGGCGGCATCCGCCACGCGGCAAAGCACATGCCGCCTACGAGCAGGACCGCGATCCCCGCAATGACCGACCACTCCGTTGCCGTGAGCGGGTCGCATGGTTCTGCGGGATCGGTAAACCGATCAGCGTCGAACTCGTGTGCAATAGATCTCACGCTCCAATCCGAACAGTTCGCGCGGCGCGCAATCTCACGGTAGCTCAGCGATTGATCCAGGAGCAGGTGTCGAACGAGCGCGCGATCTACCGTCGTGCTCACTTGCGCAGGCTCCCGATGGCCGCGCCTAAGGCCTCCGTCGCGTCGATTGGAGCCAGGAGCTCGGCGGCGACCTTGGGCCCGTAGGCCTCTTCAAAGCGGCGGATCCAGCGTGGGGAGGGGTCAACCTCGCCGCGTTCAATGGCGGAGACGACATAGGCGGGGAGCCGCAACTCGCGGGCAACCTCGCGGAGCGGTTTTTTCTCCAAGAATCGCCAAATCCGTAGTTTTCTGACTTGTTGTGCTTCCATATATCACTCTGATATCACCAGAGGATACCTCAGCGTAAGTGCACAATACCTCGCCATTGTGTACGACGGACCCGCTCCAAAAACCGGGCGACGACCGGCGACCTTCCTCACAGCCAACGAATGGCCTGAGGCGGGGCGCTGGTTGGAAGAGTCCATCGGGCTGAGGCCGACCGAGCTGCTGGAGAGACTTGCCGATCTCGACGTTTCGACCAGCTCGAATCGGCTCAAGAGTTACTTCACAGGTCAGCGGCTTCCGGAGCCTTCGACGTTACAGGCGATCTGCGAAGCTGCAGGCATCTCATACGTCGAAGCCGTCGACCGCTTTGGCTACTACCGCGAGATCGTCAGGTTCTTCGACGATCTCGTTTGGCTCGGCGCGCAATGGCTCGAAGAAGACGATGCGCGCGGGGGGTCGTTGGGCCCGCTAGGTGAGGAAGCACCGCGTTTAGACTCCTTGCGCAACACTGGCGTCCTTTATTGGAAGAATGAGCCGATAACGTGGGGACGGCAAATGCCGCGGAGCGACAAACCAGGCCTCGATCCTAGCAACGTTCCCGAGTTCACGAATCGCTACATTGTCGGTTCATGGCGTGAACTTGAACACCGAAACGTCAGCGTTGAGCTCCCGCGGATCGAAGCTGTGCCGGGAGAGACGTTTTCCTTAACAGTACCGGGTACTCTTGACCGGGTTGACCAATCGTTAAAACAAGAAAGCCTCATCGTACCCGAGCACATCGTGCTCGTAGTACTCCCAAAGCCCATCGGTATTGCGATTCTGCTTGCGACACTCGCCTTTCCGCGGCGCGGCGACGGGTATAAGGAAGATGCATTGGAGTACCGTTTCGATCTCGGGAAAGCCGCCAACGGTCTTGTCAGAGAGGCTAAGCGGCTACGCGCGGAGCTTCGGGCTGTAGGTCGCCCAAGAAATCTCCACCCACTCTTGCAGCGCACCTGCGACGCCCTCGACGACGGCCGCATTCCGTTCAACTACCGCCGCGCCGTCGCAGCGGAATACGTCGTCATGTGGGCCGATGCGATATGCGATCGGTTCACGCATTACGCGCGCCTCGCCGGGTTCGACTTTTGGGGGGAAGCCGGTGGGCATTCTTGGACGACGACCGTGGTCACGCAATATAACGCTCGGGGTATGGCGAGGGAGGTAGAAATGCCGCGGCCTTCGGTATTCGCGATGCTGCCTAAAACAAGGTTAGCCGATTTGCCCGAAATCGACGTGCTTACAACTCACCAATAATCGCACAATAGGTGCCCCCGGCCCGCTGTTACGAGCCGGGAGCGTCGCATCAGGAGGTATTGACTCCCAATGCAAGAGCAATTTACGCTACCCTATCCGGATCTGCAAGTGCGGGCGGGCGTGCTCGTCGCCGACGGCTACGGCATCAGCCTGCGCGTCCTTTACGGCAAGTTGCGCGTGGAAGACGGAATCGGCTCGCACCGCCGCTGGCTTGCACTCGACCGCACGGGCTCCGGTCTCGAACGCCTCGTGCTTCTCGGCAAAAGCGGCACCCTTACCTTAGAAAGCCTCGCATGGCTGCGGGCCATCGGTGCCGGGCTCATTCACCTCAGTGCCGACGGGCACGTGCTCACGCACTCGGTGCCATACGGCTACGACGGGCATCCGATCCGTCGTGCGCAGGCGTTCGCAATCGCGACGGGCCTCGATATCGATCTCGCACGCGAGCTGATCCGCCGCAAGCTCGACGGCCAGCGCGCGAACCTCGCGCGGCTGCGCGTTGCCGATCTCCAGTCGTTCGACGCGATGTGCGAGGCATTGAAGCGCGCGGCTTCCATCGACGAAATACGGTTATGCGAGGCGAGGGCTGCGGCGATCTATTGGAATGCGTGGTCGAGCGTGGCGATCCGCCTGCGCGGTCGCGATCTGGTTCGCGTTCCCGTAAAGTGGACGCGCTACGACTCGCGCGCTTCCGCGTTGACCAACGGGCCTCGCGCGGCGACCAACCCCGTGAACGCCCTCCTTAATTACTGCTATTCGCTGCTCGAATCAGAATCGCGCCTCGCACTCCTCGCAGCGGGCTTGGATCCGACGCTCGGCGTGATGCATGCCGATCAGCGCAACCGCGATTCCTTCGCGCTCGATGCGATGGAGCCGGTTCGGCCGGCCGTCGACGCCTTCGTACTCGATCTTCTCGAAGAACGCGCACTCACCTCACGAGACTTCGTCGAGCTTCCCAACGGCGTGTGCCGCGTCCGCGCTCCGCTAACCCACGGTCTCGCCGCTACCCTTCCGCGGTGGCGGCAGCTGGTTGCACCGGTCGTCGCGCACCTCGCGCAGAGGTTCCGCGCTGCACTGCCGAGTCTCCGTGAGACGAACGGGAGACCGCGCAGAGACCAGCGAGACAGTCCACAGATTCTCACGGAAGTCTCGCAGACTCCTGAGATTCCACGCACGAATGGACGGTCTCACAAGGCGAAAGCGTTACCGAGTCTCACGCCAGCGCCGTCTCCGCTCCGCGAGACTCCACGCAAGCAGCGCGAGAAACGTCCGTACGCGAGCAAAGCCTGGGGCACACCGCAGCCGGAGGCGCTCCGGCTCGTGCCAATCCCGTGCGCCGCGTGCGGTAAGCCCGTGGTCAAGCGCCGCCGCCGTCATTGCGACGCGTGCATTCCCGGAATGAAGGTTGCGCAGGCAAATAAGGCCGTCGTTGCCGCACGCAAGGCCCTCGCACGCCAGGCCGCGGCCGGCAACGATCCGCGCCGCGATCCGGAGGTGAGCCGCAGACGCGCGGTGGCAATCTCCGAGGGGCATCGGCGCAATCGCGAGTGGAAGCGTGAGAATGGCGCGGGAGGAACGCGATGACGCGTGGTTCCGGCACGAGGTGCTTCCAAAGCTCGATAGCTTCTCGCTCGAAGAACTCGCCACGGCGACGGGGCTTTCGCTCGTGGCGTGCTCGCGCATCCGCTCCGGGGCGCGCATTCCGCATCCGCGGCATTGGGAGGCTTTGTCGGGACTAGTGGAAAGACGAGGCGACTCTGAAAGACTACCGCCCCCGACTGCAAATCTCTGAGAGGGTCCATGGCCTCACTAAACCCAATCGCACAAATTCCAGTAAACTCCCGAACGACGTACTGGCTCGACCTCTGGGACGAACAGATGCGCCTATACCCCATCCACATTGACGGCTTCGATTTTTCAACGCTTGCGACTGCGCTTGACATCCTAATCGAAGATGCCGGACGACGGCATCGTCAGTCGCAGGGAGTGCGAAGAACAGTGCTCGACGTTCTACATCGCACGAGAACGCAGCACCCTTTGTTTAAAAGGAGTTCACTTGGCATAGACCTCGCGCTTCTCATTTCGGAGCTGGAGCAGAAGCAATCTACGCTCATTTATGAGCGATCACACATTCTACTCGGCGCGATAAGTTCGCGCGATTACTCCAACAAACTAGTTCGGAGTTTGGGCGATCTACTTCATCCGGAGACACCTTTTACTCAACATCAGTTAAGCGATCTGTTTGAGCTTACTAAAGACGCTATCGCTCGACTCTTGCGATTGGGCTTCAGTCAGCGCTCGGTTATGGAAATCCCTACCAGACTCTTCAGTAAAGCTACAGAGGTAGAGGGACAAGCGTTAACAATGTTTCCTAAACACTACCTTCGCACCGAGGGTGGTGTTGGTGATCGTCGCATATGGATTCCAATGTCGCCAGCAGAGCGTGCCGCGCTGGATGCACTAACACAACAACAGCGGATCGCCGTCCTGGCAGATTACATGCACGCCGACCCAACGATTTACAAATGTATATTTAGCGTGGATGGCCTGTCAGGGGGAACCTCTGAGACAATAGGGGGCATCGTCCTCTATTCACCGGCCACAGAAAGTCGACTCCCGTCCGGTCCTCAAGAACCGGAATTATTCGGCCAAGATCCCGCTGTAAATCCGGTGAACGCTTACGTGGAAATTGCCGCTCTCGATGTAGAGCAGGCACAAGAGAAAGGCAGCGCCGCTGTTGAAGCTGCCCTAGACGCGATCAACCTGGCGACACCTCCGCCACCCACGCCAACTATACGACCAGGCCGGTGGATCTTCATCGATCCGAATAGCCCTGCATATTTTGGATTTACGGAACCCCCCGCTCCTTCGCCAAGTAATCTCCACTACACAACAAAAAGCACGAGTGCTATTGCAGCACGCTTTGCGGGTCTCCAGGCTCCGCCGGAGCTAGGAAGCGGAAGCATTCCCGAACACGGTCTCGTTCACGAGATAACAACGTCCCTCCGTTGGCTCCGGCGCGCCGAAGAATCGACGCGACCGGAAGACCGGCTTCTGTTCAACTGGGTCGCCTTCGAAAAGCTGTTTGTACGCCACAGGAACGAGAACGACGATAGTCACTCAGTTTACGAGACTATTATCGATCTATACCCTTTGATCGATATGTACGCGTATGCCCTACAACTAGCCGATTGGCCAGCAATTTACGCCGATTCTATGTGGAGCGGCGCAATGGCGAGAGGGCACACGCTCAGGCTTCCAGCCGAGCTAATTCAACTCATTTACAGAATTGACGATCCAGTCTCAGCGGCCGGCTTCCTAGAGAACCTGCGCCCTACTTTAGGGCTTGTTGAAAATCAACGGTTCCGCGAGCACCTTAACGAATATATTGCGTGGATTGATGACCCCAAAGCCGCCCACGCCATTCTGGAGTCGCTATTAAATCGAACTAGGAGCCTGTAGGGCTTTGCG
>PMTY01000070.1:0-5660 GCA_003167155.1 Candidatus Cybelea tumulisoli
ATCGAGCCCGACTCGATTTGTTCACATATCTTCACGCGTGCCTATGCCGAGCCGGTGGAATGGAAGCGGCAACGGCAGAAGCGCAACGGAGGGTCGCCTCCATCACTCGACGGAACGGTACTCGTGTTTGATGTAGAATCCGTGAATCACGAACTCACCTTCGGGGTTTCGCAATTCTATGAAAACCGGCGGTGCAAAGAGCGTGTGGTCTTCTATCGCGACAACCTTTCGGTAACCGATCCGGAAGGTTACGAGCGCCTCGGCGATATCTGCGACCAGCTCGACACCCAGCCCGGGCCGCGCCTCAAACTCGTCAAACTGGAGTGGCTCTTTCAAAACGGCATCTGGCCGGCGCGCAAGCATGGTTGGGTTATATCGGGCCATAACATCGTCTACGATCTCAGCCGGATCGCCGACTCGTGGGAGAAGGCGACCAAGACCGCTCGCCTCGGCGCGCGATTCTGCAACGGCTTCGCGCTCAAACATCATTTCGCGACGAGGGATGGCCTGCAAACGCCAATCTTCTGTCGAATCAAACGCGACGACCGCCACCACGTCCGTTTCGACATGAAAAATGCTGTCGTGGTCGATACGCAAGGCGCAGACTTTGCGTACACCGACCGGAACCATTCACTACCGAAGGCGTGTAAGGCATGGGGCGTTCCGTTCGAAGATCGGCCGGGCGAGCATAGCGGCGAGGTCACGCTCGACAACGTTGCCGGGTGTCTGTATGACGTGCGAAAGACGGCTGAGCTGCTGTGGGCTATCGATGACGAGCACAAGAAGTATCCGCACCGCCCGCACCTCTCGATCCTTCCCTCCGGTGCGGCGCTCGCGAAGAGCGATCTCGATGCGTTAGGCGTGCGCCCACGGCTTGAGGTTCAACCCGACTTCGACAAGATCGCCATGGGCCAAGCTGCGGAAAGTTACTACGGGGGTTGGGTCGAGGCGAGCATCGGCGGCCCGCTCCCGGTCGTGTATCTCGACTTCCTTTCCATGTTCGTGTCGGCGCACGCTTTGCTTCGATTGTGGTGGAAACATTACACGGCGGCTCACCTCGCCGTCGAAGAGATTCCACCCGAAGAGATCGCGGCGCTGCTCGACCGCATCCGCAACGATCCCGACCTTCTGTTCGATCCGAAGATGCACGACGCGCTCGACTTCTTCGCCTACGTCCACCCGAACGGCGCGACCCTCCCGAACCGCGTGACGATCCCGACGAAAGAAACATTGCGGCGCGAGCGCTTGACCTATAGCGAAGCGCAGCTATGCGAACCCGAGGTTGCAAACGATTCGGTGATCAGTATTGGACCGGTCGTCTGGGATCAGCCGCTTTGGTATGCCGGGGCGGACCTCGCGCACGTCGCCATGAAGGGTGGGCGGCCGAAAGTCGTTCGGGCATGGCGTCTTCGCGCCGAGGGCGGCCAACTCGACACGTTAACGCCGCTGTTATTTCGAGAGACCGATCTCATCGATCCACGCACCGACGATTTCTTCGTGAAGTTGATCGAACTGCGCATACGGAAAACGGACGACGAGCTCGACGATAAGCGGCGCAAGACCGGCTACAAAGTGGTCGCGCTCTCCGGCGCGTATGGGACGGCAGCAGAGACAAACCCCATCGACATCGATCCCGACGACGAGAGGCGCAAGCTGCGCGCGGTGATGGTCTACGCGGACAAGGCGTTCAAGGATCGGGTCGACCGACCGGAGCGACCGGGACGCTTCAACTTCTTTCCGACTGCTGCACTCATCACGGCTGAGGCGCGGCTACTGCTCGCAATGGCGAAGCACGAAGTCGAAAGGCGCGGTGGTGCCGTCGCATACTGCGACACCGACAGCTGCGCGCCAGTTGCGACGGAGCGCGGTGGCTTCGTACGATGTGAAGACGGCCCGTATGTCCTCGCCGACGGAACGCGCGCCGTCCGCGCGCTCTCCTGGAAAGAAGTCGAAGAAGTGCGGGAACGATTCACCGCACTTAATCTTTACAACCCCAGTGCGATACCGGACACGATCCTGAAATGCGAAGACGAAAACTACGCGCTTGGCCCCAGGGGAAAGCCGGACTACTCACGTCGTGACCAGCTCTACTGTTACGCGGTTTCCGAGAAGCTCTAGGCGCTCTTTACCATAGACGAGCACGGTGAGCCGCATGTGCGCAAGTACTCGTCCCTCGTGCTCGGGCAGCTTCGTTCGCCGGTATCTGTTCCGCGCGGTAGTGATCCGCGCGCCTGGATCGTGGAGGCGTGGACGCGCGAGATCCGCGCAGCGCTTGGAAAACCAATTGAGCCATTTGCGTGGGAAACCTGCCCAGCGATGGAGCAGCTCACGATCTCCACGTGGAACGTATTTAGTCCTTACCGAGCGCACGCGCGGCCGTTCGACTTTCTGATCGTTGGACTCATTAGCCAGGACCGTGCCGATATTGCCGCCCGCCCCAAGTATTGCTGTAAGAAGCCGCGGCCGTCGTGCCTGCTCTTCGATGATTCCACCCAATGGCGCGCGCAGGAATGGCGATGCTTGGGCTGCGGCGCAGCGTGGGACTTCGACACGTTTCCCCGCTTGCGCACCTATGGGGAACTCGTGCAACGAACGCTGCAAACGGTCGACCGTAAGCGACTCAATGCAGACGGCAGTGAGCCCACGACCGTGATGCACGGCGTAACGATTCCGCGACCAGTCCACGTAAAGTTGAGAACGCGCATCGGCAAAGAGATCACCGTCGATCCAACCGACACCGATGAGGACTACACCGCGGAGATGCTCAGCGCGACGGATGTCCTAGAGTACCGCAATCCCGGGGAGAAGCTCGATGCTCTGCGCGCGGCGGTCAGGGCAGCGGGAATCAAGCGAGTCGCGCGGATCAGCGGCGTGCCCCGCTCAAAGGTTCAGGTATTCGTCAACCAAGGGGCGGTGCCGCAGCGGAAGACGGTCGCGAAACTCGAAGCGGCGCTGGCGAGGCTGGGCGCGTAGGCCGCTTAAGCCGGGACCTCGCCCTAAGCCGGGTGTACGGCAACCAGCCGAGCCTTGGGCCGAATTACAGCCCTTGAGACTTGGCTTGGTAGGTTCCCAGCCGTGTGGCTGGCTATCTGCCGAGGTAGAACCAAGACTTTCGTCGTATGCATGCAGCCAATCGGCCTGTCGGCTCTTTTCCTTGAAAGCAAGCTGCCTGAGGCGCGACTCGGTAGAGAGATGTTCTGCTTGGAAGATGCATGCGCAGTCCGATGGATCTGGAGAAAGGCGGGTTAGAGCAAATGCGATTTTCGAAACCGGCTGGCTACGTTTTAGGCGTTTGCGCAGCCATCGCGGTACTTGCGGGCTGCGGCGGTAGCGTGCCGACCTCGAGCGGTGTAATACCTGCCGGGCAGGCTAAGCACGTGAAACATGGTTCCTACGGCCCACAGTTGCTGTACGTGACAAACGGTGGGAACTCGACGATCACGGTATATGACGAGCAGGGGAACCAACAGACGCTTTCCGGCTCGTTCCCCGGATTGTACTACCCAAGTAGCCTCGTGTACGACCCCAATAACCAGCTTATATACGTGGGTAACGGTAACAACGCCAACTACATGACCGCCTATGATACGAGCGGAAACCAGCAGACGCTCCAGCAGGGGGCGTTCCCGAACCTCGGCGATCCGTATGGCATCGCGTATGATCCGAGCAACTCTCACCTCTACGTCACGAACTACCAACTTGGAAACGGCAACTACGGTGGCATCACGGTATACGATGAGAGCGGTAACGAGCAGACGCTCTCGGGCTCGTTTTTCGGGGCGTACCAAACGAACGACATCGCATACGATCCGAATAATGGATTCCTCTACAATACGAACTACGGTTGCTGCGGCCAAGCGCCCGTCACCGTATACGATCAGTACGGGACCCTGCAGAACCTCTCGGGTTCTTGGTCGGGAGTAACGCACGGACCGTTCGCGATCATGTACAACCCGAGCAATGGCTTTATCTATGTGTCGCAGCTATCATATTATTCATCCATTTTGGCGTTCGACGAGAACGGCAATCCACAGACACTCTCCGGCTCCTGGTCAGGAATCAATTTTCCGGAGGGCATGGCGTACGATCCAAACAATGGGTTAATCTACGTAGTTAACTCGGGCGGCGGCCAGACCGGCTCCACGATAACTGCCTACGACAACGAGGGTAACCAACAGACACTTTCTGGCTCTTTCCCCGGGTTAAGTTATTCAAGTGAGATAAGCATCGTACCCGTGTATACGCCTCGCCATCGGAAGCACCATGGCCTGTCGAAACAGCATACGATGACGACGCCGATCGTTTCGCATTGAGCACCGGGGTGTGACAACGCGATCATCCCGCAGAATGCCGGGCTCGCCCGTAAAGGAGAGAAGACCTCATGCGCAACACGTCGCTTAGACTCACCGCGGCCGTCACATTGGCCGCACTCTTAGGCGGTTGCAGCGACGTGGGTATGCAGGGCACGCCTCCATCGGCGGGGAGTGGGCTGCAAGCACAAACCCCTTCAATGAACGTTCAACATGCGAGCGGGGCCGCGCTGCAAACGCAATACAAACAGCCTGTGACGCAACTCAACCTGCACCCCGACGCTATCGAGCTCGGGCTCAAGAAGCTGGCCGTTTCCGACTTCGGAACCGGCGCGGTTGAGATTCTGAACAAGGGTGGCACGGAAACCGGCACTATCTCGAAGGGCCTCATCCGCCCGGATGGTGATTGGTACGACGGGAAAGGCAACTTCTACGTCGCGGACTATGCCGCCGTCGACGTTCAGGAGTACGCGCCCAATGGCACGTCGCCGAGCTTCACGTACTCGGCCGGGTTGATCGACCCAGTCGACGTGACGGCCGACACGAAGGGTGACGCATTCGTCGCCGACTATGACGACGGCGCAGGCTCTGGAACAGTTACAGAGTACCCTCAGAATAGCAACAAGATCAAGTACCAGTGCGAACCCGGCGGTTCCGTCGTCGGCGTTGCGGTTGACAAGCACGGCGACGTTTTTGCGTCATACAACAGTTCCAATGGTGGCGCGAACATCGTCGAGTACAAGGGCGGCCTAGGGAGCTGTGCTGGAACGGTATTGGGAGTTACCCTGAACTACGCGGGCGGTATGGTCCTCGACAAGAAGAACGACCTGGTGGCGTGCGACCAAACTGCCGGGGTGGTCGACATCATCAAGCCACCCTACTCGAAGGTTAGCTCATCGATCAAGGGCTTCAGCGAACCGTTCCACGTCGGATTGAACAAAAAAAACAAGCTCTTGTTCGTTGCGGACGTCGTGAAGGCCGAGGTATTCGTCGACGAGTATCCGTCAGGTTCATCGTACACGACGCTTGGCCCGAAAAATGGCCTGTCAGATCCGGCCGGCGTTGCGGTTCATTAGACGATTCTAATGCTTAAACGAATCGATTGCTTGCGGTAATGTAACCGCTTAGGGTGCGCGTTAGACTAACTCGTCGCCCGCACGTAGACAAAGAGCCGCTCGCGAAACTGCGGGCGGTTCTTCCCTTGTATGGTTCTATATCTGCGCACCAATGTGGTGCTTCCCCGCGCAGCGCCGCGAACTGCTTTCGTGGTTTGGGCGGGCCGTATTGCGTTCCTATGCATAGCGCATGGAGCATGCATGTCGGGACAGCGTGAAAAAGTGTGGTGCCATA
>PMTY01000070.1:5669-5842 GCA_003167155.1 Candidatus Cybelea tumulisoli
GTGCCGCAGCGTTCTGGGCATAGAGGAACGGGCCGAAACGCCGCACCCCTCGCCTCCGTCGTCCCGATCGCGGGTCATCGAAAAAAGCCTATAGAATAAGGCTGCCGTAGGTCTTGAGGCGTGGCCGAATCGCGAAGTCCCAAGGAGCCTCGCAGCGCAGGCAGCGCCAATCC
>PMTY01000012.1:0-11170 GCA_003167155.1 Candidatus Cybelea tumulisoli
GAAGAAATGACGGACTCAAAAGGAAGCTCGACCTCTCACCGAGTGAACGCCTGCTCAAGTCGCGAACAAATCCGCAAGGAAACGACGAAGCCCGTTCTACGACCGAATACGGTGCCCCCGAGTCCTATCACGCCGATTGGAAAAACCTATTCTTACCCAAGGAGCCTGAAAGGCCCGGGGACTTGTAAGCCTACCACGCCAGATGGTCCGGTCAACCGCAACGCATTACAACTGCCCAAGTCGGGCAATCCCGGGATGGTTGCATGGTCGACCTCGTAACCAACAACGCGAAGCTCGTGTCCGATGGATACACCAAAGACGGCGTCGTGCCGGGCGGGTTCTACTTCGAGTGGACCGACGAGTGGTGGAAGTGGTGGAAAGCGGATAGTAATAACCCGGAATACGCGAGTAAACATGTGGGCGACGAGGTATTCACCGGCCATTTCCCTGGCTGCGCCTACGACCATGCCTGGTTCGGCTTTAACGCAATCGCGCCGGGCGGCAAGAAGTACCTCGATACGTTAACTGCTCGACCGACGATAAAAGTTCCAACGGCAGAGTGGTCGTTTTTTCTCACCGAAGTGTTCTCTACCGCGGCTTTGCACCGTACAGGCCTTCGAAGGTTCCTTGGCCGCCCTCACCTGAACGTTCAACAGCCCGAGCGTCCTTATGCGCCCACCGTGCGGTAGCCGTGGGCCAAATGTGGGCCAATCGTTGATCTAAGGGTGAAAAACGTGCGTTAAGATAGGGCATTTTGCCACCGTCCCAGCGGGAATAGAGCCCGCTATCGTGCGGAGGACGCCGACGCAGGGCGAAGCCACAGCGTCGCTAACCGGCGTATTGGGCGAATCGTGGCCCGTAGCGCGATTTCGGGACGACCGAGGGCGCCGGGTCCGACTTGCCCGCGAAGACGCGCCCTCGCGGCCCTGGGGTTCTCTCGAGCCTTGAAGTCTGCGTGTGACGTCTACCCACCTCCGAATACACGACCATGGACGTCAACGTTCGCATACCTCGGCCATTGCAACGTTCGCCCGTCTACTCGAAAGCTCACAGATCGGACGCGGGCATTGTTCTCCACATCATAATGAAATCGATCCGGCACGGAGCAACTGATCTTCCACTGACAATACTTGGGGCGGTACTCGCCGTGGCGCGGTCCTTTAAAGTTAAACCGAAGCGGATACTCCGGACTGACTTTCTACGATCGAGGACCGGGTGATACGGTGATGGGCTGCCACAACTACACCGGGACGAGTTACGATAGCCTCGCGGGAGGCAATATCGATCGACGATATTGGAACCAGGGCTATGCGTCAGAAGCCGCAGGCGCCATTTTGCGCATGGCGTTCGAAACGCTTTCGCTGCATCGCGTTTGGGCGACATGCGACACTCGCAACGTCGGCTCGCGGCGTGTGTTTGAGAAGACGAGAATGCGCCGTGAGAGCTTACTTCGATGCGACGTGTTTCAAAAGGGTGAATGGCGAGACTCATATCTCTACGCTCGAATAGAGAGTGACGAGACACCGGACTAGCGGCACCAGCCAGCCGAAGATCGGTGGAACCGGAACTTTGGAGCCGCAACGCGCGCACGTGTCACGCCTGTCAAGGCCCCGGTTTTGGCTCGATCGCCTACGCACCTCAGCCGTTGAGTGATTCTCTTGACATTCATGTTACGCGCACGCGCGTTGGGGCTCGGGAACTCGGCAGTACTCCTCCACGCTATTTGATTCGCCGTTCGCTACATACAGCGTGCCGTTAGCGTCCACGGCAGTGCGCCGCCTTAACCTGCCTTGAACTCCCCGTGAGCTACGGATCTCTAGATGGCGCGATTCATTTTCCGTTGGGACCCTGAATCGGCACACCGGTAAGGCCTATCACCAAATCACTCTGGTCAAGGCCCTGAATGTAGCTGTACTGATACGTAAAACTCGGGTAAGAATAAACGTCGATGGACCCGTATGAAAAATCCGCGACGTCGAAGGCCGCTCCTTTGGCGACCAGCTTTCCATAGAGCATGTGGCCGTTGAGGACCGAAGATCCGTTGCTTGTGCAACTTGCCGACTCAACGCTACACGTATACGAGTAGGCTCCGGGCAAGCTGCTGTCAATCGCGATCAGGTTGCCTTTTGCATCGAACTGGAGACCGCCAACGCCCGAGTTGATATAGCCGCTAACGACTTCGCCGGGCATTGTACCATTCGGCCAGACGATGAGCGCCGGAACGTTCTCCTGATTGAGGTAGGACGCCCAAACGTTGCCCGCGCTGTCGTACGCGCCGGCGTACAGGGTATTGATCGACGGATCCGTCAGCTCGCTCGTGCATCCCTTGGCTATCGTGCACAACGCGACGTTTCCGTACTCGCTACCGCTGGAGCCGACGATATCAAAAGCTGCTCCTTGAATAGGTACACCATGTAGCTTAACTTTACCCGCCTTTGCGGCGAAGTCCACGGGCTGGCCGTAGGGGTCGGAATAGCTTCCGATCTGCGCCCCGCAGTTGGGTGCAAAGACGGTCACTGTGTCGGTGTTGCCAAACGGAACGTAGACGTTACCCTCCGTATCTTCGCCGATGTCGGTGACGTTCGATTGCCCCGAGATCGTACAGATCGGGCCTGTCATTTTCTGTCCTTCGGAGCCCGTTTGCGAATAGCCGGGGAGGTCCGGGCTTTCTTGCATGGAGACAATAATCGTCTTAACGGCCGACGTCTGCTTTTTGACGTTCGAACCTGCGGGTGCGTCGCGCCACCACGTCGGGCGCACACGCGGCCCATGCGGTCGCAGTGCTTCCGGGATTACCGACAGCGGCTTTCCAAAGACGCCATAATTTGCGATTTGGTAGGTGCTCACCGAACCTGAAACCGGGGCTCCGAGTGATGATGACCCCGATGTGCAGCCTGCTAGCAAAACGACCCCCGCTGCGGTGACCATCGACGTGGCCCTAAGCCTAGAAATGCGCATGAAACGACCCTTCTATAAAAAATTGTTGGTTGTTACGATTGGCACTCTGGCAACCGTGCAGTAAGGGTGCTCCTTGCCTGACAGGTTGTCAAGCTGGCCTTCGCTGTGATGCATCCACGTATGGCGTCGTCTGGCGCTCGAACTGAGGCGGCTTCGCCATAAGGCGAACGCGTGTTCGCTGCGGCTGGATCCGGACCTTCGGATAGGCCCGTGGCGATTAGCATCGAGATTAAAAACTGTCGCTGCTTCCCCGAGCCGTCAAGGGCGACGTTTCTGCTCGACCGTGGCGTCACCGCGTTGGTTGGAAAGAACAACGCGGGCAAGTCCGCGCTGTTGAAGTTCTTTTATGAATTGCGCGATGTATTCAGGAACCTAGGACAACAGCCGCTGCAGTTTGCGGCGCCCGAAAATCGTTCTGTCACGGGGTTTCCCGAGCCCCGACGCGCGCACGCGACTACGACGCAGCACCAAGGCGCCCTTTGCGGCATGTCCTAGCGTAGCGCGGAGTCGCCCGCGCGAAGGCCCACGGCTCAAATTTCACGCACCTGGTTTGACGCAACAAGTACAAGAAATGACACGGTGCCGCAGCGTTGAGGGTTAGGAGTTGGCGAGCCCAAGACGAGACCACCCGGCCTGCTGGGCTCCGAGCCGGGCTCAGGTCCAACTATCCGTGCCGCCGCGATCCAAGCCGCAACGCGTTAAGCGCAACGCGCTAAGCTGCGAGGCTGCTGCGAGCTAGGCTTCTGCGCTGCGAGGCATGCGCAGTCGCAATGCGAGCTACGCGCGCCGATCTAAACTGCTAAGCGCAACGGTCTCGCAGCCGCAGCAGCCGTGCAGAGGGGCAGAGCGCGGGGGCTTACTTAACGGAGACTGCCGTCGCGCGTCGGCGCGCTGACAGTTAGGGCAGTAACTACCACGCCAAACGGGTTTTTCTCCGCCTTGACTTTGTGTGTGGGTTCGCCACCCGCCGGGTAAGGCCAAAGGCCAACCCAGTCTTGGCCTCTGTAATGAAAGTTACCAGCGATGTAGCGCCACGAATCCAAAGTGGGTTGTCGTTTCGGTCCTTTGGGCTACTCAACTTGGTCGTACCTATAACGGTCGCCCGGCTTCCAGCAATACTCAAGCGGTACACCGAGATAGTTCCGCTTTCTTGCGACTTGTAACCGTCTGGATACGAAGACACCGTTATGTGCTTACCATCCCAATGGACGGTTGGATTAAACAGCGCACCGGAGTAAAGTTGAGCGCCTAGGCTAATCGATTTTATTGAGGTTCCACCGTGCGGCAAGCGAGCGAGCTCGTAATCGTAGCCTTGCACATCATAGGCGGAGAGATACAGGTTCCCGCTGTTGTCGGCGGTTACCGGAAGAGGGCCCTACGGGAAACGAAGTCGACGGCGTTTTCCGGTGTCGTCGTCAGCATCGCACCCGGGCGTTAGCCCATTGCTGCGTGGATCGGCATTGCAGCCGCGCCAGCATAGCAGTACGCCATACGTGCCAACCTGGTCAGTCAGTGAGGATCGCTCCCTAGGCTCCCCACGATCTGCCCCTCTGCACGGCTTCGCGAATGCGATGCGTTCAGGCTTTAGGAGGCCGCGACGAGGTTTTCAGCGTCTTGGTGCTGATTAGGTTTGCATGAGAACCCGTCCGTTCTTGCTGTCGGCCTTAACGTTGTGTCTACTAATCGTGTCGGCGGCCGCGTTGGCGCAGGAAGTGACGCACGCCGCTTCTGCGGGCTACGTAAACCTAGCAGTAAAGCTCGGCAGGGCCGCAGATAGCAAAAAGCCTGCGTTGGAGGAGATATTCTCTACATCCGATCCCTACAAACATAGTGTATATTGCATTTCCAGCTACTACGATGTCAGGTACATGTTGCGAGACTCTTTGGGCCGAGTCGTGCCAACGAACAAAGCGCAGTGGGGTAGTGAGGTTGGGCCGTACTTCTCGGCTCAAGGGGGACCGGGAGCGCCGGATGCGTGTAGGACCGTCATCGCGTCTAAGGCCGTGCGGGATGTAGAGCTCGCCGATATTTATCCCGCCCTACGTCCTGGAATGTACACATTGCGCGTGACTCTGGCACCTAGGAATAGCGGCGAACGCGCGGCGCTCTCGCCATTTGCGATCATTATCCGTTAGCTGAAGCCGCGCCGCTGCGACAGTTGAGAGCGTAGCCGCATCCCAGGACCGAGGCGGCTACGTTGGCTGCGCCGAACCATCGCAGCGCCGATCTGTGGCTCCAGGAGATGTACGATGCAGCCGATTTATCCCAGGCGTTTTGCCGGCACTGTCCTGCCAGTCGCTGCGCTGTTGTACGCCATGGCTTTGCCTGAAGGCGCCTTAGCACAGGAACAGCAGGTCGAGACGGCGGCGCTCCCCTACACGAGCGTCACGCTTACTTTGACGCGTGAATCGAACCCTTGGTACTACAGCATAGTTTGGAAGTTTGCCACGAGTGACCCCGAACATCACAGCGTTGTATGCGCTTCAGGCTTTGAAGACCTTGAATACACTCTTGTTGATGCGTCGGGAAGAATAATACCTCAAGCCAAGGACCCCGCCGTGCATCTACTGAGTGACTATCCAATATCGTCTCCTGGCTCTGGTTCGCAGCGCCCTTGCGAGATGAAGCTTAGCGAGCGGACCGGCTTTGCACATCTTTCCTGGTTTTATCCGGGTCTCGAAGCCGGGGCATACACTTTGCAGGTCACACTTGCACCAAAGGGAAGCTCCGACCGGGCCAAGATCGGAACGTTTGCAATCACAATTTCCAAGCGCCTCCGCGCCTCTGCCCCAGACCTGGACTCAAATCCTTGGACTAGCGGGCATCCACTGCTAAGGAGCCTGTATGCGGGACCTAATGCTGACCCTTGTAGTCGCTTCACTCTTGGGTGCAATAGGCTCTGCCCGGAGTTTTGCGTCCGCGGCTGAGCTGCTCGATCAAAAGGTTCTCGTGGGAGGCGTTACCGCAACGGTGAGGGTGCTACCTTACCCCTTTATTCGAAACGACTTTCTGATCGAGGCTGAGTTCAAAAGCTCGACGTATCCTGTGGGTTGCCTTTCAGACTATGATTTGAGTTATCAGTTACGTGCTACCGATGGCCGCGTCATCCCCGTCAACCGACAAGCATTGAAAGGCCCTGCGCAGGAAGTAAAGGTGATCTCAAACCCAGCGGCCCTCAGGGACTGTACAAAGTACACGAACGACGGAACTAGGCGTATTCTCAGCGTGTTTTCCAAGTTGTACCCCAACGTACCGTCGGGAAGCTACGCTTTGCATATATCGTTTATCCCTCATGGCACCGGGCAGAACGCCGATTTCCAGCCGGTGCCCATTTCTATAGAGCCGTGCAGCCCTTTTGGCTGCAACGGCCTTCGCTACGGGAGTCTTGGATCAGCCGCTGAGCTACTTGATCAGAGGCTCGTCGTCGGTGGTATTGCCGCTACGGTGAGCGTAATAAATCCGGGAAACGGTATTACGGTACAAGCTGTATTTCAAAGCTCGATATATCCCGTGGGATGCCTTTCAGTGTATCGTGATCTGCGCTACGAGTTGCGCGCTAGTGACGGTCGCCTCATTTCCGTCAATCAGGATACGGTGCAGAATCCGCCATACGAAGGGCCTCAGACGCTCAATCACATAATATCTAGCTCTTCCAGGCCAGCAGTTGGTTGTGCGGCAAACGCAGTAAACGGCGTTTGGCGGGCCCATGCCCTGTTCACGGCGCTGTACCCCAACCTACCGCAAGGGAGCTACACCTTACACATATCCTTCGTTCCCCGCGGCACCGGACAGCACGCCGATTTCGCCCCAGTGCACATTTCCATCGAGCCGTTGCCACACGGGACGTAGCGTGCAACCCCGCGCGTCTGCCGCTCTGCGCGGCTCCGCAATCGCCGGGCCGTGTCGCTTTGCGCTCCGCTTCTCACCCGGACCCTGAAGATCCGGCGAACCGGAACTAGAATCGCCCTTGTGTGATATCCCCCAGGCAATCGTATGGGATAGTACACAAGCGGCCGCAACGTCCGGTTCCTGGTCGAGGAGATCTGCCTTCAAATCAAGTTCCACCACGCCTACCGCTGTAACACAGGGGGATTTGCCTGTGCAAATCCCTTGTCCCACTCGGTCGGCCCTCGCAAACGGCGACCCGGGTCCCAGGTCGGCCCGGGTCAAGCCTTCAATGGTAAACGGCATTTGCTTGGTTTAAACCAAGGCTGTTTCACCGGACTGTTTTGTTGGGAAAATCACGGGTATACGCCACACGGAGAAATGACGATGAGCAAAGACCCGGTTACCAAAGCCGCTGATGCGGTTAAACATGCAGTGGATGATACGAAGGACGCCGTTCACGAGGCCGGTCACCGTACCGCCGCCGACGCCGAAAAGGCGCGAAGGGAAACGTTGGGGGACGAAATGACGCCGGGCGAAAAGGTCGGCTCTGCCGCCAACGAGATAAAGAACCGGACGGAAGCGGAGATTGACGAGGCCAAACGCAAACTTCGAGATCGCACCTAGCCCCCCGTTGGCGTCAGTGGGGCGCGTTGTATGGAGCGGCCATCTTCGCGTATGAAATGCCGCGGTTGCTCGACGGATCGACGATCTGGGCGCGTCATTAATGGTCTCCTCACGTTTTGATAGGAACGCTTGGATTTTGATAGCTTGGGCTCTTTCCTTCACATAGCCCGGCCTAACCCTCTGGCCGAAAGGTAGCCTCGTAAACGTAGCCCCGACGAGCGCTACGACGCTTCGCATCGGGCACGATCAACTGGAATAATTGGGCGATTGATACAAATCGATTAACCGCTGAGGCAAATATGCCGAAGGAGCGTCTCGCGCGGCCTGTGCTTAGCGCTCGCGGGAGGCCCTACCTTGACCCTGCTTTCCTCTTCGCAGGCTTAGCCGGCTTGCGGGGTTTCGCCGCATCAAGGCGTTGCCGAGCCTTAGCCCACTTTTCACCCAGATCGTTCCGTTCGTCCCGGCTAATGAGTTTGCGAGCGAGGGAGAAGACGGTGGACTCTTCCTCTTGGATATGGTGCTTTACACTCTCGCCGAGGACTTGCAGTTCAGCCTTGAATTTCTCGTCCGGCTTCCGGCCGGATTTTAGCAACTCGATGAGGTGCGCGGCTACATTGTGTTCGGTGTACGCCTCGTATACATCAACGAGTTGTTCCTCTTCGGTGGCGTCTTTACGTAGGCGTGAATAGAATAGACGCTCTTCAATTTGTACGTGTGTCGAAAGCGCATATTCGATGCGTTTTGCTAGCTCGACCAGCTGCTCGCCCGGCTCGCATTTCTGGGCCTGGTCGAGCATCGAGGCCGCTTGTCGGTGCTCTTTCTTTATGACGTCTAAAATATCCATAGTAGTTCCATTCCTTGTTAAAACACGAACCAGCCGGCCCTTTACGGCGCAGGTCGTAGCGGTTTCCGAATATGAACTCTTGGCTTGGTGGCGAAATCGGCCAATCGTTAAAAGCTCAGTTGACCGTCAAGGCATAACGATTTGGGATTATACTCGGGCGCCTCGCCCTGTCAGAAGATTGATCACGACAAGGACGACAACAATCACGAGAATTAGATGAATTAGGCTTCCGCCGAAATGCAGTAGAAACCCAAGCAGCCACAGGACGACCAGCACGGAAATGATCGCCCAAAGAATACCGGCCACGGTAACCTCCTTACTTAGCGTATGACGCTTATGCCCGCTTAACAGCATTGTCAACCGCCCGCGTGTACTTCAGCTTAGCTCGGCTACGCTTCGCGGTCGCGAGATCGCTTAGCTTTGCAGCTCGAAGGGTATAAAGCGTCGGAAAGCGAGGACTCATGCACGATAAAGACGATGCATTCGAATCTGAGATATATTACGATCGGGAACCGGCGAGCACGGCGGTAGAACGCCTGCATGGGCTCGGTTACGGTCGCGAAGACATCAGCGTAATGATGGACGACAAGACTCGCGAGAAGGCGTTTTCCGCAGTCGTGAATGCCAAAGGCAGCGAGGGTATTGCCGCCGGTGCGACTATAGGAGGCGTCCTCGGTGCGATCGTTGCGGGGCTTACCGCCACGGGCAGCGTCGTCGCGATTGCAGGCACGGGCGGCCTAGCCACGCCGCTGGTCGTTGGTCCGCTAGCGGCGGCATTAGCTGGATTGGGAGCCGGCGCGGCAGGCGGTGGCATTGTCGGCGGACTCATCGGCGTCGGGATCGGCGAGAAACGCGCCAAAGACTATGAGAAGGGCTTGCGCGAGGGCGGCATTCTCGTCGCTGTTCGTCCGAAAACCAAAGAACATCGGGAAGACGTACGCAAGGCACTCGGCTCCGGCCATTCCGTGACCAACGGCGAAGTCGGCCGCGACGTGGACTATGCCGGCGAGACGCGAACCCCAACGCGCGCCTAAAGACGGGCATATCGTAGGAGACGCCGGCATCTGCGGCCGTCTCTTGCCATTTAATCGTGGATTCGCGCAAGGACGAGAGATTCCACACCGAAATCGCCTTAAGTGCCGCAGGTCCGGGTAAGAGAACCGCTACCGTCATCAGGTCTAATGTGTCCCCCGGAGCCCTCGGCTTCCGAACTCGTACCCCTCAGAAACCACGATTCCCTTAGCTGGTACTTCGTGCTACGCTTGCACCCTCACGTACTTCGCTTTGACCGGGGTCCCGTGGCGGCCAATCCGCATCTCCGCGAGAGAAGGACCGGGAAACAATGGACCGCACACACGACGGCGATCGCCGCCTACAGCTGGTGGGTGAGTATGATTTGGCCGACAAGGACACCCTGGCCGCGCTGTTTGGGGCCTTAGCTCCGGACGGAGCCGTGGTGATCGACATGACGAAGGTCACGTACATTGACTCGACGTTTCTCCACCAGATTGAGGCCTTGCGTTCGCGTCTCAAGCAGCACCGTGTCACACTACTTGGCGTCAACAAGCAGGCCCGGCACCTCCTCCATATTGTGAACTTCGACCACCTCTTCCAGATTGTCGAAGCGCAGGCGTAAACGGCCCGAGGATCGATGCGATGCTCGCCGCCTGTTCGAGTAGAATGGCATTATGGAAAATGATGAAAGAAATGCGTATACTGCAAAGCTCGCCGAACACGGCCTAGAAATACACTCGTTTGATGGGCAGACTCTAACGCTTCGCTACAATCCGGCAGCTGATAGCCTTATTGAACTTGGACAAGGCGCTGACGAAAACGAACTGGTGCAGTATGCACGGAAGTCGATAACCGACCTACCGGAGGCCGCGCACATGTTCCCTGGACTCGACCGGATTGTCGTTGATTTCGGGGCGCTCTAGTACTGTTCTTACGCATGAAGTGGCTTGACCGAGGCGCGGCGTTTCGCGCCGGCACGATGCTTGCCCCCGCGATTCTGTGGACTATCGTGGTCGTCGGCGGTACGGTGTTCCTGGGAGTGGTGACCCACTTATTCTGGATCCTGTTGGTGCTGGCCGCCGTGATCGTTGTTGCAGCGATCGTGACATTCGTTCAGGAGTGGCAGCAGCGAGAGCGCAGGCGTGCCTTTCGTCGCACTCATACGTGCGAGGTTCACCGCGAAGAGGAGCATTCGCTCAAGGGCGCCGATCAGTACTGCACGATCTGCCGTTTACTTACCCGGAACCCTTCCACAGGAGATAAAGGTGACCGTCTACGCTTTTCAAGGCCTTAGAGCTGAGCCCTTGGTAACTTCGTTGTTGCAGTCGCTCGCCCAGCTCACGATCCCCGTGCGATGAAGTAGAACATGCCCGCCGCGGCCGCGCCCATTAGCAAGAATGTCGCCCAACCCCATGCCCTTGCAAGCAGCGAACTTCGCCACTTGCCCATCAGTTTAGCATCGTTTGCAATCCACACGATGACGCCGATGAGCGGCACTGCGGCGACGCCGTTGAGCACCGCCGACCAAAACAACGCTTTAATCGGGTCGATCCGTAGCAAGTCTATTGCAATCCCGACCAGAATGCCGACCGTAATGACGGCGTAGAAGTTGACGGCTCGTTTCGGTTTTTCACCTAAGCCCGAGCGAAAGCGAAAAGTCTCTGCAGCGACGTACGCCGACGAGCCGGCTATCACGGGAACCGCTAAGATGCCTGTCCCTACCATGCCGAGGGTGAACAGCAGCGCCGCGAAGTTCCCGGCGAGTGGCCGCAATGCCTGCGCCGCTTGTTGCGCAGTAGCAATGTCAGTCTTTCCATGCGCGCCAAGCGTCGCTGCCGTTGT
>PMTY01000012.1:11181-27419 GCA_003167155.1 Candidatus Cybelea tumulisoli
GACGACTGCCAAAAGAACAGGTATGGCGTAACTGTCGTTCCTAGTACGCCGACCATCGTCGCGAGCCAACTCGAGTTGAGATGAACCTCAGGAATGACGAAGTGCAGCAGAACGCGAGGCCAAGGAGGATGAACGACAAATGCGGTGATGATGTACGCGAACAGCGTCAGGGTAAGCCATTTGAATACCCGGGCGAGCACGGCGTATGGAAGCCAGACCTGCGAGGCGATGAGCCCAATGCCGAAGAAAAATACCCACGCATCGGTGGGCAGCGGAACGACCATATGCGCCGATGCGCTCATTCCCGCGATATCCGCGCCCACATTGAAGGTATTTGCCGCGATCACCATCACGGCCAGCGCATAGGCGAGCGCGAGCGGCAGTCGTTTGCGCATGACCTCGGCTAACCCAACGCCCGTTACCATTGAAATCCGCGCACACATTCCTTGAATGACAGCCATCATCGGCGTCGTGATCAGTGTAAGCCATAACATCGAGTAGCCCGCCGACGCTCCGGCGACCGAATACGTCGAAATCCCGGATGGATCGTCGTCGGCAGCGCCGGTGATCAGCCCCGGCCCCAAGACGCGGAAGAAACGCGCGATCCGATTCATGTCAACGTCTCGATGGACCAAGAGGGGGGGAAATCCCTGGCTGGAGGATGCACCGATCCCACGGTTTAGTGCGCGACCTCAAGGCGACGCGCTCGTGAGCACCACGATGAGAAAGGGCAAGTGCGCTAATGTTGGCAAGCGTTTGGAATACAAGCAGGTCTCGCCAAGGTACAGTTCAACGAAGGACGCCGCAAAGAAACCATACATGTTGTACTGCTTAGATGAGCGACGCCGCGAAGAAGACGACCGTAGACGCGTCTCAGTTCGAACAGGTAGTGGCAGCCCTCATGATTGTCGGGAAGGCCGAACTCGCTGAAATCATGGAAGCCTCGAAGAAGCCACGTGTGGGCACGACGCGGGGCCATAGCCGGGCGCCTAGGCCTTACGATCAACGCCACGAGGGCCACAAGCGCGAGCTATCTTCGGCGCCGTGAGTGGGTACTCGTCAGCTTCAACAAAGTCAATCTTGAAGGCCGTCATTGTCATTGTCGTCCTTGTCTGGTCGCTCAAGGGGTTTGGACCTTGGAGCTGCATTACGCATATTCACGTTGGCCGGTAGTGTAAGGCTCCGCGTATAGTTGGGGGGAATTCCTGGCAGCGTTATTCAAGGGATACAATGACGCAGGCTTATCTCCGTCCGGCCCGTCACCCGCTACAGCCAAAACGCCGCCGGCGACATAACCTCTGCGCGTGTAGTCAAGTAATGGAGGTAAGGAAAACATGGCAGGTATCTTGTGGGCAATCATCGTCGTGGTGTTTGTTTTATGGTTGCTCGGATTCGCGTTACATTTCGGCGGTGGACTCATCCATCTCTTGTTGGTGATCGCCGTAGTCCTCATTATCTTCAACATTTTTACGGGTAGAGGAGCGCGCGTCTAGCAATTAGCATCGGGAGAATAAGCTAGACGGGCTTCCCTTTGACGATCCGAAGGGCCTGATTCCGACGGAACGAAGGCGCCGAAGGCCTGCAGCTCTTAGTGGACGACCGCGACGCTCGTCAGAGACTAGTCTCTCCTGGCCTCGCTTTTGCGGTGTGCTCTATCGCCAAAGCCTCACGGAGCCGTAGCCATGGGGATAGCACGCCACTAAGGCCCTTCGCGGCACTACTCGGGACGATTCTCGTTGACGCATCGGAGTGAGTGACCCGATATTTTAGCGAGCGGGTTTCACTATGGTATTCTTTTGCAGC
Source organism: Candidatus Cybelea tumulisoli (assembly GCA_003167155.1). GTDB lineage: Bacteria > Vulcanimicrobiota > Vulcanimicrobiia > Vulcanimicrobiales > Vulcanimicrobiaceae > Cybelea > Cybelea tumulisoli. The sequence continues at coordinate 12,985 of PMTY01000012.1, forward strand.
GTCACCGCCCCCACTCGGGAAAGCGCTCTGCCGACCATGACGGTTCCGGTCGCCATACTTATCGATTTTTGGACGAGGAGATTGCCATAAAAGGAACAGCTCGTTCCGAAAGTCGCCGAGCTGCCAACCGCCCAAAACACGTTGCGCGCGCTCGCGCCGTTGGTCAAGATGACCCTGAGACCTGTTGTCATGGTAAACGTGGACCCGATCTGGAATAGGAATACCGCCCCGGAGTGCCCACGGGCATCGAGCGTCAGATCGCCCGACGATATGGCAAGCGAAGAAGTCGAATAGTAGAGACCCGGGTAAAGCGTCTGGCCGCCGATATTGCCGGACAGCGCAATACGATTGTGAGTGCGGCCCGTGGCGTCGTTATATGCCCTCGTCAAATCCAGTTGGGCTCGCCGCGCAAGGCGATCATGGATGTACACGCGTCCGTGAATCACTCCGGGCGGAAAACCGGTTATCGAAATTCCGGGAGAGAGTCCCACATTACCGAAGACCTTAGTATGTCGGGTGTTCGTCACGGTAGAGCCCGCGAGGATTGCGAAGCGAGCCGCGCTCCGCAGATCCACGAATGCCGTTGCCGGTACGATTGGCGACGCTGCGCGACCCAGAGACACAGAACTGCCAAATGCGGCTGAACTTTGGCCGGGCACCGCGGGGGTCGAGTTGCCTGCACTGCACGCAGCCACCAAACCAGTCAACAGCACGACTAGAAGCGTTGGCTTCGATTGTTGTTTTTCCATTAAAGCACTCCAATAGTCCCGGTTGCACGGTTATACCCCAGGCAGGCGCCAGCCAACCGAGAATGCCGGTACGGTTTTTGCACTCAACTTCTCGTCGGGTCAAGAAAGCGTCCTGTTTGCTTCCTCGGCAGGGGGACGGGGGACCAATCCCCTGGTGGGTCTCATCGCCGTGGATGGAACGTTTCACCAATAGGCATCGTTCTCGGGAATCGACTTGGTCGAACGATTTCACGAACATCGCTGCCAAGGCGGTCGAAGCCGTGCGCTTCATCTTCGACGTTCAGGATACGTTCAGCGAGGTGACGCAGAGCCTCGGCCTTGATTGGCTCGGAACCTTTTCGCCCGACGTTGCGATCCATGCGGGACGTAACCTCGCGGGCACGGTCGGAGCGGTGAACATGATTTGCAGCGTACAAGACGTGCGCTTTAGCGACGGTCAAGTCTGGAAGAAGGGCGCTCGAAGCACGCCCGTGACACCGGGTGTTTACTATCCGCCGACGCGGGCGCCTAACGCGAAGCCGTCATTCATAAGCGCGCTGACTTTGTGGCCCACATTTGGCCCACATACTCCTGGCAACCGGCGACAACATGAATCGCGGACCTAGCCATGTTCTCGGACGGAGGTCCCCGGCTCGGAGCGGTGACTGATGCTTGGCTCACCGTCGAACGTGGGCTCAAGAACTGGCTGATACTGTTGAACTGAGCCGGTACCGTTCAGCGATACGCGCGATGATTTTAGCATTTCGCGAGCGCGGCTCCGCGCGGCCCGTTATGATATCGCGCCAGCGCCGCTGCGAAATGCCGAGCGCCATCGCAGTCGGCCCTTGAGGAAATGTTGCAAGGTACGCAATGTCAACCTCAAGGCCACGGCAGCCCGCCGCAGCGTACTCCTTGGGCTCAGCTCCTTCCAGAGAGGCGCCCTCGTCTTCGTCAAGCCGATCAACCTCCTTCCCGATCCGCGCGAGGTGAACAGAGGTCAACGCAAGTCTCCGAAGCACTCCGGTAGCATCCGCTCCGGCTCGATTACCGTTCGAATCACCCGCCTTGCCCTCTGGATGGCGGCGGTACTCGCGAATGTATTCGTCCATGCATAGGACTGGAATCGTACCGGCGTGGTGCTCTCCGCTCCAATCCAAAGCGAGTTTCCTGCCAGTACGAAAGTCGATCCACGGGACATTACGCGATTTCGAAAGCTCTCGTTCGAACGGCGCGATTGGAAGCACGTCGCTTGTACCAATCAGGAATGCTGGCGTCACGGATTGCACGAACCCGAACGGTTTTACACGCGAGTCGTAGTTTCGGTCTCGGTTGTAGGAATCGAATCGCTTCAGGATGGACGGCTGACTGATCGGGAACTTACGACGCAGCGGAACGTCGAAGGCAACGAGTGGCTGAGCCCGGTGCCGCTGCTTAGGATTGATACCCGGGAGCTCATTGAATAAGATTTCGAGCCACACACGACGTGCTAACTTGTTCGTAGTTTCCTTTGCCGAGCGTCCAATGATTGCGCCAAGGCCGCTTTCGGAAGCCTTGATAATCTCGATCCGATCCCCAGCTCGTCTCCCGAAGAGCACGTACCGTTTTGCAGATACGGCGAAGCAGTGCAGGTTAGGAGCCTCTTGATACTCGACCTTTAGCAGGTGCGGAATAACATCCGGATTGTATGGACTTAGGGCATCGAATCTCGTTACGGTCTCGCCGATGTTGAATCCGTGAAGAGAAGGAACCTCGCTTGGGCATTCACCCCCACATACGATTCCGAGGCTGTCGGTATCGCAAAATGCAAAGACTCCTTGTCTCGCGGAAACCTCGTGTTCGAGCAGAGCGAGCATGAGGCGGGCGCCGCCGGTCACGAGACTTGCAATGATGGGATTGGCGAAGGCGCCCGGACGCTCGTCGTGCACGTCCGGACACAGATAGGTTACGTCTGAGTGGATCATTCCCGCGAGCGGCTCGCCGAGTTTGTGTGGGGTGACGTTGACCTCGGCGAAGATACCGTATGATCCACGCGCTGCCATTTGCTTAAGCCCGCGTTCGAGCGCTTGCAGGTCCGCATCCGATTCTGCAACCTTCTCCGCTTTCTGGCGTTCCTCCACGATAGTCTTAAATATCGGCTCGCATTCACCAAGCGACACCTGCCCTCGAAATAGAATTGGCTTTGGCGTTCGAGGCTTGCCTTGTGTGACGAATCGGAGAGCTCTCAAAATCTTCGGTAGTCTTCCGCCGAGCAACCTCGACGCGATAACGTCTGCAAGCGTATACCAGCGACCCTCTGAAGCGTCGAACGGTGTCACCGCTATGGTGTACGGCTCATCCGTAGCCATACGCATTCGTACCGGGAGAATAGCTGAATCCGGCTCGACCAGGACGAGGCAGTTAAAAAGTCGCCATACCGTCTTGTCGAAGAGACGTGCGGCGGTCATTTCGTTAAGGAGTTGCTCAATCTCGCACGCAGGGACCTCGATGGCTGCAATCCTTCCCGATATCAGGTTCTCCAGGTCTTGCAGGATGAAGATGGATGCGTACATTGACGTGAAGTCAAGTACCGTTACTTGTACCTCCGACTTTCGCACACGTATTTCGGCTCGGCCGCCGAAGTACGAAGCACTACCGTGCCCCAAGTGTTCCGCATTGAAGTCCGGCTGTGCTTTCAGTAACGGGCAGAAACCAAGAAGGCGAAGATATTGCTTCGCAATACTGGCGCTTGAGTAGAGCTCACCCATGTAGGCTGCATCCTTAGGTTTCGCTCTTTCGTTCGCCGAGGTTGCAAAAGGATGCTGCTTGTATTCACGTCGTAACTTGCGATATAAGACCCATGTAACACGCACGTCCTGGCGCCCATAGAGCAAGGTTCGCCGGTTTACAAGTCCGAGTTCCTCAACATCCATCTTGCGCGTATGTGTATGAAACGCTTCGCATGCGCTCTTTAGGCTATGATGCACTCCGGTAAAGGCGCGCGTAAGCGTGCTAAGATCGAGGAAGCGGCCTTTGAAGAATGGCAGTTCCCAAGGATCGAGTTTCCTCTTTGGGACGAACTCGATGAATGCCGCGCGCCCCGACGCGCTCTCGATCCGCAGGTCCGGCCATCGTAGGCGCCGCGAGAGAACGAGGCGGAAGCGCCGGCGATTTTTCCCTCGCCCGCATCCTGCATGAACCGCGACCCTCGCAAGATCGAAGGCCAAGTTGAAACCGACGCACAGGGTGCCTCGCACGTAGACCTCAGGAAAGAAGATCTCCTCCGCGAATGCTTCCCGGCTATAGATGGGAAGGCCGCACTTCGCTCCATACACGTTGATGGCTTCCATGTCACCATGGGCGAGCACATCGGCAGCAATCAGGCCTTCTCGAACAAGCCGGTCATCCTGGTAGAGCCTAAAGAAGCCGAACAGCAGCCGCTGTACATGATCTGTCGTCGTTTCCGTATCGAAGACCAGCACGCGCTCGCCGTACAGCTGAGGTCTGAAGGCAACACGGCGGGACTTCGTTCTACGTTGGCGAGTCTTCGGTTCGACCCAAGCGCGGATAGCCGTTTCTACGCCGATCATGATGGCACCTCAGCATAGATGTTTCGGTCGTATTCGATTCCCAACGTGTCCGCGAAGTATCGATCCGCTTTGACGTTCCACGCGGCCCAGCCAAATAGCGATACAGCAACTATTCCGAAGAATATGCCCATTGAGTCCGCTTCCTCGCGGAGCGATGCCATAAGCAAGAGTACTAATGCCAAGCCGATTTCGAAAGCGGCCTGCTTGAGCAGCGCAGATCGATTCGGATCGCGCAGCCGTAGCTCAGGAAAGTGATCTTCAGCTTCGTCCGATTTTATTGCATGGTGATTGAGGCACAGCGGCTCGATCAATAAACTGTTTGCACCACCGCTGAGATGATCGCCTTCGAGCGCCCGTAGGTCGGACTCGTTGCATGCCACGCATGCAGGTCGAGGGTAACCAGCCTCGGCAAAGCGTTTCTGCTTGCGTTCGAGTACTTTGGCAGATACGATTTTGCGCTTTGCCCGGCAGTTACGGCAACAAACGGCCGTTTCGTCGCCGGTTTCAACTAGAGCAAGGAGGCATCGGCAATCCGTTGCGCCGCAATACCGACAAACGGGGGAATCCGCTCCTAACTTAACCAGTTTCTTGATTATGCGTGTTTCGCGCCGAGTTCTGCTGTGATAGGAACTCATGATTCTGGTTCCGTCGCGTAGATATCAAGAAAGTGTACGGCACCAGCGCGAATCAGACGATTTACGTTTTCGATATCGGTTGCGAACTCGTACGAGATGCCACCAGACCGAATCACCTTACCTTTAAACTTATCGAGCGCAGTTGGATTTTGTTTGAGATTCCGCAGGGCGTTGTAGTGCTCGCTAATAAGCGTCGCCGTTCGCGAGTCCTCAGTAAGCACCGACACGTCGCCCTTGGGGGTCAGCATTCGCATAGTGCGGGTAAGGAGATCCCTGGAGGCTACATCCAGTTTCCGGCCGGTTTTCCTCAGAGCTGGAGCGACGTGCCTCCGCATGGTCTTAAGGGTAGTTCCGCTGGCCTTCGCGGCCTTGGAGAGGGACAGGGATGGATTCCGCCGTTTGAGACCGATGGCGTCCAAAGCCCGCCGATAAGCGTCCGCCTTGACGTTAGAAAGGGCGTCTAGATGAATGATTTTCCGGAGTCCCTGGGGCATTTATTCGTGCCCTCCTTTCGGAAGGCATTAAAAGCCCGAACCGCTTGCTTCCAACCGACAGGTTCGCGCGGACTGGCCCTTCGCGCGTCGAATATATCAAGGTGGACGAGCGACAATCCGTCGAGCAGGCCCTGAGCACTCTTCGTGCCGAGGGCTACACGATCAGCGAAGACAGCCTGCAGCGCTTCGGCGAGTTCGGTGTCGAGTCGATCTGCGACGCATCGAGATACTATTTAACGCGTAAAGCCGTTGACGATTTACGCTACATTCGCCAAATCGAACGAAAGTATCGACTGGAACGAGACCGCGACGGCCTCGCTCTGGAGCTGGCGTACCGTGGTTACCATTCCGTCCCTTGGGAGCGCGTTCACAACTCAGCGCGTAAACGCGTCGAAATCGTACTCACATCTGACGTACGGGGCTTCGGGCCGGCCGTATGGGAACGGTTCAAGGGACGCCGCGACGGAACGATTCGGAATTACGAAGCGCTTTTGGCTGCGTACGATGCTGGTGCGCACGATGAACGCGTCAAGAGAGCCGCCGATGAACTCCGGCGCGTGGTGTACGACTTGAAGAACGCCTAGGCGCCGAATGCCATATCTCGCCTCAGCGTCTGTTGCAATGCGGAAGCGCGACCGGAGGGGCTATGACCTTTGAGGATGATAGCCCGAGCATTGCTTGTCCGCATTGCGGGCACACGATAAGCGCTCAGGCACGGTTTTGTAGGCGCTGTGGAAAGACACCGAAGAGCGCGCCGCCCGCTTGTGCGAAGTGCGGCGCCGTCGCTGAGGCCGCCGATGCCCTCTTTTGCTCGGGGTGCGGTGGCGCACTGGTTTCGTCGGCGACAGATTCTGAAACAAAACCATTGACCGTAGCGACGCCTGTTCGTAGAAGCGCCTCAGTCGAACCCATCCCGCTTTCATCACTGCCGGAAAGAGGCGCGCGCAAAATTTGGCCATGGGTCGTCGGATTGGCCATCCTCGCAGCAAGCACTGTAGCAGTAGCAACACACCGCGAAAACCTCGCGACTTGGCTCCATGTTGTGGGAATCCCGCAGACCGCGCATTCGAGCACCCCGCCTCCAATGAAAGCAATGGAGGCTGCCATATCCGCTTACTATGACGCGATAGGGAACCAAGACTTTAAAACTGCCTACTCACTCTGGACGCCATCGATGCAGAAGGGCCTCACGCCGAGTGACCTTGCAAACCAATGGTATAGCCAATGGTTACGCTTAGGTGCGAATGGCACGCAGGTCAATGTCAATTTAAACGTTACGATGTCCGAGCCGCCGGACGGTGATTTTGTTTCGACCACGGTCACGGAAACTGAGCCGTACCCCGATGGCTACGTTCGCAAAAAAGTCCTGAAGGGTGGATGGCACGTCGTAAACATTGGTGGGCACTGGTTGTTGAATGAGCGCGATTTCAGGACTGTCGCTGATAACGGTCCCCCGCCCAGTAAAGCCCCGACATCAACGAACTCGACTACTGAAGATACGCTACTGGCCGCGGGCACGGCTGAAGCCAACCCACCGGGAAGAAAATCAACTACGTCAGCCGAATCGGGAACCAATGGGCAAGCTCCCGAGGTCACGCCTGGCCCGGTTGGCGATGGACCCGATACCATCACCGAAACCGATAGCATCAATGTGGCGGGAACGATTGATGCGCATATCTCCGCCATGCCCTATAGCGAAACGCCGCTCTACCCGAGCATCGCCTGGGACTGCGAGAGCTTGCGCGCGTTCAGGACGTTCGGCAACGGTGGAGCAAAGGTGCCAGCCTCACTTAATGTTTGGGTGAATCCCCATATCAAAGACGGCACGCGCGTATGGATTGTCAAGGATGTCTTTTACAATTGCGGAACCGGCGAAGGCGAGGAGAAGTATCAAGTGCGAATCCTCGACGGCCCCTATAGCGGACGAACCGGGTACATAGGCACCGACCAGGTAACAGTGTGATGGCCTGTATCGCGCGTGAAGAAGACTGCGTTCTGCTCGCGGGACGAAACCGCTGCTCGTCGCTTGGGCTGACTCGGACTAACTCGGACAAATCAGCCGATACGAGCAACACCGAGTCACACCGACTCGCCGTCTCACAACTGTCGTTTACGCACGAAGCGAGATGAAGCGGGGCCACCCACCGTGAGGCAGAATGGCCCTTCACAGATTCGATTCCTACACGCTCCCGCCAAGTCAAAACACTCCCTCCAGGTAGTGGTTTTCGCCTTGTTTTACATTGCGTTTGTGCCTGTTAGTGCTTTTCACTACACCGTTCACTACACAGAATCGGAGCTAGGCAATCTGGATCGGGCTTATCGAGGGGGTGGTGCGGACGAGTCGAAATCAGCTAACGAATAGCTCGTGCTTCGTCCGCCGGCGGCATCTCTTTTAAGAATTCCGAGCGCGGCGAGCCCATCGATATCGCGCAAGGCCGTATCCGTCGACGTCTTAGCAATCGTTGCCCACTTTCCCGAGGTTAGCTTGCCATCGAAACCGTCAAGCAGCTTGTTCACCATCAATCGCTGGCGAGCATTCAGCTCAGCCTCGCGATGCCGCTCCCAAAACTGCGCCTTTGCCAATGCGGCCGCAGATACGCTTGCCGCATTTTCGAAGGCTCGGCCGAGACAGTCGAGAAACCAGGACATCCAGGGTGTGATATCAAGGTTGCCTTTTTGCGTCGCCTCAAGAAGCCGATAATATTCATTGCGTTCCGCCTGGATCTGCGCGGACATGCTATAGAAGCGTTGCGAAGTCTTCTCCGAGCGTGCAAGCAAGAGATCCGTAAGCGCACGCGCAATACGGCCGTTGCCATCGTCAAACGGGTGAATCGTCACGAACCACAAATGCGCGATACCGGACTTGATCACGAGATCAGTGCCATCGGAAGCGTTGAGCCAGCGCAGNNCTGATTTTGTTGATACCGCTGTAACCGGTCGGAAATAACGCTGCATGCCAGCGAATCAGTCGCGTTTTCGTCAACGGTTCATCATACTTTTGCGTCGCGTCGAGCACCATCTCCACGACGCCCTCCACATTGCGATCGGTCGGCGCAAGGGCGCCAATATCAATGCCAAGGCGTCGAGCGACTGACGATCGAACTTGTTCTTTATTAAGGTGCTCCCCCTCGATCTCGTTCGATTTAAGAACTTCCTCTGTCAGGCTCCGCAGCGTCGCCTCAGCCCGTAACGGGAAGCCGAGCCTCTCCATGCGGCCGACCAGCCGCCCTTGCAGGTGCCGCGTGGTCGCCAGCTTCCCAGCCACACTTTCGTGGTCGAGCCTAAATCTGGGCCAATCCTCGCGCTCGTGGATATAAGGGGCCATAATCACCGCATCCTTTGCGGCGATTATGGGCCTAACTCACCGCATTTGCAAGGCTTATTCACCGCAGGGTTTGCGGTAAATAACTCTTCTAATCGCCGCAACACGCTTTGGATCACCGCTCCAGCAGGGCTCGGAAAGCCCTGGCCTGAGGGCGGAAATCTTCGCCTGCCGAGACTGTAAGATCTCGGGGCTCAGGCCTTGTTGGGGGTCAGCGGGGCTAGTTTTCTCTTGCCTCCCGGCGAGCTGCCAGTGCGTCGGCGGTCGCCCTCTCCTGCTCTTTGGAAATGACGCCGAGCCGCTGGTTTGCGGCGATCAGGCGCGCGGCGACCGCTTCAACACCCGGCAGACTGAATTTGAAATGCTCTTGTATGGAGCCAGCCAGTTTCAATACGATCCAGCCAGCATGGCGAAGCCAATCGTTTCCATTGCCGTCGTCGGCAGCGCGATGCAGCAAGTCTGGGCCGGCCGATTCGACCGCCCGTGAAATCTCTCGAAGCGCCAGTACGGAGCCGTGTGAGATCCAGCTCATGCCGGCAAACGAGCCGACGTATCGCTTTTGAGGGGAAACCTCGTTCCGCATCTGGTTGCGCACACTGCCACCGAGTGCGTTGCTTTCCTTCGTACCGACCACCTTAGACGGATCAGCGACCCCGAGCGTCTCGCCGATTTCTCGCTCTACCGTCTCTCTTGAAGCGCCTAGTTCACGACCCACGCTGCGCATTTCAAAGGCAAGGGAATCGCGAAACGCCAGCGCGCGTGTTGGATCGCCCGTCAACAACTTGACTCTAAGCTCGTAATTCGAATAGAGAACGGACGTGCACCCGAGCATGTCTGCTCAAGCCATCGCCGAGTAGAAGAATTATGCTGCGCGCCTCGGCGACGGCCAGGAGGGCGAAACCGATCAAGAGCTCCTTCATCCACCGGAGTGCTTCTTGTTCACCCGAAATATCCTGACCGCGAGCAATACCGATTGCCTGCGCGAGGATGCCTATGGCATCTGCCAGCGCAAGCGTCAACTTTTTATCGTACACCGCCCGATACGCAATGTTGACAACGATCGGCTCGCTGTGCCGCCTTTCCGTAAATCGGAGCATAATGTGTTCGAATGCTTCTAGGAACAGACGCGCTCCTACCGCTACCTCGGCGTCTCTTCCGCTTCCGGCCTGCCGGGCCTCGTCCGACGGCGAATCATGTGCCAATCGAGCGGACACGCTTTGGTGCCCCCGCTGCCACAATCGTGGCGGCTGCCCATGGCCGTACAGGAGGGGACTGCAGTCAGCAGTAGTCTGTAATATTTTATATTTCGAACGCCGAAAGGAGAAGCCGTGAAAACCAAGGCAGCCGAGATGCTTCGAGCGTTGCGCCTGCAAAAAAACGTACGCAAGAGGAGGTGGCTGATCGCCTCCGCGTAAGCCAAAGCTACCACTCAGCGGTGGAAAGAGGTCGCAAACCAGCTGATGTCCCCGCCGCAATGAAAACGGTAAACGTAATGCGCCGTCGGACGGATAGGACGGCTGGTGGAATCAAGAAGGCTGGTAGGGAAAAGTGAAATGAGTTGGCATTTACGCAAAAAACGGAATACGGGCCTAGCCAAGCTGCCGAAGCTCCCCAAGCTGCCGAAGCTTCCCAAGCTGCCTAAGCTTCCCAAGCTGCCTAAGGTCAAGCCGCTGCGTCCGATAAAGCCGGTAGCGCCCATCGGATACGAATATTACTGGCGAGATTAAGGACGCTGCACCGGGTCGCCGTTATAACCGGTAGCGGCGCCTGCGATGGAACTTCCGTCACTCGACAGACGAGTATAATGTTCAACACGGACGCCGATACCTTCAATGCGAGCGATGCGTGGCGCCGCGAAGAAGCGGCGTAATCGAACCGCCGCGAGAGTGTCGAGCCAATAACAGCTTTCCAGTCGTCAGTACCCGGCGAGCTGGCGACGGATCTGCACGCGCACGGTCACATCGTAAGCATCGTAAACCCCCTCGCGATCAAATCCTTCGGTCAAAGTGAACTCTCTCGGACGAAGACCGACAAGGCTGACGCAGCGCTCATCGCACGATTCTGCATGACCATGCATCCAGCGCCATGGGAGCCGCCTAGTCCGGTCCAGCAGCGCCTGCGAAGGCTGGCACGCCGGCGCGTAGCGCTTGATGAAATGCGGGTTCAGGAATCGAACCGACTTGGCGCACCACGCTCGAGTGACGTGCGCGCGTCGATCGAGGCAACATTGTCGTTTTTTGATCGCCAGATCGATGAGATTGACGTACAAATCCGCTCGATCATTGACAACGACCCGACCCTACGAGGCAAGCGTGAGCTGTTGACATCGATCCCGGGCATCGGCGAACGTCTCGCCGTCACGATTCTCGGTGAGCTGCCGAATCTCGGCGAGTTTCGGAGCGCTAAGGCATTGTCGGCATTCACCGGGCTTTGCCCGCGTGAGTTTCGCTCTGGAAAGTCGATATCGGCGTCGTGGTTGTCAAAGGCTGGCAACGTTCATTTGCGGCGGATGCTTTACATGCCGGCGGTAGCCGCAATCCGCTTCAATCCCGTCCTTCGGGCTTTTGCCGATCGGTTGCGATCTGCGGGCAAACATGGCAAGCAGATCGTCGCCGCCGTCATGCGGCGTCTCTTGGTTTTGGCTTACGGTGTCCTTAAGTCCGAGCGGCCCTTTGACCCTGACATCGGGTGTGGGCGACGTCATAGTCGTTCCGGCAAGGCGTCTCAGTCAACGGTTCTGGCCCTTGACGGCGGACACAGAATCTAACGGATTGGATCAAATTTGTCGTGATTGGAGGTCGATGTGCCCGTCTTCCCTCGAATAGCAGCTTGAGTTCGCTCAAGCGCACGCGTAGAAAGGTTTGGCCACCAATGCGCCATTCCGTTGCGATCGCATTAGCTTGCGTGACCCTTGTGGGGTGCACGAAGACCGGACCATCGGTGTTGGTCGGGGGACGCCACCCGTGGACGATCCCACACGTCCTCCGTATTGCTGAAATGTCCGATCCGGACCGTCTCAATCCATACCTTTCAGAGATGGGCGTTTCATATGACCTTTCTTCGCTCGTCTATTCTTATCTCGTCATCGCCGACAATCGAGGACGGCTGATCGGCGATCTTGCAAGCACCGTGCCGTCGCTGGCGAACGGCGGGATATCGCGCGATGGGCGCACGTATGTCTATCGGTTGCGTCAAAACGTTCTGTGGCAGGACGGCGTACCGTTTACGGCGCGCGACGTCGTCGCGTCTTGGGAAGCCGTCATGAATCCGCGAAATAATACGTTCGAGCGCGAAGGATACGATCGTGTGGCATCGATCGAGGCCGCCGACCCTACCACGGTTATGGTCCGTCTTCGCAAGCGCTATCCGCCTTTTATATCCCGTTTTTTCACGCCGCTCCAAGAGGGTGCAAAACCGGTCTTGCCCGCACATGTTCTCGAACGCGAACACAACTTTAACACCGGGGAGTTGGCCGATCACCCGGTCGGCACAGGGCCGTTCCGTTTCATTTCATGGGTACGCGGCGATCGGATCGTCCTAAGGCGGTTCGACCGCTATTTCAAAGGGCGCCCGAGGCTCGCGCAAATCGAAATGCGTTTCATTCCAGACGCACAGACCACCGCTGCCGAGCTGGAGACGCACCAGATCGATCTAATCGCAGTCCCACAAAATTCGCTCGACCAATACCGATCGGTCGAAGGCGTAGTCGTAGAAACGGGCGCGCCGACGAACGGTCAGTCGTTGCTCCTGATCAACGTGAGCAAGCCCACCTTGCGTGGCCTCGCCGTGCGGCGAGCCATCGCCGCAGCGGTGCCATACGGCGCCATCTTGCACGACGTGGACCACAATCTCGCAAGCGAAGCTCGCAACGTCTTGCCGTCGACCGCGATTGGCTACGAAGCGCTGCCCCCGCGAAAGTACGACCCCGCCGCGGCCCGCGATATTCTGGAGCGTGCCGGATGGAGGTGCGGTCCAGACGGAGTTCGCACACGCAATGGCGTGCGTCTGGCCTTTACTCTCGCAATTGTTGCGGGCTTTACGAGTTTTGGGCAGGAGGCATTACTGCTGCAGTCGTCGCTCAAAACCGTCGGCGTCGAACTCGCGATCAAGACCTATTCGTATCGGACGATGTTTGCCGCACCGAACGGACCGCTCTACGAGGGTTCCTACGACCTCGCGTTGAGCGGCGGCCTCCTCAATTGGGAACCCGACCTGTACAATCTCTTGGCCTGCGATCGCTGGTACCCACGGGGGCAAAACATCTATCGCTTTTGCGATCCACGTCTAGATGCGCTCGAACGCAGCGGCCTGCAAACCGACGACCCGTCGCGTCGCGCCCTCATCTATCGGAGGGCAAGTCGCCTGATATGGTCGGAAATCCCGTACGTTCCTTTATTCCGTGGACGCGCCCTAACTGTACGCTCCGCCGACTTGCGCAATTACAGCGTTAATCCGACCGGTGGGTGGAACGCCTGGCAATGGGATATTTAGACTAAGGCTTCCGCAACCGCTTGTTCTTCGGTCAACGCTGCGCCCTCGGCCATTAGCCTCGCGAGCGCCTCGGCGCTTAGCGCACTACGCAGGGCCCCGATAATCCGGTCATATTCCGGCTGCTGGTCCAAGTCTCGCGGCCCGGCTCCCATTATCGCTGTGAGGCGAGCGTCCACAAAGCCCAAGATCCGCGCGCCCGCACGTATTCCCGAAGGTCCGGGTTCTGCTGTGCGTTGCGGTCGCAGTGCAGCAATCGCCGCATATTTCTGTAGAGCATTCGCAATCTGGCCGTCCCAACGGTGCTCCCTTGCAACATCGAGCGCTTCGCATGCCCTCGTCTCGGCTTCGCTATACCGAGCCAGCGAGATTAGATACTCTGCCGTATTATTGAGAGCACAGGCCACGCCGCGAGTATCGTTGAATGCGCGAAAAGTCGCGAGCGCGTCCGTTGTGTATCGAAGGGCCAGCTCCGCGTTTCCCGCTCGAGACTCGATCCCGGAGAGGGTAATTGTCGTCCAAGCGACGGTGAGCGTGGCGCCCAACGCCTTGGCACACTCGAGTGCTTCCGCTCCTTTCACCCGCGCCGCTNNTACAAGGTCACCTTCGTGAATAATGCCTATGGTCGGTATCATGGCGACTAGCCAGCGATTGCCCACGCTGCGGGCGAGTGAGAGGGCTTCCTTTAGAACTAACCTCGTTTCAGCGACTCGACCCATCTCGGATAGCGCATGGCCCTCGCGACACAATGCGCGGGCGATGCCAAGCCGGTCACCGAGGGCTCGGTAACGTGCCGCGGCGGTCCTGCTGCTCGCAAGAGTTAACTCGTGTTCGCAAAGGGTATTGGCTATTGTGGACTCCGTGTAACTGAGCTTCGCGAGAACGCTCGCTAGCGTTCGCTCATCTACCGTTTCCAGCGCCCGGACAAGCCAGCGCCGTCCCTCAACCGGTGCAACATTTCCCCATACTGCNNTTTAGTTCCCCAGTCAGCCGCTGGCCCAAGAGGATATCGCCGCGGTCGATCAGCGCCCGGTGTAGCGCCGCCCGCCAGTTGTCGAGTTCCAAGTAGACTGTTGCGAAAAAAACCTCTTGTTCGTCGTAGAACGCCTGATCAAGCCGCTTTGCCAACTCAAGATACGCGACGGCGTGACGATGCTCTATGGTATCTTGCTCGCCGTGTGCCGCGAGTTTCTCGCGCGCGT
>PMTY01000089.1 GCA_003167155.1 Candidatus Cybelea tumulisoli
GTCATGTACGGCGGCAACATGGTGGAGTATGGAACGGCCGAGCAGATATTTGCCGAGCCGCGCATGCCGTACACGCAAGGACTTTTAGCCTCGCTGCCGCGCCTCGATCGCAGCGAACGCAAGCGCCTCGAGCCGATTGCCGGCCAGCCGCCGAACTTGCTGCGTCTTCCACCGGGATGTGCGTTTGCGCCGCGTTGCGCCTATCGCATGCCGATCTGCGACCAGCCGGTTCCGCTCTACGATTTCGGGGCCGGTCACGTCGCCCGCTGCTATCTCTACGACGAGCGGGCGCGCGATCAGCGCCCCGAAGCGATGCGGGAGCTCCCGACGATTCCGGCCGGAAGCTGATGACCAGCCCCGTTTTGGCGACCAGCCCCGCTTTGATCGAAGCGAAGGATCTCTATAAATATTTTCCGATCTACGCCGGACTGACGTCTCGCCACGTCGCCGACGTCCGCGCCGTCGACGGCGTCAGCTTTACGATCCAGGAGGGCGAAACGCTCGGACTCGTCGGCGAGTCGGGCTCCGGAAAGACGACCGTCGGCCGCCTCTTGCTGCGCCTGCTGCCGGTAACCAAGGGCGAGATCGACTTCGAAGAGCGGAACATTCTGACGATGAACCGAGGCGATATCCGGCGGCTGCGCCGCTCGCTGCAGATCATCTTCCAGGATCCCTTTGCTTCGTTGAATCCGCGCATGTCGATCGGAGAGATCGTTGCCGAGCCGATCCGCATTCACCGGCTCGCGAGCGGAAAGGACGTCGACAACCGCGTCCGCGAGCTGCTAGGGCTAGTCGGCCTGCAGCCGTATCACGCGAACCGGTATCCGCACGAGTTCTCGGGAGGTCAGCGTCAACGCGTCGGGATCGCGCGCGCGCTTGCGGTCCAGCCCCGCTTTATCGTCTGCGACGAGCCCGTCTCAGCCTTGGACGTCTCCATTCAGGCACAGGTCATCAATCTGCTCGAGGATCTGCAAGCCAAGTTCAAGCTGACGTATCTCTTCATCGCTCACGACCTCTCGGTCGTCCGTCATATATCGACCCGGGTTGCGGTCATGTACGTTGGCAAAATCGTCGAGCTGGCCTATCGCGACGACCTTTACGAGAACCCGCTCCATCCCTATACGCAGGCGCTGCTCTCAGCCATTCCGATTCCCGATCCGGTCGTGGAGAAACGGCGAAAACGCATCGTCCTGACGGGCGACATTCCGTCGCCGGTCAATCCTCCACCGGGCTGCCGCTTTCATACCCGTTGTCCGCTGGCCTTCGATCGCTGCAAAACCGAGGTGCCGCCGCTGCGCGAATACGCGCCGGGGCATTTCGCCGCGTGTCATTGGGTGGAGGAACACGACGGCAAAGCGCCCGACCTGATTTGACGGTCGCCGGCAGGCGAGAGATGAAAAACGGGCGATCGCACTTGCGATCGCCCGTCGTTCTTTCTTCCGCTATGCGCTAGGCTTTCTTCTTGCGGCCGCCTTTGCGTTTACGCCGGACGGTGGTCTTACGCACTCCGGCTTTTGCGGCACTCGTTTTGCGGCGAGTGGTCTTGCGGGCTTTGCGCGCGCCCTTGCGGACGGCTTTACGCACGCCTTTGCGAGCTTTGCGTGCGCCCTTGCGGACGGCTTTACGCGCGCCCTTGCGGACTTTGCGGGTACCCTTGCGTACGGCCTTGCGAGCCTTACGCACTACCTTACGTGTGGTCTTACGAACCTTGCGGGCGGCTTTGCGAGCCCCTTTCTTGCGTCCGTTCGTTGCCTTCTTCCGGCCATTCGCGACCTTCTTCACGGCAACGGCTGCAACGGCTTTGCGGCGACGTGCCTTACGGCGCGGCTTCGCCTCCGGCATTGCCGGACCGCCGTTCATTGTGGAATCCGAGTCCATTCATTCCTCCTCGTCCCCGGGGACGATAAGCGTTAGTGGACAGCGCTCGTGGCGCTTTTGCACGCAATCATAGAGGATTTTGCCAAATCATGCAAATTAGCGCGCTCGCGCGCAACGCGCGTTTTCATCCTGAGCACTGTCATCCTGAGCGAAGTCGAAGGACGAAGGATTGCCGGGCCTTGACCCCGGCTGTATACTAAGGCCCGTGAAAAAGCCCCTCATCATCGTCGAATCCCCGACGAAAGCGAGGACGATTAAGAAGTTTCTTCCCCGATACGTGGTGAAGGCATCGGTGGGGCACGTGCGCGACCTCCCAAAAAGCACGCTGGGGGTCGATGTAGATAACGATTTTCTGCCGCGATACTTGACCATCAAAGGTAAAGGCGACGTGATCAAGGAGTTGCGGAGCGCCGTAAAAAGCGCGACGGAGGTGTACCTCGCAACCGACCCGGATCGCGAGGGCGAGGCCATCGCATGGCATCTGGCCGAGCTGCTCAAACTCCCCGATCCCAAGCGAATCGAGCTTCACGAGATCACCAAAGCGGCGGCCCTTGCGGCGCTTAAAGACTCCCATCATATCGACATGGACCGCGTCAACGCACAGCAGGCCCGCCGGATTCTCGACCGGCTGGTCGGATATAAAATCTCGCCGCTGCTCTGGGCAAAAGTCCGCGGCGGCCTCTCCGCGGGGCGCGTGCAGTCGGTGGCGGTCAGGCTGATCGTCACCCGGGAGCGCGAGATCGCTGCCTTCATTCCTAAGGAATACTGGAGCGTCACGGCATTATTGGCACGAGTCCAGGATGCGACTGGGACCTCCGACGTGCCGTTTGCAGCCGAGCTCGTCTCGCACGGCGGCAAGAAGCTCGAGCTGCGAACTCAGGCCGAAACCGACACGGCATTGCGGGCACTTGAAGGCGCCGGGTATCGCGTCGGCTCGATCAAGAAGCGCGAAGTCCGGCGCAACGCGCCCGCGCCTTTTACGACCTCGACGCTTCAGCAAGAGGCCTCGCGTAAGCTAAAAATGCGCGTGCGACGCGCGATGCAAGTCGCTCAAGCGCTCTACGAGGGCGTCGACCTCGGCGCGAGTGAGGGTACCGTGGGGTTGATTACCTACATGCGCACCGACTCGACCCGAATCAGCGATCAGGCACGCGACGCGGCCCGCGAGTTCATCGTTGCCGAGTACGGCGAAGCCTTCCACAGCGGGCGTGCCCACGCCGTTCGTGAGGGCGCACAAGACGCGCACGAAGCGATTCGCCCGACCACGGTTTTGCACACGCCGGAGCGTCTCGCAGGCCACCTCAAACGTGAGGAGCTTCGTCTTTACACGCTCATCTGGGAACGCTTCGTCGCCTCGCAGATGTCGCAGGCGCTCTTCGATCAGACCGTCGTCGACGTGGCCGCCGGCGAGTATGGGTTCCGCGCGACCGGCACCATAATGCGCTTTCCAGGCTTCACCCGCGTCTATGACGAGGGCAAAGACGAGGAGAGTACCGCAAAGGGCCGCGTCCGGCTACCGGAGTTGGAAGAGAACGAAGATCTCGATTGCCGCAAACTGGAGCCCAAGCAACATTTTACCGAGCCGCCGCCGCGTTATAGCGAAGCCGCGCTGGTCAAGGCGCTTGAAGAGAACGGCATCGGACGGCCCTCGACGTACTCCACCATCGTCGAGACGATTCAGGCTCGGGGTTACGTTACGCAGCAAGAGCGGCGCTTCGTACCGACGGAGATCGGTACGGCGGTGAACGATCTGCTCGTCGAG
>PMTY01000065.1 GCA_003167155.1 Candidatus Cybelea tumulisoli
GGGCACGCTCTACGGCACGACCTCTGAATCGGACGGCCAGAACGAATCCGGAACCGTCTTCTCGATAACGCCGTCCGGCAAGGAAACCCTGCTCCACACCTTTGACGGCTCCTCTGGAGACGGCTTTGCGCCGAATGCGGGCCTCATCAACGTCAANNTCTACAGCTTCAAAGGCGGCTCGGGAGACGGCGAATCTCCATACGGGAGCCTCACCAACGTTGACGGCACGCTCTACGGCACGACGACTGAAGGGCCGAACGGAGGCCCCGGAATGGTCTTCTCCATCACAACGTCCGGCAAGGAAACCGTGCTCCACGCCTTCGGCGGAAATGGCGATGGTGAATTCCCGTACGCGGGCCTTATCAACGTCAACGGCACGCTTTACGGGACGACCGTGGCCGGAGGCGCCGACGGCCATGGAACGGTCTTCTCCATATCGCCGTGAAGCGAAGCGAATGAGGAGCATGCATATCGGTCGCTACGGGTTAATCGGCTGCGCCGCCGTGGCATTGCTGGCCGGGTGCGTCGCCCTTCAACAGAAGCGAAAGGTGGGCGTCACTTCGCGTACGTGGTCAATGTCTTGTCCACGAGTGTTTCCGCCTACTCCATCAGCGCGAGCAGCGGCGCCTTGACGCCGGTACCCGGCTCACCGTTTAAGGCGGGAAGTGACTCGTATGGAGTAGCGACGCATCCTGCGGGCTTCGTCTACGTAACAAACGCGTATGACAACAATGTTTCCGCCTTCTCGATCAACGCCAGGAGCGGCGCCTTGACGCAAGTACAGGGATCGCCGTTTGCGGCGCACAGCTGGCCGACCGCCGTGGCGATCGATCCGTCGGGCAGGTTCGCCTACGTGACCAACTACGATTCCAACGACGTTTCCGCCTACTCGATCAACACGAGCAGCGGCGCGTTGACGCAAGTGCCTGGGTCGGGCCGCGGTCCGCTCTTAATGGCGATCGATCCTGCCGGCTTCGCATATGTGACGAACCAAGGTCCGGGCACTGTTTCCGCCTATACCATTAACGCGGACACTGGTGCCTTGAAGAAGGTGAGCGGCTCGCCGTTTAAGGCGGGTATATCCTCGTTTGGTGTAGCGATCTGGTAGCGAACATTATTTGTCCGTCGTCACGTCAACGGGACGGCGCGATTTAAAAGTAAGTTCCGAGACGCCAGACTTGTCCAGCTCGCCCAATCCCGCGGCCTTCATCCGCTCGTACTGCTCGAAAGCCGCCGCTGCAAGTGGGAGAGGAAGTCCCGCCTCTTTTGCCAGAGCCAGCGCGATGCCGGAATCCTTGGCCGCGTGCGCGGCTGAGAAATACACATCGTGATCGCGGTGCTGCATGTCGGCACCGTCGGTCTCGAGCACGCGCGAGTTCGCGCCGGTCTGCGAGAAGACTTCGCGCAGCAAGTCGAGATCCAACCCGAGCGCATCGCCAAGGCCGAGCCCTTCGGCAAGACCCGCGGTGTTGACGTTCATGACCATGTTCACGAGCGCTTTGACTTGCGCGGCTTTACCCGCCTCACCGACGTACTTCAGCGACGCGCTCATCTTTTCGAGCAGCGGCTTGACGCGATCGAAGACCTCGGGCCGGCCGCCGATCATCAGGTAAAGCGTGCCGTCTCGCGCCTGCGTTATCGAGCTAGCCATGCAAGCCTCGAGCGAGTCGCCGCCGCGCTCGACGACCATCCGCTCGACGTCGCGATGGACCGCGGGCGTAACCGTCGCACAGTTCAAAAATATCCGGCCCGACGCATTGGTCAGGAGCGAGTCGCCCGCCGGCGCGAAGATTTCATACATCGCCGCGTCGTCGCTGACGACGGTTACAACGAGCTCGGAAAGCTCGCTGACACGCGCGAGTGACGAGCTCACCTCAGCGCCGGTCTCGGCGGCCACTGCGGCAGCCGACTCGGGCCGCAGATCGTAGAGGGCGACGACCGGATACCCAACGTCGTGTAAACGCCGTGCGATATTTGCGCCCATTCGCCCAGTGCCAACGACCCCGATCTTCACGAGGGCGAAATGCAGCAATCGCACCGGCTTGCCCTGCAGCACTTGCCAGAAGGCGCCTCCGGTCAATCCGCCCAACCTTGCAGACCGGCGATCCCTCGCCTTGCCCTATCAGGGCACTCTATGCTTGATCTAAGGAGATTCCATGCGCACATCACGCGTCATAATTGCTGCGGCGGTCCTGCTCGCAGCCCTCGTTCCGGCCTCGAGCTTCGCCCAGGTCGAGAGCACCCCGATCCCCGCCCCACGCAAACCCGACTTTTCCTCAGTCAGCTTCATGGTGGGAACCTGGACCTGCTCGTCCAAGAGCTCGCGCCGCCCGCGCGCGTTTACGACCATTTCCACTTACACGCTCGATCCGACGGGCTACTGGATTAGCGAAACGTCCACGACTCCTAAGACGTCGTGGGTGACGACCACGCAACGAGGCTGGGACAAGATCACCTACGATCCCGACACCAAGCGTTGGGTCGACGTAGCGTACGGCGACGGCGGCGGTTACGGGCTATCGTTTTCGAAAGGCTGGAACGGCAACCAGATCACCTGGCACGACGTCTCGTTCGTAGCGGGGCCCGACATCAACAGCCAAACCGACATCACCACCACGAAGGTCAGCGCAACCAAGACGACGTCCACGTCGTCCTTCACCGAAACAAAAACAGGCCGCCGTGTAATGGTCACGACGGCCTGCGTCAAGAGCTAGCGCTCAGGGGGGAGGGCTAGAACTCTTCTTCTGGAGGATTTTCGGTGAAGGGAGTCTCTTCATCGTCTCCTTCGTAGGCGGGCTTTTCGTCCTCGTAGACGACGTCTTCGTCCTCCTCCTCGAGCTCGTAGCCTTGCGGACCCTCGACCTCGTCGTCGGGGGTCTCTGCCTCGTCGCCGAAGACCTCTTCAGCTTCGATCTCCGCTACGGGTGCGACCACCGGCGGCGGCGGAATCGGCGCGCTTGCGTCGAGCGGTTTGCTGTCGTCGATTTCCTCTTCTTCCTCTTCCTCGACTTCGACGGGCGCTTCGGCAACAGCCTCGCGCGTTGCGACAACGGTCTGCGAAACGGCGCTCTGCTCGTCGCCCATTAACAGCCCGTACTCGCGGCGCTCGCTCTCGCCCATCTCGTCTTCGGGCGTCTTGATGTCGACCTCTTCGCGGTTCTCGGTGAGCACCTTGACGTCGAGTGCAAGCGATTGCAGTTCCTTGATGAGGACCTTGAACGACTCCGGAACGCCGGGCTCCATCACGTTCTCGCCTTTGACGATCGCTTCGTAGGTTTTCACGCGTCCGACGACGTCGTCGGACTTCACGGTGAGCAGCTCCTGAAGCGTATATGCCGCGCCATAAGCCTCCAGCGCCCAGACTTCCATTTCGCCGAAACGCTGACCGCCGAACTGCGCCTTGCCGCCCAACGGCTGTTGCGTGATCATCGAGTATGGACCAGTCGAACGCGCGTGGATCTTGTCGTCGACCAAATGCGCGAGCTTGAGCATGTAGATCATGCCGACCGTGATCGGCCGGGAGAAACGCTCGCCGCTGCGCCCGTCGCGCAACCACGTCTTGCCGTCGGCCGGAAGACCGGCGTCCTGCAACCATTCGGCGATGTCCTCGGCGTGCGCACCATCGAAGACCGGCGTCGCCACACTCATGCCGAGCATACGCGCCGCCCAGCCCAGGTGCGTCTCCATGATCTGTCCCAGGTTCATGCGCGACGGCACGCCGAGCGGGTTGAGCACGATGTCGACCGGCGACCCGTCCTCCATATACGGCATATCCTCTTCCGGCAGCACTTTGGCAATGACGCCTTTGTTGCCGTGGCGGCCCGCCATCTTATCGCCTTGGAGAATCTTGCGCTTCTGCGCAACGTAGACGCGCACCAAGTGGTTGACGCCGGGCGAAAGCTCGTCGCCGTTCTCGCGCGAGAAGACCTTGACGTCGATGATCTTGCCCTTCTCGCCGTGAGGAACTTTGAGACTCGTGTCGCGAACTTCGCGAGATTTTTCGCCGAAGATTGCGCGCAGGAGCCGCTCCTCGGCGGTCAGCTCGGTTTCGCCCTTCGGCGTAACTTTGCCGACGAGAATGTCCTCGGGGCGGACTTCGGCGCCGATGCGAATGATGCCGCGCTCGTCGAGATCCTTGAGCGCGTCTTCACCGACGTTGGGAATGTCGCGCGTGATCTCTTCGGGCCCCAGCTTCGTGTCGCGCGCTTCGCATTCGTACTCCTCGATGTGAATCGAGGTAAAGCGATCTTCCTTGACCATGCGTTCGCTGATCAAGATCGCGTCTTCGTAGTTGTAGCCTTCCCATGGCATGAACGCGACCAGCACGTTCTGACCGAGCGCGAGCTCGGCTTCGTCGGACGAGGGGCCGTCGGCGAGCACTTGTCCCGCCTGGACGCGTTCGCCGAGTTTGACGATCGGACGCTGGTTGATGCACGTGCCGGCGTTGCTGCGCACGAACTTGAGCAGGTCGAAGACCTTCTCGGTGCCGTCGTCGAGCTTGAGCGTAATGCCCTTCGCGTCGACCGCGGCAACGGTACCGCCCACGTTGCAAACAATGAGCGATCCGGAGTCCTTTGCCGCGCGATACTCCATGCCGGTGCCGACGATCGGCGCATCCGGGCGAAGCAACGGCACAGCCTGACGCTGCATGTTCGCGCCCATGAGCGCGCGGTTGGCGTCGTCATGCTCGAGGAACGGAATAAGGGCGGTCGCGACCGAGACGATTTGCTTGGGCGACACATCCATCAACTGGACGCGTAGCGCCGGCTCTTCGATGTATTCCTCGGCGTAACGGCACACAACCACATCCGACGTGATGATCCCCGCATCGTCGACCTGCGTGTTCGCCTGGGCGATGATGTACTCGTCTTCGCGATCGGCCGTGAGATAGATGATCTCATCGGTGACGCGGCCTTCCAGCACGACGCGGTACGGCGTCTCGATGAAGCCG
>PMTY01000081.1 GCA_003167155.1 Candidatus Cybelea tumulisoli
CAAATGCGCCCAATGCTGCGCCTGCTCCTGGCCGCGATACCGATTGCTGCGCTTAGCATTGCAGTGCCGTTCGTCAACCGCATCGAGCCGCGCATCGTGGGGTTGCCGTTTCTCCTCTGCTGGATTATCGCGTGGGTTCTGCTGACGCCGGCCTTTCTTTGGACGATCGGGCGCCTGGAGAAGCGCTGGTGAGCCACTCGCCGGTCGCGCTTGCCATCGTTGCGGCGATCGTCTTTGGCACGATCGTCTTTGCGCTGCTGGCCGTGCGGCGCATCAAGATGGATCCGGCGCAATATATCGTGGGCGGCCGTTCCTTCGGCACGATCTTTCTCTGGGTGCTGCTCGCCGGTGAGATCTACACCACGTTCACCTTCCTCGGCATAGCCGGGCTCTCGTACTCGGGGGGCGCACCGGCCNNCCGGCCTTTTACGTGTTGGCATACGGCGCGTGCGGCTACGCGATCTCCTACTTCATCACGCCGGCCATCTGGCGCGTCGGTAAGGAGTGCAATCTTCTCACAGCGCCCGATTTTTTCGAGACGCGGTACAAGAGCCGCGCGCTGGGCATCGCAACGGCGATCCTCTATTTCCTCATGGTGGTTCCTACGTTGCACTGCAGTTGAGCGGACTGCAGATTCTGCTGCGAATCGCCGGCTATGGCGCCTACGACGCCACCGCTTCGGTCTGCATCGCATTTCTCGTGCTTGCCGTCTTTGTCTTTACCGCGGGCCTGCGCGGCACCGCGTGGGCCAGCATCGTCAAGGACGTTCTCGTCCTGGCAGCCGTGGGCTTTGCGGGAATCGCGATTCCGACGCGCTTCTTCGGTTCGCCGAGCGCCATGTTCGACCGCGTCGCGGCCACGCATCCGCAGATGCTCGTGCTTCCGACGGGGAGCGTCTTCCATGGAACGGTCTGGTTCGTTTCGACCGTGCTCTTGTCGGGAATCGGCTGGTCGATGGGCCCGCACTCCTTTAGCGCGACGTACAGCGCGCGCAGCGGCGATTCGCTGCGACGCAACGCCATGCTCTTGCCGTTTTATCAAGCCTTCGTGACGTTGATGATCTTCGCCGGTCTCTCGGCCGCCATGATCGTACCGGGATTAAAAGGAACGGCCGTCGACCAATCGTTTCTGCTGGTCGTTCAACATTATTATCCCGCGTGGATCCTGGGATTGGTCGTTGCCGCGGGCGCGCTCGCAGCGCTGATCCCCGCCTCGGCGCTGCTGCTCGCCGGCGCTGCGGTCATCACCAAGAACGTCGCCGGCGATGGATTCGGCATTGCGACCGGCGATGCGGCGCGCACCTTGATGACCCGCGTGCTCGTCCTCGTCGTCGCACTACTCGCACTCGGCTTTTGGCTGACCGGACAGCGTACCGTCGTCGAGCTGCTCTTGCTCTACTACAACGGAATCACGCAGTTCGCGCCCGGCGTCTTCGCGACGTTCCTCTGGCGACGGCGAGCCACGGCGCTTGGCGTCGGAGCGGGAATCGCCGCCGGCCTCGCCGTGGCGATTCCGCTGGCCGCTCTCAACATCGCGCCCTGGGGGATCAACGCCGGCCTCGTTGGGCTCGCAGCCAACGTCGCGACGCTCGTCATTCTTTCGCTCGTTGCGCGCCCTAAGGCGTGAAGGCGAACACGCTTCCGTGTGGGGCGCGGCCGCCCTCGTCTGCGGTCCCGTACATTGCGTGGCCCAAAGGCAAGAGGCCGGCCGAGGGCGCGAAGATCGACTTGCATGAGAAACTGTGGACGACGTGTTCGGCACCGGCGGTGCTCACCGCAAAGATTGCTCCGCTGTCGTAGTAGCCGACGCCGCAGACTTCGCCGCCCGATATCGCAGTTCCGTAGAGAAGGTTGTGGTCGGCGACGAGCATTCCGTTCGGTGCGCCGGCGTCGGGTGAACCCCTGAAATGATAGATCGCCGACTCGGCCCCGGACGTCGTTGCTTTAAAGACGGTTCCGCAGCATCCCCCTTCGTAGGCGGTCGTGCCATAGAGAACGTCGTCGATACTTACCAGCCCCGGGGCGGGATTGCTTCCGTCGCTGCCGCCCGTGAACCGGTGGAGCACTTTTTCAGAGCCGGACGTCGTCACTTCGAAGAGGATGCCGCAGTTATAATCGCAGCTGCCCGCCGCGCCGCCGGTGTATGTCGTGCCGTAAAGCTTCCCGTTCAGCGCGAGCAGCGAGCCGTTAGGACTCCCGCCATCCCCGTCGCCGCGAAAACGATAGAGCACGCGTTCGTTCCCCGACGTGTCGACCGAAAAGACCGTGCCGCAACCGGTTCCCGATCCTCCGCTCGAGCAACGGCTCGTAGTTCCGCCAAGGGACGTCGTGCCATAGAGTCTGCCGTCGAGCCAGACGAGGGTGCCAGCCGCCGGACTGCTGCCGTCGGTTCCCCCCTTGAATCGATAGACGACGTGCTCTTGACCAGCGGGTGTGATCGCAAAAACGGTGCCGCATCCGCGCTCCTCCTCTTGCCGGCAACCGGTTCCGCCGCCGTAAGTCGTCCCATAGAGGACGCCGTCGACCGCGACTAATCCGCCGTTCGGGTTGAAGCCATCGAAACCGCGGTTGAAACTGTGGAGCACGCGCTCCTCACCCGAAGTGGTGACCGAGAAGACCGTACCGTCGCCGTGATGGCCGCGGCCCCCGAAATAGGTCGTCCCGTACAGCACGCCGCCGATCGCGACGAGTTTGCCGTTTGGCCCGCTGCCGTCGCGTGGATCCTTTTTAAACGCGTAAATCGTTCGGTAGGCGTCTCGGCCGTCCGGCGCATGAAACGCTTCGGCGCTAACGCTGCCGGGTATCGCTGGGCTGAGGGCCGCGCCGCATCCGGCGAGCGCCATTGGAATCACACCCGCGGCGACGCTGCAGACGCTGCAAATGAGGAGCCGGAATCTCTTCGTCATCGGAGCACCCTCCTGTGCGGAGTTTTTCGAGTCCCGGCCGGCCATTTCCGCCATTTTTCCAAGTCTCAGCAAGCCCGCGTCGGAGCGTCAAATAAACATGCGCGAGTCAAAGGCGAACGGCTCGAGCGATCTGCCGATCTTGATCGCACTAAAGCGCGGATGCTGCAGATTGATGAGATAGTTGAACTCCTGCGGCACGATGACCGATGGTATCGCCAGCGCGAGCCCGCGACTTTCCGTTACAAACCGTTCCCCGATCTCTATCGTCGCCTCGCAGCGGGCCGGTCGCCGCCACTCCGGCGGCAGCGACGGGAGTTGCGCTACGTCCTCCTGCGCAAAGGAAGCCGGCGCGAATGCATAATCGTCCGGCGCCTCCGCACGGTCGATGGTCGCAAGGATCTCTACGATTGCAAGCGACCGTGAACCCGAAGCGTACATCACGCGAGTGCCCTTACGGTTCCAGCGTCCTCCGGCGAGCGCCGCGCCGTGTCCAGTGAATGCCCCGGCGGGCGTGCTGCAAAAGCGCGTGCGCACGAGTCGCCAGACTTCGCGCCGATAATCGCGTCATCGCTCGGTTTACTTTGGCGCAACAGTTCCCGCACCAGACTGCGCGCGGTTCCCCGTCTGACAGATGACACCTCAGAACGTGCCATCTGTCAACTGTAGCACCGTTGCCGCTGAGCTTTCAAAAAAAGCGTACCGCAAACCCAAATCGCCAGGAGCCCGACGCTAAGGTGGGAACCAAGCCTACGGGAGCTTTTATCGAACCGTGGTGCGCCTGAGTTTGACCCGTTACGACGCGCCGGCGTTTTCCTCGGGTCCTGAGGTGATTCTTAGCTTTATGAAATCATCGAAATCTCTCATCTCGTGGATCCTGATCGCGTTTACATTCGCAGTGGTTCCGGCGCTAGCGAGCGACGCTCGGCGCAGCGTGCATGCAGCGGAGACCGTAAACTGCACCAGCTCCAATCCGTGCATCTCAGCTAAAAACTCCGGTTCGGGTGCGGGAGTGGCTGGCGCATCCGCGACCGGCAATGGGGTGGAGGGATCGACTACTTTTAGCGGCTCGGGATCATCGAACGCCTATGGTGTCGCGGGCGTAGCCAACTCGAGCGGAACCTCGAACGCAGGCGTCTTTGGATATTCCACATCGGGAGATGGCGTTTCGGCCTACTCGTCGACCTTGAACGGCGTGTTTGGCAACACTTCGAGCGGCACCGGCGTGCTCGGTAATGCGACTTCGGGAATTGCCATTTACGGCACGTCTGGGGGAGCGCTCGGCGCCATCTTCGGAAACGCCTCAAACGTGGACGGCGCCGGCATCGACGGCACCAACAGCAGCATTGGTGGAGCGGCGGTCGTGGGAGTGGCGATCGGAACCAACGCAAACGCAATTGGCGCCGTGGGAGTCCTTAATGACAACGCGGCGACCGGAATGGGAGTCTTGGGTTTCATAACGAGTGCGTCAAACAATACCGCTGTAGCCGTCGAGGGCACCACGGGATCGCCCAACGGCGGAACGGGTGAACTGGGCGCGGGCACCGGCGAAGGCGTCGTCGCGATCGGCGCAGCGGCGGCCGGGAGCACGAAAGATCCGGCGCTCGATGTCGCCAGCGGCAACGGCGCCGATAGTGTCGGCGTCTTTAACGGCGCGGGCAGCAAGGCGTTGGAAACGTTCGAGGTCCAAGCGACCACGCAAGACACCAAGCTCTGCAAGAACTTGAAACCTCCATGCGATGCGGGCGGGGACGTCTATATCACCGGAGACGTACACATCAAAGGCACGTTGACTTCGAAAGACGCGCCGGCAACCTATGATGGCGAGGCGCAACTCCAACTGGGCCGAGCCTACGTTTCGCTCAAGCCGGATTTTGCAGCAACAATCGGCACACGCGTACCATACCTTGTGTTCGTTACACCCGAAGGCGATCAAGGGATGTTCGTGAGCCAACGCTCCGCCGCGGGTTTTACGGTGCGGGCGATCGGCGGTGGTCACTCAAACGTCCCGTTCGCCTATCGAGTCGTTGCGAACGCGGCGTCTCCGATCGAGGACGCCGGCGGTTTTCGAGAAGTGCGCGAGACGTTTACCAACCCGAAGCGCCGCTTCCGGCATGTGGCTAGATTGATAGCGCAGCGACAGGCCGCGTTATTGCGAAAATACAGCCCTTAGCCCGCTAGGGACGCTCTTGGTCTGGAGCGCGAGGCCCCGCTCCGGGCGCGAGGGGAGCCGGGAAAAGCCCTATAATTCACCAGGGGTTGCATCCTGTGATTTGACCTGTTATACTCCCTGCAATCTGAGGAGGGAGGACCAAAATGCAGTCACCGCAGGGACTCGAGAAGCGGATACTTACGGCCGCGGAAGCGCACAATGAAGCCATGTCGTTGCCGACCCCGAGCGTGGTCGAAAGCCTGGTGGGCCTTTTGGGCGCCACGACCGTGGCAGAGATAGCCGGCGTGAAGGAGACACGAGCCGTGCAGCAGTGGGCCTCAGGCGAGCGCGAGCCGCAACGCTCCCACATACTCCGCTTCGCTTTGCAATTGGCGATGATGATTTCCACGGTGACGTCTCGCCACATGGCCGGCGCGTGGTTTCATGGCGCCAATCCGCACCTCGACGATCAGATTCCGGTCGTCCTCCTACGCGAGCAACCTCTCGAATCGATTCAAGTTCGCCTGATGGCCGCGGTTCGATCGTTTGCATCGCGCGACGAATAATTCGTAACACCGTAGATCACGCCGCGCAGGCAAGGGCATAACCTGCCCTTTGGCCCGCCCTCAAACACTTCTTGTATCTCCGGCGCGCGCAGCTTACCATTATGCAAAGCTCCGTGAAAGGATGCCAATGATTCAACCGATCTGCAAAGCGCCCCCATCCGTGCAGACGACGGCGTTTCGCCGCAAGCCGGAGCCAAGCGTTCCCCAAGTGGCCGTCATGATTTTTAGTGGTGAGTACGATATCGCCACTGCGCAGGGGCTGCGAGCCGATCTGAATCGCGTACGCGACATTCAACGCGTCATTTTGGATCTTAGCGACGTGACCTATGTCGATTCGAAGGCGATCCACGAGCTCATCGGCTTTCGAAACTACCGCGCGGAGAACGGCTTCGAGCGCGAGGCCGTCGTCTTTCATAGCCCTGCTTTGCGCAAAATCTTTGGCATCCTCAACCTGGAGCAGGTTTTCCACTGCGTCTCGAACTTGAGCGACGTGGTCCGCAACGACAACACACCCTCGCACCTGTACTATGCCGAGTATCAACTCGACTCCGAGGACTAGGCCCTAGAACCCGGAGCCGCGAATCCGCGCACCAATGCCCGTCGTCTCTCGCTCGCTCGTCGCATTGGTCATCGCCGCTGCCGCCACCGCGGCCGTGGTGGCGCACGGCACGATCGACGTCATTGCCGACTATCTGGTTGCGCACGCGAGCTACGACGACGTTTCCAGTCACGACTCGCGCGGGCTCGTCGTCGCGCTCGCCGCCATCGTCGCCGGTGCCGTTGCGTTACACGGCCTGCGGCTCTGCTGCGACGCGGCGGCTCATCGCACGCTTGCGTCGTCACCCGCACCGAGGTGGCGGAGCGCGCCGCTCTTCGTTGGCGCCACGATGCTGCTCGCGTCAATAGCCGTTCCGGCGATGGAACTACTTGACTCGCGACTGACCGGGACGACGCTCGCGGGCCTCGACGACGCGTTTGGCGGATCGGTGCTCCTCGGATTGAGCACGACGCTCGCGTGTGCTGCCGCAGTCGCAATCGCGGTATTTGCCTTGGCGCGCTGGATTCTTTCGCATCGCGATCGTATCATCGCCGCGATCGTCGGAATCATCCGCCTCCGCTCGCAAGCGTATACAGGCCCGCGGCGGTCGCGGAGCTTTGCCGGCGCGCCGATCTGCCCGCGCAGACTCTCCGCGCTGCGGCGCGGCAAGCGCGCCCCTCCCCGTGATGCCCTTCGCCAACCCAAAACATCACACTCACATTGCGAGGGCATCTATGCTTCCAACTCTCGTCGCGGCGTGTTGCCTTGTCGGCGGCACCGTCCATACCCCCGCCGGCGCTCCGATCGCGCAGGCGCAACTGACCTTGCGCGGTCCGAAATCGACAACGGCGTCTACCGATTCTAAAGGTACATTCTCGGTCGTGGTTCCGGCCGGGAGATACGATCTCACGGTCGTTGCTAAAGGCTATGCAACCGTCACCGTCAACACCGGCCAACTAAACGACGGGGCGCGAATCTCGGTGATTCTGGAACCGAGCGACACACCCAAACTGCGTACGATCGGCGAGGTAACCGTCAACGGCGGCTTCACGCTCGATCGCAGCGTCATCCCCGAAGTGGACGTCTCGCGCGCGCAAATGGACGCGCTCGGATATTCGCAAGCGTACGAAGCGCTCGAAGAGGTACCGTCGGTGGTCCTTCAGCATCCCGACTCGGGCGCTCCGACCGCACCGATGGTCGTTTCGCTGCGTGGGCCCGATCCGTCCGAAGCGATGGTCACGCTCGACGGTCAGCAGCTCAACGACGGCAACACCGGCGACGTTGATATCTCCGAGTTTGCCGTCCCGGCCTTTAACAGCATCAACGTAACCGAGGGTTTGGGTCCGACCGACTTGGAAGGCAGCAACACCTTCGGCGGCGCGGTCAACTTCGTTTCCCTGCGGCCGACGCAGGACGAACACTTCGCCCTTTCCGGATCTATCGGCTCCTTTGGCACGACGCAGACCTGGCTCAACGCAACCGGTACGATCGGTAAGCTCGGGTACGCATTAGCCGGTGACGATTACCAGCAAGCCGGTCAAGTCAACCAGACCGCTTTGGTCGTGCCGTTTAACAATACGCCGATCTTCTGCGGGCCGTCTTCCAGTAGCGGCCCCACCCCGAACTGTCCGACGCTCGTTCACCTCGGGTCGTCGATCGCGGCGATGCTGGGGCTCATAAATCTCGATTATAGTTTCTCGCAGCGCTCGGACGTCGGCTTCCGCATTTTCACGCTCGGCAATAACCGGGACGAGTCGAGCGCCGTCAACGGGATCGCGGGAAACCCGACCTGCGTCTTCAGCGGTCCCGGCGCAGCTTGCGACTTTTCGCCGGCGAAAGGCGAGCCGAACGAAGTTGCCAATCCGGTGTACGGCTACAACGTCGGTGCCGGCAGCGCAACCTTTGCGCAAAGCATCCGCGCATACGACGCATATTCGCGCACGCCGTTGGGAGCGGGAACGCTCTCTGCAAGCTTCTTCGCCGACGACGATAACATCGATTTCCAAGGCGGCTCCGTCTCGCCGTACGATGTCGAGCACGTCGACACGCGGTACAGCGAGGGTTTGACGTGGGGCCGGACGTTCGACGAGAGCGACTTCTCGTTCGGCGGCTACGCGCGTCAGGAGTCGCTTGCCGGGCCTAGCATCATCGGCTTTGCGGGCCAGCCGATCACGCTCTCGCAGAGCATCGACTCGTATTTCTTCCGCGGGTCCCAACAGTTCGGGCGCCTGAGGCTCTCGGGTGGTCTCTACGACGCAGAGTATTCGAGCTTCGGCAACGACTTGAACTGGCGCCTAGGTCTGAGCCAAGACATTGGTTCCTCGAGCGACGTTCGTGTCTCCGTGGGAACCGGCTTCCGGGCACCGTTGCTGTACGAGCGTTACTTCGAACCGGGCGGCCAGACGCCGCCGGATCAAAACTGCGTCATCTTCAACGGCAATCCGGACGAGAGGCCCGAGCATGCAACGGAGTACGAGCTCGGCTTCTCCCATCTCTTTTCAAATACGTCGAACCTCGACATCGCGCTGTACCGCTCGAATCTGCGCGACACGATCGAGAACTTCTATCCTGGCGGCGGCGCGAAGAGTTTCTGCGGCGCGCCGCCGGGTTACGCCTACGAGATTCCGATCAACATCGGCAACGCCGTATACGAAGGCGCCGAGGCGCGTTACAAGCAGTTCTTCCCGCGATTGAACGTCACCGCTACGCTCTCGTACGGCCTCAACGTCGCTTACCCGTATGCGCTCGGGCCGAACGTTTCCAACCCAACGTCGGGCGGTACGCTCGTCGACGACGAGCAGTTTCTCGGCGTTCCACAGCAGCAGGGTTCGGCGGTGCTCATCTGGGCGCAACGCGGCTGGCACGCCTCAACGGCGCTGAACGTTGCCGGTAGAAATAACACGCTCAACCAGCCGCCGTACGCCATGGTCGACGCCGCGCTCGGGAAAAACTTCGGTCACCTGGACCTTACACTGGCAGGGACGAACATCTTCAACGCCGCTTCAGGACTCTTCACTCGCTATGACGCCGGAGTCCCCTACCGCGGACTCTATCCCGGCCCGAATAATAGCGCGTATCTCGCCAACCTCCCAACCAATGCGCTCTTCGTCCAGCCCGCGTCGATCAAGTTCATCCTAACACTCCACGAATAAAAAGAAGCCCCGCCTTTTAAGCGGGGCTTCTCCCATTGTCATCCTGAGCGCACTAAGGTCATCCTGAGCGCAGTAATGTCATCCTGAGCGCAGT
>PMTY01000073.1 GCA_003167155.1 Candidatus Cybelea tumulisoli
GAAGCTCGATGCGTTCCCCAAAGCCGGCAGCGGCGGCGAGGTGCGTATCCTCGGCCGTAACCAAGGCCGCGACGGACCTCTCGAAGAGGCTTTGGCTCTCGACGGTAAGCCGTCTGACTTAAAGCACGTCCGTCCTGTGACGATCCATTACAGGCCGGAGGATATCGTCTCTTCGCAGCGGGCGCAGTGGGCAACCCGTCTGGTCGAGACCCCTATCACTGGCATAGCGAGCGATGCGTACAAAGTGCAGGTTCGCCTTGCCGATGAAGCCCTACGTCTCGGAGGCGAGTCTCGCGCTGTTGAACTGCTACATGGTTGGTGTCTTGGGATGACCGCCATTCGAGATTCGACCATCCGGCAGTTGAAGCGCCGAGATGCAGCTGAACGTGCTGTTGATTACGTCAAGCAGTATCGCCGGGAAGCAGCCCTCGCCAAGAAGCCTACCGACTGGGAACCCCTCGACTTATCGGAGGAACGTATCCCGAAAGGTGCTTCTCGAATCTATGAGGCGCTGGCGAAGTACGCCTCGGAGTTCCGGTTAGACCCGCACTGCTTTGGGATGGACTACGCTAGGCTAGCCGCGTTGGCCGGCTACCGCGACAAGAGTCGAGCTTGGAAGTCAGTGAGTCGAGCCGAGGATATCGGGCTGCTGTTCCGTCTCCATCGTGGAAGCGGACATGGTGAGAACCTGCGTGGCCTCGTTATGCTCTGCTGCCTGCGCGGAGCCGATGAAGCGATGCAGGCGGCCTACGATCAAGGAACTCAGTCTCAGATGTATCTCGAACGAGTTGCCGAGTGCGGCCAGCCGGCGATCCGGATGGACGGCGGTAAGCGGGTTGGATTCACTCCCGATTTACAGTTGGCGGCCTAATAGACACCTTATCCTATCCTTCGGGTTAGGTTATGGTGTCTTTTCCCATCTAACCTCCAGCCGGCTGCTGCAGCACGACCGCCCATCCGTCTACCTATCAGCTCGGGAAAGGAGCTCCGACGTCGTGACCATTATCGAAGCAATCGAAGAAGTGGACGTCCGCGGAATCCTCGGCGGCGAAGGCCATTACAGGCTCACGTTCAAAACCCGACGCCGCTTATCCACTAGGATTAAAGGCGTTATGCAGCGCCTGAACCCCGCCGACGCTTTCAATAGGCTTATGCGGCGGCCAAGTCCACAGTTCTCGAACTGGCCATACCGTGTCGACGCTATCAGCGAACGGGGTCCCCGTGTTGTCTATATCGACATAGAGTGCGCTATTATGCCCGAAGACTTGGAACACGACGTGCCCGATCGAGAGCGTGACACGAAAGACAACCTTGCCCGGCACAAAGGATTGTTGCGCGGCAGCAATAGCGGTTTCGTCGCCCTGTACGCGGATACGCGAGATAGGCTCCTGAATGAACCACACGAGGCGGTTACCGGCCCGGTCTGGATCGCTCAAGGCGCTGCGGTGTCCAAGCCAAACAAAATACTCGCCAGGCGGCTGCTTGACGTTATGGAAACGGTGATATTCAGAGTTAGGTATGATTCGCTCGGAAGATTGCGTCAGCTCAAGCATGAATACGGTTTTAACTGTCCATGTGGCGAGCAGTTGCTGCCTCTCTTTATCAAGCGATGTAACCTTGCTCTCCGTGAGCATCGGGCCAAGAAATGGCGCAACGGAACGCTCTAAACCGCTCATCCAGCCGCTATTGCATTTTTCGCATACCGCGTTGACCCTCTGGTCAAAAACGACCAAAGGATAACGGTTAACCGTCCCGTCGCGTTTAGCGGTGGTGACTGTGGCGGTCGCGCCCGGGAATAACGGGCTGATCCAATCCGGGATCACATGTTCGTTAGTGAGCGGACCAGCCGCAGCACAAAATACGCAGCGCCTAGGCACGATACGTCCGACTTCCACCGCCGAGGGTTCCCTCCTGGAGGGGTTTAGGAGAGAGCCTATTTTTATGGGCATCTGCCATTAAATAGGCAAAGCCACCGACGCACCGCTCGGACTCTAGTGTACACCCGAGGCTAACCGGCCTTTAGATCGCG
Organism: Candidatus Cybelea tumulisoli; assembly: GCA_003167155.1. Classification (GTDB taxonomy): domain Bacteria; phylum Vulcanimicrobiota; class Vulcanimicrobiia; order Vulcanimicrobiales; family Vulcanimicrobiaceae; genus Cybelea; species Cybelea tumulisoli. The sequence goes on from PMTY01000073.1 coordinate 2,030, forward strand.
GTCACGTTCGACCGCCGCGAACCTTCAGTCAATCCCCAACGAAAGAATCCTCGTGACCAACAAATGCGTTCACTGCGGCCACCAGCCCGAGTATCATAACGGCGAGTCCGGTTGCTCCGGCTCTCGCCAGTGCAAGTGCCGTAACACCAACTACAAGAAGTTTCGATCCCGTGGCAGCCGCCGGCTATCTCCATTCGCCGAGCCTCGTGACGACGTTACCTATACCGACTAGCTCACTCACCCTAAGCCGATTCGAACGCAAATCGCTTGCCGAACCTTGGACCGCCGAACAGAGAAAGTCCTAAACGAATGGCCCTACGCTTCGCAGACCTACCGGAACTTTGCACACCCCAGGATCTTATCAAGTATCTCCCTATCGGCCGTGACGCCATCTACGCGGCTCTGAAGGAACAGACCATCCGCAACGTCCGAATCGGACAGAAGTTCATTGTCCCCAAAGCCGCTCTGCGGGAGTTTCTCGGCGGTGCTGTCGAATGAGAATCGCGCCAGGACCCAAGGAGGGTCCATTGGGTTACACACACGGTGTAAAGCGTATCGCAGACAAGAAGTATTGCATAGTGTACGACGTGCCGCCGAGCGGTGGCCGTCCCCGTCAACAAAAGCGCAAAACTCTTGTGGGCGTGACAAAGAAAGAGGCCGTAGCGACTCGGGCCAAGCGAATCGAAGAAGTGGCTACTGGGCAATACATCAAGGATGATGACATGACTTGCTCGGCACTGTTCAAGGAGGTCATGGCTGAGAAGAAGTCGGCGGGACTCGAATCAACGACACTCGCGAGGTATCAGAACATATTCGACTGCCATCTAATCCCGGCGTTCGGGAAGATGAAGGTCAAGGAGCTTAGGCAGGGTCATCTTGTGAGCCAGTATCGCCAGTGGGGGCAGAAGGGAAGCGCGGGCAGGAGCATCTCGGCTCGCACTATTCGCCACGCCCACGAAACGCTCCGCAACTCGCTAAACTACGCGCTTTGCATGGACTATGTTACGCGCAACGTGGCGGCGCTGGTCCGTAAGGATAACCTACCGAAAGCAGTCCCCCCCAAACCGAAAGCCCTAACCAAAGCAGAACTCACCAAGCTCCTAACCGAGGCCAAGAGCCCAACGAGCCGGGCCAAGAAGCGCGGCACCCTGAGTTCACAGCCTTGGTTCTATCCGGCAGTATTCTTCGCAGCTTATACGGGCTGTCGCCGCGGCGAGACACTTGCAATGCGCTGGCAGGACGTGAGCTTCGAGGAGAGCACCTTAACTATCAGTCGCTCGTTGACCGAGCGTATGGAGTTCAAAGCTCCGAAGAATGACAAGGTCGAAACGATCGCCATGCCGGATTCACTCGCTTCGGTTCTCAAGATACATCGAGCGGCTCAGGCTGAAGCGCGTCTGTGCCTTGGCCCCGCGTACAAGGATCAGGATCTAGTGTTCGCTCACGCAGACGGCTCGCCAATCGACCCGTGGAACTTCGGCAGCGCAGTCCGTGACCTAATCCTTAGAGCGGGCGTTACGCCTATAACGCTTCACGGGTTGCGCGACACCCATGCAAGCCTCATGGCGAAGGCTGGCGTCCCCATCGAAGTGGTTAGCAAGCGCCTTCGACACTCGAACATAGCCGTCACTTGTGCGCGGTATCTCGACGTTTACAAAGACCGGGATGCGGCGGCAGCGACGGCTTTCGAGCAGCTAGTGGGCTGACGGAGGCCCGGGCTATGTGACACGAATGTGACATTTTGGGCCTCGCGGCTCAAAAGCAAACGAAAAACCCTTACCCTGTAAGGAGTTTTTGGTAGCCCCAGCGGGAGTCGAACCCGCGTCACCGCCGTGAGAGGGCGGCGTCCTAGGCCACTAGACGATGGGGCCGCGATGCTCCCGATCCTCGACTCGAACGAGGGTCAACGGATTCAGAGTCCGCCGCTCTACCAGCTAAGCTAATCGGGAATGCCAGGCGGACGATTATACTACGCCGACCCAGGCCTCTCATGCAATCCCGCCTCGCTTGAAGCTTCGTCGGCCGTACGTGCCGGTCTGGCTATGGCAGTTGGGGCAGAGCATAGGCAGGTTCTCGAGGCGGTAATCATCCCTGACTCCGTTGATGTGGTCAATTTGAATAGTCAGTCGCTCGCCTAGCCAGTCCCCGAGCCCGCACTCCTCGCAACGATTCTCGAGAAGCCCGGCGCGGATCAGCCGTCTCTTGATGTTGGTTCGGCCATTGCTATTGCTATTTGCCAGGAGTTCTGTCAACGGCGGCCCCAGCGGTCGAGGCCGGATCTCACCGCGCTTAACGGCCTTATGCCACGAAGCTCGGCAGAATCCGAACCGTCGCATACAGTCGCAGAACGAATTGCCTTCGTTATAAAAAGCTTGCACCGTTGCCCATTCGTATCGGCGGCGAGGCGCTGGCTTGACCCGCAGCCTACGACGCCGGATTGCCATGGACCAAGCCGAGTAGGCGATCCCGAAGTGCTCTCGGCATTGTTCTGCCCGAAAGGCTTGGTCGTAGAGCTGCTGTACCGCAGCCCAGTCATGAAACTTTCTCATGAGTACTTTCCAGCGAGTCTGGCTTAGAGCGCAACTTCAGATTGCGCCCCGAAAACGTCGGCGTCTGGCTGTGGCAGTTTGGGCAGAGCATTCGGAGATTCTCGAGGCGCCAGTCATCCTTTACGCCATTGATGTGGTCGATATGAATCGTCAGCGCGCGTCCTCGCCATTCGTCAATGCCGCAGCGATTGCAGCGCTTGGTTAGAAGGCCGAGCTCCAGCAGGCGCCGCCTGATCGAGCCAGAGCCATCTTTCGCTCGAACATAACATGGAGGGGAAGCGCTCTCGCGCGAGCCCGCAGCTCGCCGCGTTTCACTGCGGCCGTCCACGTGTCGCGCTGAAAGCCAAAGAATGCTATGCGTTCTGCGTAAGTGTACCCGGCGTTGTAGTACGCCTGCACTTCGCTCCAATCGTACTTGCGGCGCCGATCGCGAAACCGCGCCGGCGCGGCTTTTAGCGCGCCGCGTTTGATGGCCTTGATCCAAGCCGTATGGCAAAAACCGAACCGTTTTGCGCACTCGACAAAGCCGTGCCCCTCGTCGTGATATTCCTGCACGAGCGCCCAATCATAGACTAGCTTTGGCATGAAGAAAGGCTATCGCGCCTCTGTGCCAACCGTATGGCATTAAAGAAGTGTTTCCAGCAAGTAGCCGCCCCGTTAACGCCGAACTAGCATCACCGTGCAAGCAATAGTGCTCGTCGGGGGCGAGGGAACGCGCCTTCGGCCGCTCACGTACGGCACCCCGAAGCCGATGGTACCGATCGTAAATGTGCCGTTCTTGGCGCGAACGATGGAGCGTCTCTTCGCCGCCGGCATTCGCGACGTGATTCTTGCCGCGGGCTACATGCCGCAGGCGATCGTGGACTATCTCGGCGACGGCTCACGCCTCGGAATGAAGGTGACCTATGCGATCGAAGAGACGCCGCTGGGAACGGCCGGAGCCCTCAAAAACGTCGAGCAGCACATCACCGGCCCGTTTTTCGTCCTCAACGGCGACATCCTCACCAGCCTCGATCTACCCGCGATGCGGGAATATCACGAGAGCAGAGGCGGTATCGGAACCCTGCATTTGATTCGCGTCGACGACCCGTCGCCGTTTGGCTGCGTCGTACACGATGACGGCGGAAAAGTCAGCGCGTTTATCGAGAAACCACCCAAAGGCCAAGAGCCGACCAATGAGATCAACGCCGGAACCTATCTTCTCGAGCGAGAGATTCTCGACTTCATTCCCGCCGGCCGCAAGGTTTCGATCGAGCACGAAACGTTTCCGCAAGTGATCGCCGCCGGCAAAGCGCTTTACGCGTACACGACCGACGACTATTGGCTCGATCTCGGCAGGCCAGAGCAGTATCTTGCCGCGCATCGAGATATCCTCAGTGGGACGATGCCGCTGCTCGTCGAGCTGGGAATTACCGGCGAAGGAAAAGAGGCGCTGCAGGGCCATCCCGGCGTCGTTCCGCCGGTTCACGCGGCCGGCGACGTCGTCGTCGATGCAAGCGCCAGGGTCGGTCCTAACGTCGTGCTCGGCTCGGGCTGCAGCGTCGGCGCGGGCGCCGTCATCCGCGAATCGGTGCTCTGGGACCGCGTCAGCGTGGGCTCGGGTGCCGTGATCGAGCAGGCCATTCTCGCAAGCCGGGTGACGGTTGGGCCAAAGGCCCAGATAGGGCCGGGCAGCGTGGTAGGGCACGACTTTAGCATCGCGCCGGGGGCGACGATCGAGCCAGGGTCCCGCCTCGGCTCGCCCGGATAACCTTCGACCGGGCTCGCGACCGGTCTGCCGAACGGCAGTTCGGTTATGCTGCATCCGTCAGGGGGTAAACTAGGGTCCATCTATGGAGGTGACCGCACAGATGCTTCCCCCCCAAGCCTTGTTCTTGGGCTCTTATCCGCCCCGTGAATGCGGCATCGCGACCTTCACTAAAGATATGGTCGACGCGTACGACCGGGCTTTCGGCTTCGCGAGCCCGGTAATTGCTATTGACGAACCGGGCGCGGAGATGCGGCGCTACGACCCCGAGGTCGTCGCCCGGATTCGGGAACAAAACCGCGAGAGTTACGCATCGGCGGCCGAGCTGGTCAGCATCTATCCCGTCGATCTCATCAACGTTCAGCACGAATACGGGCTCTTCGGCGGTGAACGCGGCGAGTGGCTCGCCGACTTCATGAGCGTGCTCGATAAGCCCGCGGTTTTGACGATGCACACCGTCCTGCCCGAGCCCGACGAAACCTATCTGCGCGTTACCAAAGCACTCTGCGAAGAGGCTTCGAAGGTCGTCGCGCTCTCGGAGACGGGGCGCAGCCTCTTGGAGGGGGTTTACGGGATCGATCCCGACGTGCTTCAGGTAATCCATCACGGCGTGCCGGACGTGCCGTTTCAAGATACCGCCGCGGCCAAAGCCTCGTTCGGCATCGGGCAACGAACGGTGATCTCGACGTTCGGATTGATTAGTCGCGGCAAGGGGCTCGAATATGCGATTGAAGCGATGCGCGACGTCGTCAAGCGCCACCCCGAAACGCTCTATCTCATCCTCGGCGAAACGCATCCGGTCGTGCGCAGGCAGGAAGGCGAATCGTACCGCGAATCCTTAACTGCGATGGTGCGTCAGTACGGCCTGCACTATAACGTGCAGCTCATCGACAAATACCTGGATTTCGACGAAGTCGTCAGCTATTTGGCGGCCACGGACATCTATCTAACTCCGTATCTCAACCCCGCACAGATCGTTAGCGGAACGCTCGCCTACGCCGTAGGATGCGGCAAGGCGATCGTCTCGACGCCCTACCTTTACGCGCAGGAGCTCTTGGCGCACAATCGCGGTTTTCTCTGCAGTTTCCGCGACGCGGCGTCGATCGCGAGCCGCCTGAATATGCTGCTCGACGATCCCGCATTGCGCCGTGCGACCGAGCGGCGCGCCTACCGCTTCGGCCGCCAGATGACCTGGCCGAACGTGGCAGCGCAATATGGCCGCCTCTTCAGCGAACTTTGCCCGCGCGGTCCGATGGAGCTTGTGAACTCTGCATAAGCCGCGACCGACGCGCGCGCCACCGCCGCTGGATCATCTCGCCATACTCACCGATGACGTCGGCGTCGTTCAACACGCGCTCGAGACGGTGCCCAATCGCAAGACCGGATACTGCACCGACGACATGTCGCGGGCATTCATGGTCGCTCTTGCCTATCTGCGTCTCAACCCGAACGACCGGCTCGCCGCGCGGTTGGCCTCGACCTATCTTTCCTTCCTCGCTCACGCGCAGATGGAAGACGGCCGGTTTCATAACTTCATGGATTACGATCGCCGCTGGAGTGACGCCGTGGGCACGCCCGACAGTTGCGGCCGGGCGATATGGGCGCTGGGCTACGGCATCGCCAACGCGTCGCCGCCGTGGCGCCGCGTCTGCACCCGGCTTCTCGAGCGCGCGCTTCCCACGGTCGAATCGTTGGGGCACCTCCGGTCTCGCGCGTACGCGGCCCTCGGTCTTGCGCACGCCTATACGGCGGTAAAGGATTCCAAATACGCCGATGCCCTTCGATTGCTCGCCGGCGAGCTGCACACTGCCTATGAAGCGACGGCCTCCGACGACTGGCAATGGTTCGAAAACGCGATGTTTTACGACAACGCGCGCCTGTGCGAAGCGATGATTCGCGCCGGCCGGGAGCTTGGAGAGCCGCGGTTTCACGAGGTCGGCCTGCGGACGCTTGCGTTCTACGAAACGGTCACGACGGAAAATGGCGTCCACGTTCCAATCGGAAACCAAGGCTGGTATTACCGTGGCGGGCGCCGCGCCCGGTACGCGCAGCAGCCCCTGGAAGCGTGCGCGATGGTCGAGGCCGAGCTTGCGGCCTTCGACTTGACCTGCGACGTGGGCCATTTTGCCTCCGCCGAACGCGCGACCGAGTGGTATTACGGGAAAAACTCGCGGGGCATCGTGATGGCGCAGGGCGGCGGATGCTGCGATGGTCTGGAAGAAGACGCCGTCAACACCAATATGGGTGCCGAATCCACCTTGGCATTGCTTGCGGCGGCCTATGCGCTCGCCCTCCGACGGGAGCGAGTGCTTCGCGCCGTACGTTGAACCTGCTTTAAACGTAGCAGTTTTACCATAAACAAGGCGTTAACGACGCTTGGGTCGAATGCCTATAAATGCTCCTGGAAACGGAAATCCTCAACGACGTGCAGTCTGCCGCCGTCCGGCAGACCGATGGCCCCGTTTTGATATTCGCTGGGGCCGGCAGCGGAAAAACTCGCGTCCTGACGCACCGCATCGCTCACCTTCTTGGAGAGATGCGCGTCGCGCCGGATCGCATTCTTGCGGTAACCTTTACGAACAAGGCGGCCGGCGAGATGAAATCGCGCTTGCACAACATGGTCGGTGCGATCTCGCGCGACCTGTGGGTCGGCACGTTTCACGCCATGTGCGTGCGCATCTTGCGCCGCGATGGATCTCGAATCGGCATCGCACCGACGTTTGCGGTCATCGACGACGCCGATCAACGTCAACTCGTGCGAGAGATTCTCGACGACCTCGACTACGACGAGCGTCAGCTTACCGCGGGTGCCTGCCTTGCGGAAATCGACAAGGCGAAGAACGCGCTCGTGTGGTCCAGCGAGTTTACGCAGAAGCAAACGTCGTTTTTGGGCGAGCGCCTAGCCAACGTTTATACGGAGTATCAGCGCCGGCTCAACGAATCCAACTCGTTGGACTTCGACGATCTCATCGTACGGACGATCGATCTTCTCGAGCGCGACAAGACCGTGCGCGAGAAGTATCAGCGCAAGTTCGAATACGTTCTGGTCGACGAGTATCAGGACGTTAATGCCGCCCAGTACCGTTTGGTCGCACTCTTAGCCGCCCACCACGGAAACATCACGGTGGTCGGAGACGACGATCAATCGATCTATTCGTGGCGCGGCAGCGATTACCGAATGATCTTGCGTTTTGAAGAAGATTTTCCGGGAGCAAAAGTCTTCAAGCTCGAGGAGAACTATCGCAGCTCCGGACGCATTCTCGAGGCTGCCAGCACGCTGGTCGCCAATAACCGTACGCGAGCCGCAAAGACGCTGTTTACCTCGCGCGGCGAGGGCGACCCGATTACCGTTTATCCGGCCGCTACCGAGCGCGACGAGGCTCGCTACGTCGTCGAAAAGGTCAAGAGCCTCGTACGCGAGGGCGCGGCCTATCGCGACTTCGTCGTTCTCTATCGCACCAACGCGCAGTCGCGGGTTTTTGAAGAGGCGCTGCTCGCCGAGGGGATTCCCTATCGCGTCATTGGCGGCGTCGGTTTCTACGCGCGCACCGAGATCAAGGACATCGTTGCGTACCTGCGCTACATCATGAACTCGTCGGATGCACTCGCGTTCAAGCGAATCGTCAACGTACCGCGGCGCGGCATCGGGCAGCAGACGCTCTCGGCGCTCGTGCAGTCGGCGAATGCGTCGCGCGTCTCGGTAGGCGCGGCGATCTTCAACGGCGAGCTGCTGCGCTCGGCCGTTCCCAAGAAGCTCAAGGAGCTCGAACGCTTCGCGGAACTCATCGGCGACTTACGCGAGCGCTCGAAGAGCATGAGGATTGCCGACCTTCTAGTCGCAGTGATGGAAGATTCGGGGTACGTCCGCGAGCTTCAGAGCGAAGACACGCACGACGCGCGCGCGCGTTTGGAAAACCTCCAGGAGTTGGTTGGCGTGGCGCGCGATTACGAAGCCACCGACGAAGAGCCGTCGTTGGCCGGTTTCCTTGCCAACATCGCGCTCGTGAGCGATCTGGACGCCCTCGAGGAAGATGCGTCCTACGTGACGCTCATGACGCTTCACAGCGCAAAGGGCCTCGAGTTTTCCAGCGTTTTTCTCACGGGTCTGGAGGAAGGCGTCTTTCCGCACAGCCGCGCTCTTACCGAGCCGGCCGAACTCGAAGAGGAACGGCGTCTGGCCTATGTCGGCATCACGCGTGCCATCGACCGTCTCTTCCTCACGTATGCGGCACGGCGCGCGCTCTTCGGCAACACGTACGCCTATCCGAAATCGCGATTCATCGAGGAGTTGCCAACGCTTGAGATTCTGGAGAGCGATAGCGTTCCGCTGGCGCGCCCGGCGGGCGGCCGATGGCGCGAAGTGGCCATTCACGAATCGGCCGGCGCGGGCGTCCATCTCGGCCTCGAAGCGGGCGATCGCGTGCGTCATCCCAAGTGGGGTGAGGGCTGCATCGACAATATCGTCGGAGCCGGCGGCGACGGCCTCGTAACGATTGACTTTCCCAACGTCGGTCAGAAGATGCTGATGCTCAAGTACGCGCCCCTCGAAAAAATCTAACCCCGCAACCGCTTGTCATGGTTCGGGTTGCGGTGGCGGGCGCCATGGGACGAATGGGTGCGACTGCGCGAGAAGCGCTCCAAGGCAGCGGCGAGTATTGCTGCGGGCTTGCGCGTCGCGCGGACCTGGCGCACTCCATTTTTGATTCCTTTGAGCAGGTTCTCGCGCGTAAACCCAACGTGCTGCTCGATCTGACGACGCAACCCGGCAGTTACGATATCGCGCTCGAGGCCGTCGTCAATGGATTGCATACCGTCGTGGGCGCAAGCGGATGGAGCGACGACCAGCGTGCGGCGTTGGGAGCCGAGGCTGAAAAGCACGGCGTCGGCGCCCTCGTCGTCCCGAACTTTTCGCTGGGCGCGATGCTGATGATGCGCTTTGCGCAACAGGCGGCGCGCTACTTTCCCAACGCGGAGATCGTCGAACTGCACCACGCCGGCAAGAAGGACAAGCCGTCGGGGACCGCTGCCGAGACGGCAGCGAGGATGGAACTGGCCGGTGGGCAGGCACCCGTTATTCACAGCGTGCGACTGCCGGGGCTGCTCGCGCATCAAGAAGTGCTGCTGGGCGGAACCGGAGAGCTGTTGACGATTCGTCACGATTCGTTCAGCCGCGAGTCGTTTGTGGCCGGCATGCTCGCCGCCGTTCGGGCCGTCGTGCATCACCGCGGACTCTCGATCGGCCTCGACGCGGTTCTCGGGGAGAGCGCGTGAACGTCGCCGTCGTCGGCGCGACCGGCGCCGTCGGTGAAACGATCGTGCAGGTGCTCGAGGAGCGCGACGTTCCCGTGGCGCAGCTAACTCCGTTTGCCTCTCGCGATCGCGCCGCCGCCGTGCGCTTTCGCGGCAACCGGTTGGACGTCCGCACCGCATCGGACGAAGCGTTGCGCGGCTTTGACGTCGTCTTCTTCGCCGGCGGCGAAGATGCGAGCGAAAAATACGCGCCGGGACTGCTCGAACGCGGCTGCGTCGTCATCGACAACAGCGCCTCGTTTCGCATGCAGCACGGCGTGCCGCTGATCGTTCCGGAGGTCAACGGGGACGCAGTGCGGCCCGAGCACCGTCTCTTCCCGGTGGCGAACTGCACGGCGATCATTCTCTGTACGGCATTGCGGCCGATTCGCGACGTCGCAGGGTTGACGTGCGTCCGCGTTGCGACCTATCAAGCGGCCAGCGGTGCCGGTCGCGCGGGGCTCGAAGAGTTGGCGGCCGACGAGCACGCGCTCGTCACCGGTGCGCCGGAGCCGGCGCCCTCGATTTTTCCACGCGCGCTGGCTCGCAACGTCGTGCCGCAGGTTGGCGCGTTCGATGCCGGCGGATGGAGCGGCGAGGAGTGCAAGGTGCGTGACGAGAGTCAGAAGATGCTCGGCCTGCCCGAGCTGCAGATCAGCGTCACGGCCGTTCGCGTGCCCGTACGCACGGCGCATAGCGAGGCGGTCTTCGTGGAGACGCAGCGCGAGACGAGTTGCGCCGAGCTTGCGTCGGCGTTCGAAGCCTCGCCCGGCATCGTCTTCCATCGCGAGGGCATCGTGACGCCGCGCGACGTTGAAGGGACCGATACCGTGCACGTGGCCCGGCTGCGCTCGGAGGCCTCGATCGAAAGGAATGTCATCCTGAGCGCAGTCGAAGGACGACACTTTGCCTTGTGGTGCGTGGGCGATCAGCTGCGCAAAGGCGCCGCAACCAACGCCGTGCAGATTCTCGAGCTGCTGCTCGAGAAAGGTTACGTGGCGGCATGAATGTCACGTCCCAAAAAGTGGCGGTCTTAAAGTTCGGCGGGACCTCAGTGGGCACGCGCGAGCAGCGCCAGATCGCCTATCAACGCGTGCGTGACGCGCGCGAGGCCGGCTTTGCGACCGTCGCGGTGGTCTCCGCGATGGGCCGTTTTCCCGAACCCTACGCAACCGACTCGCTGCTCTCGCTAGTCGACGGCCGCAGCGGAACGGCCAATACCGATCTGCTGCTCTCTGCCGGAGAGTTGGTAGCGGCGGCCGTCTTTGCCGACGAACTCAGCGCCGAAGGCGTGCCTGCCGTGGCGCTTTCGGGCGGTCAGGCGGGCATCGTAACCAACGAGCGCCCCGGCGACGCAACGATTCTCCGCGTCGAGCCCGATGCGATCCGCGAGCTGTTGGAACGCGGGACGGTTCCCGTGATTGCCGGCTTTCAAGGCGTCGCGCAAGACGGCCGGGTTACGACGCTGGGCCGCGGCGGAACGGATCTTTCGGCCATCGCTTTAGGACACGCACTCGAAGCCCAGCGCGTCGATATCTACACCGACGTAAGCGGCGCAATGACCGCCGATCCGCGGCGCGTCTCGGCGGCGCGAACGATCGAGCGCGCCTCGTTGGCCGAAATGACCGAACTGGCCAACCACGGCGCGAAGGTCATGCATTCGAAGGCCGCGCAGTACGCAAGCCGGACCGGAACACCCTACGCCGTGAAGGGTCTGCATAGCGACCAAGGGACGGTGGTAGACGAAGGCGTGGACCATCACCGGCCGGTAACGGGTGTGACGTCCTCGGGGCGCGTGACGTGGGTTCGTATCATCCGAGGCGATATCGAATCACCGAGTCATCGAATGGAGACCGAGCTGGAGATGTTTCGACGCGTCGCCGAAGCCGAAATCTCGATCGACCAAGTTACGATCAATCAAGCGGGCGTGGCATTCGTCGTCGAGGGCGATCGAGGTAACGAGATTCGCCGGCTGCTGTCCGACTTGAATCTCGCCGTTCGGGTGCGCGAAGGCTGTTCGAAACTCTCGATCGTGGGTACCGGAATGCGCGACGCGCCCGGTGTCGTGCATCAAGTGGCCCAAGCGCTCTCGCAAGCCGACGTCGAGATCATCCATTGTACGGATAGCAACGTAACGATTTCCATTCTCGTTCCCGCCGCGGAGGCCGAGCGCGCCGAGACCGCCGTCCACGCACAGTTTTGCCTCGACGCAGGAGATCCCGTCGTATGAACTCACAACTCGGAGCCATTCTCACCGCGATGGTGACGCCATTCGACGAACGAGGCGACCTGAACCTAAACGAAGCGGGCCGATTGGCGCGCTGGCTCGTCGATCGCGGAAACGACGGTTTGATCCTTGCCGGATCGACGGGCGAAGGGCAGACGCTCGAACCCGCCGAGCGCGTCGCGCTGTACAAAGCGGTGAAAGAAGCCGTCGGCGGCGACGCACTCGTGATTGCCAACGCTGGAACGAATGCAACGCGCGAGTCGGTCCGTGCAACGCAAGAGGCGACGGAAGCCGGCGTCGACGCCATCTTGGCCGTCGTACCCTACTACAACAAACCGACGCAGAGCGGAATGCTCGGCCATTTCGGCGCGATAGCGCAAGCGACGCCGCTTCCCGTCGTCATCTACAATATTCCGGGTCGCACCGCCGCCAACATGTTGCCCGAAACGCTGCTGGAGCTTGCGCGCCGGCACGCTAACATCGTGGGCGTCAAGGAGTCCAGCGGCGACCTCAAGCAGATCGGAATGATTCTGCGCGACCGGGCCGAGGGTTTCATCGTTTGGTCGGGGGACGACCATCTCTTCCTGCCCTGCTTGGCGCTGGGAGCCGACGGGGTCGTCGGCGTTGCCTCGCATCTCTGCTCCCGCGAGTACCGTGTGATGCTCGACGCCTACCAGAACGGCCGCGTGGAAGAGGCGGCGCAAATTCATACATCGCTCCTGCCGCTGATCGACGCGCTCTTTGCCACGACGAGCCCAATCCCGGTGAAATGGGCGATGCGGCAGCTCGGCTTCAACGTCGGGTCCTGTCGCCTTCCGCTTGACGAGATTCCGGGCACCATCGCGGATCGCTTGCGGCCGCTCTTGACGCCGTACGCGCCGCACGCCGTCGAGTCCCGGTGACGTCGCTCGAGATTCTTGGCTGCCGGCTCGACGCGATCGATTCCGGCGAAGCGACGCGTCGCATTCTTGACGAAGCGCGCGAAGGGAGCGGCGCGCAGATCGTCACGCTCGGCACCGAGATGGTAGTCTACGCCCAACGCGACGCGCGGTTTCGCGACATCGTCAACGCGTGCGAGCTGTCGCTCTGCGATACGGTTGGATTGTTGACCGTTGCGCGCCGGCGAGGCGCGCGGCTTCGCGAGCGCGTGACGGGCGTCGAGCTTTTGGAGCATCTCTGCGAGGGTGCGGCGGCGGTGGGACTTCCGGTTTATTTCTTGGGCGGCTCGCCGGGCGTCGCAGCCGATGCGGCCGCGATTTTGGAGGTGCGCTTTCCGGGATTGCAGGTCGCCGGTACCCGCGACGGGTTTTTCACCGACGAGCAAACGCCGGCGACCGTTGCAAACATCGCCGAGAGCGGGGCGCGCCTGCTTTTCGTCGGCATGGGATCTCCGCGGCAAGAGTTTTGGCTGGCCGAGCATCTCCGTGAAACCGGCTGCGGCGCGGGCGTCGGGGTCGGAGGTTCGTTCGACGTAATCTCGGGGCGCGTCGACCGTGCGCCGCGCATCGCGCGCCGGTTGGGCCTTGAATGGCTCTACCGGCTTGTTAAGGAACCGCGGCGCTGGCGGCGACAGCTGGCGCTCCCACGTTTCGCCTGGCTGATTCTGCTCGAGGAGTTCCGGTGAAAGCGATGATTCTAGCGGGGGGCCTGTCGACCAGACTCTATCCGCTCACCAAATCCGTGCCCAAGCCGCTCGTGCCGGTCGCCGGCGTTCCGAATGCCGCGCTTTTGATGCGCTACCTCAAAGCCTACGGCTTTGACGAGATTGCAATCAACGTTCACTATCTAGCCGATGCGATCGTCGAGGCGCTCGGCGATGGTTCGCGCTACGGCGTGAAGCTGCACTACTCGTACGAAAGCGAGCTGCTCGGAAGCGCCGGCGGCCTCAAGAAGGTGCAAGAGTTCTTCGACGACGAGCCGTTTGCGGTGATCGGCTGCGACGAAGTAACCGATATTCACCTCGACAAACTCCTCGAGTTTCATCGCGATCGAGCTGCGATTGCGACGATTGGTCTGGTTGAATGCGACGTCGTCGATCAGTACGGCGTCGTGGTCCTCGACGAACGCGCGAAGATCGTCGGCTTCCAGGAGAAACCAGCGCGGGGGATGGAGCGCAGCAAGTTGGCCAACACCGGCGTTTACGTCTTTTCGCCGGAGATTTTCGAGCATATCCCGCGGGCCGAGTTCTACGATTTCGGCAAACAGGTCTTTCCGGCACTGCAGAGCGCGGGAGAGCCCTTCTATGGATTTCACGCGCACGGCGCATACTGGGCGGATATCGGCACGCCCGGCGAATACCGGCGCGCGAGTTACGCCGTCCTCGAGGGCGTCGTGCAGATTCCCAAGACTACTTCCAATGGGATAGACTCCTCCGCGCGGCTGGGCAGCAACGTCCGCATCGAGGGTCCCGTGCGGATCGGCGCGTCGGCGACGATCGCCGACGGCGTATCGATCGTGGGCCCGAGCATCATCGGCGATCGCGTGCGCGTCGATGCCGCGGCGACGCTCGAGCGCAGCATCCTGTGGAACGGCGCGACGATCGGCGCGCGAGCGAATCTGCGCGACACGATCGTAGGAACCGGCTACGTCGTCGAACCCGAAAGCGTGCTCGACGACGCGCTGGTTGCCGTGGAGGCCTCCAGCTAGCTAGACGTTGGGTCGCCGCTGCGTGATCGAGCGGCATGGACTGGCGCCCGCTGCTCGACCTGGTCTTCCCGGCGCAATGCGCGAGCTGTAACGCGATCGGTTCGGGGCTTTGCAGCGCGTGCCGCCCGAACGGTAATGGTCTTGCAGTATATCTTCCGTCGTTGCGGGTTGCGGCCGTTGCCCCGTACGAAAGCACGCTTCGGGCGGCGGTGCTCGCGCTCAAAGATGGGCGCCGGGACGTGGCCGAGGCGTTAGGGCGCATGACGGCGCCCTTTGTTACGGCGGGCGCAATCCTCGTGCCGGTCCCGACGACCGCCAAACGCCGGCGCGTGCGCGGCCTCGATGGCGTTGCGCTCGTGGCTCGCCGTGCGGCCGCCATCGCCGGCGCCCGGGTGGTTCTGGCCTTAGACCAGCGATCCGGCGACGCTCAGCGCGGACGCTCGCGCGCGCAACGCCTTGCGGCGCGAGGACGATTTACGTGCAATCCGGCCGGGGTTGCGGGCCTTCGCGTGACGCTCTTCGACGATGTCTGCACGACCGGATCGACGCTCCGCGATTGTGCCGATGCGATTCGCGAAGCCGGCGGAGTCGTGGACGATGCGATAGTGGTCGCCGTGGCGAACAGCCCCAAGCCGTGGAGCAACTCCATCGTTCACTGACGCCGCTTGACGAGCTGTACTTGCACCGTGCCTACGAGCTGGCGGCACGCGGCATCGGCAGCACCTCTCCGAACCCGCCGGTCGGCGCGGTCGTCGTGCGCGAAAACCGAATCGTCGGCGAAGGTTATCATCATCGCGCGGGCGACGCGCATGCCGAAACCAACGCGTTGCGTCAAGCTGCGCGCGAGGCCCACGGCGCAACGCTCTACGTCTCGCTCGAACCCTGCCGGCACGTCGGCCGCACGCCGCCCTGCACCGGCGCGGTCATCGAAGCCGGCATCGTTCGCGTCGTCGCAGGCACGCTCGATCCGACGCTGCACGGCGGCGCCGCCGAGCTACGCGAACGCGGCGTCGACGTTGCAGTTGCGGAAGATCCGATCGCTCGCGACTTGATCGAGCCGTTCGCCCGCGCGGGAACCCTGCAGCGGCCATACGTTGCACTGAAGATGGCGATGTCGCTCGACGGCGCAATCGCGAGCCGGCCGGGCGTCGAACAGCGGTTGACCTCCGAAGATGCACGGCGCTACGTGCGCGAGCTGCGCATCGCGCACGACGCCGTCATGGTCGGCGCCGGTACGGTGCGAGTGGACGATCCTCAACTCACGGTTCGGCCGCCTCACGATCGCCTCCGTCCCTACGTGCGCG